>PXTQ01000024.1:0-22253 GCA_003022505.1 Bacteroidetes bacterium QS_8_64_10 | reverse complement strand
CCCCGCCTCTCTCGACGACGAAGCTCCCCGCCGCGACTGGAACTGGCAGCCGCGCTACGACCTCGACGCCCTCACTGACGATATGCTCGAAAAACTTCCCGTTGCGAGTTAGCGCGTTTGGGGATTCGGGTGTTTGAGGGCTCGGAGAATGACTTGCCGACCTTTGACGTTCGACCTTCGACCTGACAAACCGCCAACCAGCAACCCAAAACCGATAACCGCCAACCCACCAACCGCCAATCAAAAATCACCAACCCAAAACCATGAACCAGTCTGCCGAACAAATCTACCAGTCCGAACTCGACGACATCCGCGAGGCCGGCCTCTACAAAGAAGAGCGCATCATCAAGAGCCAGCAGGACGCCGACATCGAGGTCGAGCCGGACGAGCACGTCGTTAATTTTTGCGCCAACAACTACCTGGGTCTCGCCAATCACCCGCAGATCATGGACGCCGCCGAAGAGGGTGTGGATCGCTACGGATTCGGGCTGGCGTCCGTGCGCTTCATCTGCGGCACGCAGACGATCCACAAGCGGCTCGAACGACTTCTTCGAGACCGACGACACGATTCTGTACGGCTCGTGCTTCGACGCCAACACGGGCCTCTTCGAGACGCTGCTCGGCGAAGAGGATGCTATTATTAGCGACGCGCTCAACCATGCGTCAATTATTGACGGCATCCGGCTCTGCAAGGCCGACCGCTACCGCTTCGACCACAGCGACATGAGCGACCTGGAGGCGAAGCTCCAGGAGGCGCAGGACGCGCGCATCCGCATGATTGCCACCGACGGCGTCTTCTCGATGGACGGCGATGTGGCCAAGATCGACGAGCTCTGCGACCTCGCCGACGAGTACGACGCCCTCGTCATGGTCGACGACTGCCACGGCACGGGCTTTATGGGCGAGCGCGGGCGCGGAAGCGTAGAGGCGACCGGCGCGATGGGCCGCGTGGACATCATCACGAGCACGCTCGGCAAGGCCCTCGGCGGCGCGACGGGCGGCTTCACGACGGGTCGGCAAGCCATCATCGACCTCCTCCGGCAACGCTCGCGCCCGTACCTGTTCTCGAACGCCGTGGCCCCACCCGTCATCTACGCCAGCCTCAAGGCGATGGATCTCATCGAGGGCCAAGACGAGCTGCGCGATCAGCTGGCGGAAAACACCGCGTACTTCCGCCGCAGGATGAGCGAGCACGGCTTCGACATCAAGGAGGGCGATCATCCCATCGTGCCGATCATGCTCTACGAAGCCCCGCTCGCGCAGTCCGTGTCTGCGGATTTGCTGGACGAGGGCATCTACGTGATCGGCTTCAGCTACCCCGTCGTGCCGAAGGGCGAGGCGCGCATCCGCGTGCAGATGTCGGCGGCGCACACGCGTGATCAGCTCGATCAGGCCATCGACGCCTTCGTCCGCGTCGGCAAAAAACACGGTGTGGTGTCTTAGGTGGAATGTGTGGAGGTATGGAAGCGAAAACATACCCCTCTTCACACGTAACACCTACATACCTACATACCTGAAAGAAGGGAGGACCCGTAGCTCAGCGGTTAGAGCTGCCGGCTCATAACCGGTAGGTCGCAGGTTCGAATCCTGCCGGGTCCACACTTCCCTTGCCGCAAACCCTTCAAACACAGGGTTTGCGGCTTTTCTTATTGCGTGAGGTAAAACCATAGGTTAAACTTTCCGTCTCGCTTCTTATGTTGCACATGAATGAAAGGCCGGCGCGGTGAGACTCGCAGGAGCTATACCCATCCCGACGGTGACGTCGATTACCGCACGCAGCATCCCCACCTTCCGCCACCGGAATCCGACGATCCCGAAGGATTTGCGCAAGCGGATCTTCTGTATTTCACCCAAACGCTCGATCCCGCCGCCGATAAGCTGATGCCGAACCTGTGGCCTCAAATGTTGCGCGTTGCGGCGATGCTCGACGATGCGGAGCACTACCTGGACCTGGAGGAGCCGGACGCCACACGCGCGGCAGCTCACCTGCCCGTTCAGGTGCGCCGCGAGATCGACCCGCTCTGACGGAGCGGTTCTTTTTTCACCAGCAGGCCCGTCTCTCCGAGCAAGGAGGGGCGGGCTTTTGCTGTTGTAACGGCTCCGGTCTCGTTGCAACACGGCGCAGGGAAGCTCGTTGCACCCCTCCTCGTTGCCTGTTCACTTTTCCTCCCGAAACGATGCCAGAAACCAAAAACGAGAAATGGTTCGGAATGCGCCTGACGCCCGCCCAGAAGCGCGACATCGAGCAGCTATCGGAGCAGAAGGACGCCGTGCTGGAAGCCGTGCAGCGCGAGCTGGAGCCGAGCGAGGACGACGAGCCTATCGAAGCGCAGCCCGGCTCCGTGCTCGAACTCACCGAGGATCTGTGCGGCTCCATTGACGATCCGAACCTTCCCACCGATCTTTCTACGAACCCGAAGCACATGGAAGACTATGGCAAAGACTGAAACGCTTATCGACGCGGGGCCGCTCGTTGATTACTTCTACCTTCAGGTCACATCCGTGCGCATGAGCCGAGCACGCGACTTGCAAAAAAGTAAACCGGCAGATCCAGTGCGTGAGTTGTGCAGTTTTTTCGCCGGTAAACTTTTCACACCTCAAAGCCGAACAGGGCGACCTGTGGGCCACGTCGTGCTCATTTCTACACGACGATGGGTAGAACCCCCCAGCCGCACAACGGCGGATCAGGTGACGTCGCACAATTCTTGCGACTTGCCTTGAGCCGAGCATGGAAAGCTAAATTTCTACCTCGCGGCTTTTCCCCACCGACTTGAGCAATCCGCTCACGGATCAACAGCCCCCCATCGTCCGCCAGACGACACCTTTTCACCGCAGCAAAGTTCGGCTCATGTCTTCTCTCCTGAACGTACCGCAAGCGATGATCGCCGCCACGGCCGGCACTGAACAAGGGGCGCTCCAACAACAGGTTCCGCAACCCGCGGGCTGGACGTGGAGCGTGCTGGCCGTGGGGCTTCTGGTGCTTGCCGTTATCGTCGGGGGTAGCTACTTGGTGCAGGCGTGGCGCCGGAGGCGTTCGTCGCGCTTCGAGAAAATGTTTGAGAACGCTCCGACGCCCATGCTCTTGCTCGACCAGGACTTGCGCGTCGTGCAGGTGAACGGAGCGACCGAACGCCTGCTGGGCAAGGACGTGCTCCGGCGCAACTTCCAGCACGTCTTGCAGCACCTCGGCAAGCCGGACTGGACCAACCTGCCGGAGCGCGTTGAGAAGAACGAATCGATTTCCTTTGAAGCTACCCGTGAGCACGAAGAAGGCGCTCCAACGTACTACCGCGTCGAGATGAGCAACATGGAGATCGCGGAGGCCTCCTACTACCTGACGTCAGTGTACGACGTGACCGACGACCGCGAGAAGGCTACTTTGTTCAGGCAGTTTCACCGCCAGACGATCAGCCAGCTTCCGCTGGAGGTCGCCATTCTGACGCCGGAGGGCCAGTACCTGCACGCCAACGACGAGTTCGCGCAGGGGCGGGTGAGCATGGACTGGCTCACGCAGAAAACGGACGTAGACCTCTGCAAGAAGATGGGCTGGCACCCCGAAGTAGCCCTGCGACGGCGCTCCCATCGCAAGCGCGCAGCCGCCATGAACGAGCGCGTGCACCTGCAAGAATCGCTCTCCATGCCCGACGACGACACGCGCCGCCACTTCGACCGCTTCTATGCGCCCATGCTCGACCAGCAGGGCGAGGTGTACGCCATCGCTACGTTTGGGCTGGACCGCACGGCTCTGGAGAAAAAAAACGAACGGATTCGCAAACTCAACGAGGGCACGGATGACTTCCAATCGCTCAAAGCGCGCTTTCTGGAAAACCTCTCGCACGAATTCCGCACGCCGCTTACTGGCATCAAAGGAGCCGCCGAGATCTTGGAACAGGAAGTACCCGACGAGCAGCAAGACCTGGTCGACATTATCGGCGAGAGCGGACGACGCCTCCTCAACAGCCTGAATGCCATGCTCGACCTCGCCGGGTTGGACGCGGACGAACTGGATATGCGCCCGCAGGTGCTCAACCTTTCCGAAAAGTCGGAAGCAGTCGTCGAAGATCTGCAAGAGGAGGCCGCCGAGAAGAGCATTTTCCTCCGTGCCCACGCCATGCAGGACGAAGTGCTGGCGCGGCTTGACCCGTCGAGCCTGCAGCGCGTCCTGCACGGGCTGATCGGCAATGCCGTCAAGTTTACAGACGAGGGCGGCGTGTTCGTGGAGATCGACGAGAGCGACGGGCGCGCCGAGGTGCGCATCATGGACACGGGCGTCGGCATCGAGGACGAATTCCTGCCGCATCTCTTCGACGAGTTCCGCCAGGAGCAGAACAGCATGGGCGGTAACTTCGAGGGCGTCGGCGTGGGGCTGGCCGTCGTCAAGCGCCTGATCGACATGATGGACGGAGAGGTCTCCGTCGATACGGAGAAGGGCGAGGGAACTATGTTCACGATTTCCTTCCCCAAAGCCTTCACGGACGTGACCGACGAAGAGGAGCACCGCCCCCACCTGCTCGCCATCGAGAACGACCCCGACGCGCAGCAGCTCTTCCGTCGCCTTCTGGAGCCGCACTTTCAGGCGGATTTCGCGCGCGACCTGGAGGCGGTGCGCAAGCGCACGCAGCTGACCGCCTACGACGTGGTGCTAATGGACGTGCGCCTGCACGAGAAGCGCGCCGCCGCCGATCTGATTAGCGAACTGCGCGCCTTTGACGGCCTCGAGACGCGCCCGGTCGTCGCCATTGACAAGCAGGGCGCTCCGGGCGCTCGTGAGCAGTACGTGGCAGACGGCTTCGATCACTACCTCGACGAGCCGTTCAAGAAGCAGGCGCTCCTGAGCACCTTGGGCGACGCGCTCTCCAGCGCCGAGGTCTTGAGCCAAGGTCAGCGATAGCGTGCAAGCAGGCCCGCGAAACGACGGCGGATCAGAGCGACGGGGAGCTCGTAGATCATTGGTCTTTCGTCTTCAGCTGCAGTCGGCTCCTTTCACTCTGCAGTCAATGCCGTCTGACCAAGCGGTCCCCGAGGCTTTCGTCACCTTCCACGGCCCGCCGGCTTCGCGCTCGAGCGTGAGATCGTTCGTGCGGCGTCCAAACGAGGCCGCTCCAAATGGACCATCTTTAGTTCTTACTTGCTCAAGGCCTGCTCCCCCCTCATCCGCGCTCCCGCTCGCCCGCTCGCAGCGCCACCGCCCACCAGTCCTCTTCGGTGCGCTCCGCGACCACCTGAAAGCGATGAGCCGCAGCGGCTTCCAGCATCACGTCGCGGCCCTCGCGCATCAGCCCGGAGAGCACAACGCGCCCATCTGCGTTTAGCTTCTCCGCAAAGGCCGGTAGCAACTCGATAAGCACGGTGCGGCGGATGTTCGCCAGCACGAGGTCGAAGCCCGTCTCCGGCACGCCCGAGAGCGCGCCCACCCGAAACGTCACCTGATCGCCGACGCCGTTACGCCGGATGTTCTCGCGCGCGTCCTGTTCGGTGCGCGGGTCCGTGTCGAAGGCCAGCGCCGGGGCCGCGCCCAGCCTGGCGGCGGCGATGGCGAGGATGCCCGTGCCCGCGCCGGCATCCAGCACGCGGTCGCCGGGACGCGCAACGTCTGCGAGAAGGCGCAGCGCGAGGCGCGTGGAGGCGTGCTGCCCGGTACCGAAGCTCATCTTCGGGTCGATCTCCAACGCGGTCTTGTCGGTGTGCGCGGGTGGAGCGTCCGTCCAGCTCGGCTTAATCAGGAACGGACCGGCGGCGACCGGCTCGATGGATGCTTCCCAGCGGGCGTTCCAGTTCTCGTCGGCGATCTCGCGCGCTTCGAAGGGCGGGAGGCCGGACGTGCGTAACTCTCCGGCCAGCCGCTTGCGCCGTTCCGACGACCACCGGGCCGCATCGGTATACGCCTTCAGCGCGCGGTCGCTTTGCCGGAAGCCGTGAAAGCCCCGGCCCGCGAGCGCGGCGATCAGGCGCTCCTGCTCGCTGGCAGCGGTCTCGAAGCACAGTTCGACGGTGGGCATGGTTTGCGTTGGCGCGTTTCGCGTTAGCGTGCTGTTGCGTTTGTACGATCACACCGGATCGCCGCTTGCTTTTTACAAGCTCGCACCCGGCGGTCTGTTCTCTTTTGCCCCTCAACCTCTACCTTCGACGTTTGACCTTCAGAAGCTGTTTGGCAAATCGCTCAAGGGCTGTGCGTGCATCCTTTACTTCGCCAGTCGCCTTCGGCTCGTGTCCGCGTGACCGCCTCCCGCTCGGGTCGACCTTTGGGACGTTGCGTGTTTCCGTGTTGCGCGATGGAGCGTTTGCGCGTTCGATACGCGACAAAAATTTGGGCCTCCGAATCCACATCCCGGGTAGCGACGCAGCGCGCTGCATCGCTCCATATCACATGAGAAACCCATAGCGACATCATGAATTGGGGTTGATGTCACTCGTCGTCTAAAGGGTCGCGGTAGGCCGAAGCGCGCGCCGGCTTGGGGCTCCACGTTGCTGCCGGAGGGCGTCGTATCCTTCCAGCAGCGTGCTTTCAGCCTCCTCGTAACGCCCAAGCGTCGTCAGAGCGGCGGACAGCGCGCACCGTGCTTCCGCCGTCTTCCGGTGTCCCTCGGGAAAGGCCGCGCGCCGGATGTGCAACGCCTCGCGCAGGAGCGGCTCGGCCTTCGCCGGCTGATCGCGCTCCAGCCGCATCCGCCCCCAGGCCAGCAGCGGCTTGGCGATGCGCTCGTGGCCGTCCGCGAGCGCCTTGCGATAATGCGTGAGAGCCTCTTCGAAAAAGCGCTCAGCCTCCTCGTACTGCTTCTGCCCGCGCTTCGCCTGCGCGAGGCCTGCCAGCGCGTGGCCGATAAACGGAGCGCCTTTCGCCGTCACCTTCCGAAAAATGCCGAGCGCCCGGCGATGTGCGTCCTCCGCCTCCTCAAACCGCTTCATGCTCTTCAGCACGCCGCCGAGGTTGTTGAGAATGATGCCGGCGTCGCGGTCGGGGGCGTCGCTGATGCGCCGTCGCAACTCCAGCGCCCTGCGGTAGTAGCGCTCGGCAGCCTCCGGGTTGCCCGCCTGTTCTTCAACCTGCGCGATGTTGTTCAGCGCGTTGACCGTGCGCCAGTGCTCCTCACCGAGCTTGTTTTTGAAAATGGAAAGCGCCTCTCTGTAGCGACGCCTGGCTCGTTTGTAGCGAGCGTTCTCGATGTCGATGAGCGCCAAGTTGTTCAAGCTCTGCGCGATGTCTACGTGGCTGGAATCCAGCACGCGGCGGCGCTTGCTAAGCGACCTCCGATAATGCGACTGCGCCTCGTCGTAGCGTCCGAGGTAGTAGAGCGCCTCGCCCACATTGTTTTCCGCCGTCGCCAGCACGTCGTCCGGGGCTTCGTTCTCCTTGCGAAGCGCGAGGGCGCGACGGTGCAGCTCGTAGGTTTTGCTGTAAAGCCCCTGATTGCGGTACGCATTGCCAATCACTTCGAGCAGGTCAGCTTCGACGACGGCGTTGCCGGAAAAGCTGGTGTCGAGCCGCGCCGTCGCGTCGTCCAGCAGATCGCGCGCCGTAAGTTTTCCGCTGGAGCGGCGGGGGTTGGCTTCCTCGAAAAGGCTGACGAGAAATTGAGACATTCGCTGCGATTTTTGGGCCGACTGCTGCGCCTTTGCAGTGGCGGCCTGGGCGCGGTCACGTTCCGACGCGATGCGCTGGGCCTGCACGGTGACGGTGGCAGCGTAGACCAGCAGCAGCGCCAGAAAGCCGGCGGCGGCTCCCACCCCCCACCGATTGCGCTGCACGAACTTGCGCGCCTGATAGGTCCACGTGGCAGGCCGCGCCGCAATCGGGTGCCCTTCGAGGTGCCGCTCCACATCGTCGATCATCGCCTCCGCCGACGAGTAGCGCCGCTCCGGTTCCTTGCGCAGCGCTTTCAGCGCGATGGTGTCCAGGTCGCTGTGCAGCGCATCGTCGGCACGGTGGCGTGACTCGAAACGATCCGTGTCACCGTCCTCATTGGCGCGCGTGACGGCCGTCGAGGGCCGGGGCGGTTCTTCTTGCAAGATGACTTTTTCGATCACGCTCGGCGTCTTCGTCTCGAACTCGTAGGGACGGCGGCCCGCGAGCAGTTCGTAGAGCAGCACGCCGAGCTGGTACACGTCCGTAGCTGTCGTCACCGCCTCGCCCGTCACCTGTTCAGGGGCCGCGTACTCCGGCGTCATCAGCAACTGGCCGGTCTGCGTGAGCGGGCGAGTGTGCGGCGTCTCCTCGGCCAGCAGCTTGGCGATGCCAAAGTCCAGCAGCTGGGGCGTGCCGTCGTCAGCGACGAGGATGTTGGTGGGTTTCAGGTCCCGGTGCACCACCAGGTTGCGATGCGCATAGCGCACCGCTTCCACCACGCCGAGAAACAGCTGCAGCCGTTCGCGTGTCGAGAGCGCCTCTTCCGCGCAGTACTGCGTGATGGGTCGTCCGTCTACCAGCTCCATCGCAAAGAAGGGCCGCCCGTCCTCGGTCAGGCCACCGTCGTAGAGCTGCGCGATGTGCGGGTGATGCAGCGAGGCCAGGATCTGCCGTTCCGAGACGAAGCGCTGCGCAAAGTCAGCGTCTTCGCGCCCGCGATGCAGCACCTTGAGGGCCACCTGCCGCTGGAACTGATCGTCGTCGCGCTCGGCGCGGTAAACGGCGCTCGTGCCCCCGCGTCCGAGGCGTTCCAGCACGCGATACGCCCCGATGCGCCTTCGCTCGCCCGCGACGCCGGACCGCTCGCCGCGCGTCCACGTGTCGAAAAACGATTCGCTCTCGTCGTAGGCGGCCAGCAGCGACTCGACCTCTTCGCGCGCGGCTTCGTCCAGGTCGGCCTGCTCCACATAAGCGCGCCGCGCCGCACCCTCGCGCTCCAACGCGCCATCCAGGATGGTTTTGATGTGATCCCACTGCGACATGACTGTGCAGCTCGTTGGCTCGATGAACCGAGCACTGCGGTGTCAACTGTGATTTTGGCTATAGAACGAGGCCGCATTCAGGACAGGGGAACGTAAGAGGAAGCACCCTCGCGCAATGCGTTTCATGCCCTCATGCTGGCGACTCGCAAATTGAACGATAAGCCGGCTCGTACGAAGAATCAGGCTTGACAGCGCAGTACCTCCGTATCAGTACATGCGAAATAGCCGGTCACGAAAGGTCACGCGCCGGGCGTTTTCACGCTCGCTTCACTGATCCATCTCGCGATAGAGCCACGCCTTCGCCGTGCGCCAGTCGCGTTTAACCGTCGAGGGCGATACGTCCAGTGCCTGGGCCGTCTCCTCAACAGTGAGGCCAGCGAAGAAGCGACATTCGACGACCTTGCCCTGCCGCTCGTCCATTTCTTCCAGCTTCTGGAGCGCCTCTTCCAGCACCAGGAGCGTGTCGTCGTAGTGGTCGGTGCCTTTGGCGGGAGGCGCGTCTTCCAGCGACAGATTAGGCGTTTTTCCCCCGCGTTTTTTGGCGCTGCGCTTGCGCGCGTGATCGACCAGCACCTGCCGCATCGCGCGGGCAGCCACAGCGAAGAAGTGCGTGCGGTCTCGCCAGTCCACCTCGTTGTGGTCGACGAGTTTGAAATACGCCTCGTGCACGAGGGCCGTCGTGTTGAGCGTCTCCGAGGACTCGCCGTGGCGCTGCACGTGCGCTATGCGGCGCAGCTCGCCGTAGACAGCCGGGAACAGTTTGTCGAGCGCTTGCTGCTCGCCCTCACCGAGGCGACTGAGCAAACGGGTGACGTTGACGGACAGCTCTGACATAGACGGGTTTGTCTCCACGTCAGAAGGCAGAGGGTGGCGCGCTAAACGGTGGGAATGACGACAGTACAACCTACTGACGCACGCGCCGTTTCAAGATTTTCGTGATTTAACACGCGGCTTTTCACTTTCGCCGTACAAGCCGAGCAAGCGGAGCGCTTCATCCAGTGCGGGACCCGTGGGGGGATACAGCAAGATACCCACGACAGCCCGATCAGGCGTTGAGTTGGACGACGTGCGATTTGCGCGATCAAAATAAAAAAGAGCGCCCGCTGAAACAGTCAACGAGCGCTCCGAAAAAGTTGTTGTCCGGCAAAGAAGACGATCCGTCAGCTTTCTTCCTCTTCAGGCTCGACGTGAATCGTGAGCTTACCCGTGACCTCTTTGTGCAGGTCGACTTCCGCGTGGTAGGTGCCCAAGTTGCGGATGTCCTCGACCAGCTCGATGTCGCGGCGGTCGATCTCGAAACCGTGCTTGGCAAGCTCCACGGCCACCTGCTGCGTGGTGACGGAGCCGAAGATGCGGTCGCCCTCGCCCACCTTCGCTCGGACCGTCAGATCGAGGTCGCCCAGCTCCTCGGCAACGCGCTCGGCCTCTTCCTGGACGTGCGCTCGCTTGCGCGCCTGCTGCCGCCGCTCTTCGCGGTACGCCTTCACGACCCCCTCGGTCGCCATGCGCGCCATGCCCTGCGGGATCAGATAGTTGCGCGCGTAGCCGTCTTTGACCTCGACGATCTCGCCCTCGGAGCCGAGCTTGTCTACATTTTTCTTCAGGAGGATTTTCATGAAAAGTCGCTCTTATGAAGTTGCAGCGATACGGCAGTTCGGGAGCACGAGGACCCGTTGAGACGCGCCCTTCCTCGGCAGAGGCTTACCGGATGTTGTCGTCAACGTACGGGATGAGCGCGAGGTGGCGGGCGCGCTTGATGGCTTGCGAAAGCTGGCGCTGAAAACTCGCGGACACGCCGGTCACGCGGCGTGGCAGGATCTTGCCCTGATCGTTGGTGAAGCGCTCCAGCTTGTCGGTGTCTTTGTAGTCTACGAAGCTCGGATCGTCAACGCGGAAACGCTCGCGGGAAACGGCCATGACTGGTTTGCTGGTTTATGGTTGGGTTGGTGGTTTGAGGTTAGCGGTTGGGCGGTTAGCAAGTTAGAGTTCATCAAGTCTGTCCAAGTCCTTTAAGCTGCACGGCAGCGAGTCAGACGGCTGGAACGCACAACCCCAGAACGCGCCAACGCGAAACGCGGAAACACCCTAACGCACAAAACGCCCGAACTCACGCCTCTTCAGCTTCCTCTTCCTCCTCCACCGCTGCCGATGCGCGCTGCTGCTTTTCGCGGTGCGCTATCGCCTTCGCGTCCAGACGCATTGTCAGGTAGCGCAACACATTGTTCTCCAGATTAAGCGTGCGCTCCAGTTCGCTGATGAGCGACCCCGGCGCTTCGAAGAACACGTTGACGTAGTAGCCGCTGCGCTTGCGGTCGATAGTATAGGCCATTCGCTGCGTGCCCCACTCGTCCACGTCCAGAATATTCGCGTCGCTGTCTTCCAGAAAGTTGGTGATGCGCTGGACCAACTGGTTCGTCTGTTGATCCTTGATGACGGGATTGATGATGTAGGTAAGCTCGTAAGTGGGCATGTCTCTGAGGCAGTCTCAAATGGTTGTTTCAGCTATATCGTCTCCACAGAAGACCTTACCGCTCACACTTTTCCGAACGAGAGCAACGGGGCAGGAAAGAGAAGGTTGAGCGTGCAAAGCGCCCTCTCACCCGTTCTTCCTTCGAGTCAACGCTTGCGTGCTGGCTGGGTGCATACCGTCGTTCCCAAACGTACCCGTTGAGGCTGCGCTAAAAGACCCCTGTGGTCTGTTAAGGCCCTCGCGCGAGCGAGAGCAGGGCGAAAGCGTGTCGGCGGGATCATATAGCGCGGCCCGCCTCCCGGATCCGAGACCGGGCGTGAAAAAGTATGGAAGTGCGTATGTGTGGAAGACCGCAGGGAGTGGCAAGTGCCGAGTAGCGACTGCCGACTTACGCTTAGCAGCCAATCGAAAATCGCAAATCGGCAATTGTCATTCCTGCACGTCGTAGTCGTACTCCACGTCTACGGCGGCCTCGCCGTCGGCGTCGGAGTCGAGCGCCGTGACGCGCCGCACCGTCACGCCCGCCGTCTGCACGGTGGCTCCTCGCTCGAAGTCGTCGACGAGCGCGCGGATCTTGCTGATGAGCGCCGTATCGCCCTCGTCGCTGCCGCCCGTCTCTGGGTCGTCGCCGAGGCGCACGTTGACGCGCTCCGGCTTGCCGGGTTGCTCCTGTTCCTCCACGGTCTCTTTGATCTGTGCCTCCAGGTCGTCCTTCGCGTTTTCGAGTTGGAGGGCGGCTTCTTTCTTGTCAGGCATGCTGGTTGGTGGTTGTCGGTTGAGCGGTTGTTGGCTCGCTTGTTTTCGGAAGGCGTTTTATGCAAGGTGGTGGCACGCCGGTCCGGGTCGATTGCAAAGAGCGGGTAATGCTACCGGAACTCAAGCGAATCGAAAAAGCGCTGGAGCGCGTCGTTATCGCCCGATCCTTTTAGGCGTCCTGCCGTCATGATGACGAGACGGTTGCCCGCCGCAACGAGGCGATGATGCTGCATCGCCAGACCGTCCTTAACGGAAACCACCACCTCACGTCCGGGCTGTCCGGCCACTTCCTTTTTGCCGGCCCGCGCGACCTTGCCCTTCTTTTTCAGACGCTTGGTCATCGTCGAGAGCACCGAGCGGCGCTGCTTATCGGTGCGGAGCCGCGCGGCGGGGTAGACGCCGCAGGTCACGTCGTAAAGGCTGTTTCCCCGAATAGCGACGTATTTGTAGCGCGTGACGCTGCCTTCTCTACCGAACGATTGCGTGGTGGTATCCATTTTGGCCGAGCCGGGCAGCGCAAACGAGGCGCTGCACGCTTCCGAGGAGACGCGCTGCCAGTCGCCCGCGAGCAGCGCCGTGCCCAGCAAGAATGGGAGTGCAAAAAATAGAAGTCGCCGCATGATTGACGGGGTGCAGGTTTCAAATTGGCAGGTTGCAAGTTGAAAGCGCGAGACGCGCCTTCCGGAAATTGCGCTCACTCGTGCAGGTTGGCAAGTTGCTCGGCGTTCTCGGCGAGACGCAGCGCCTGAATCACATCGTCGAGGTCGCCGTCGATGACGCTTTCCAGCGCGTAATTTTTGTCGTCGCCCTCCAGCCGATGATCCGTAAGGCGATCCTGCGGGAAGTTATACGTGCGCACTTTGGCGGATCGGTCGCCGGAACCGATCTGCGAGCGGCGCTCGGCGTCGCGCTCGGCCTGCTGCTCGGCGCGCTCCCGTTCGTAGAGCCGCGCCCGCAAGACGCGCATCGCCTTCGACTTGTTTTTGTGCTGGCTCTTCTCGTCCTGGCAACTCACTACCAGACCCGTCGGTTCGTGCGTCAGGCGCACGGCGGAGTCGGTCATGTTGGCGTGCTGCCCGCCGGGGCCGCTGGAGCGAAACGTGTCGATCTGGAGGTCGGCGGGGTTGACGTTTACGTCCACCTCTTCGGCCTCCGGCAAGACGGCCACGCTCGCCGCCGAGGTGTGGATGCGCCCGCTCGATTCGGTTTCGGGCACGCGCTGCACGCGATGCACGCCGCGCTCGTACTTCATCGTGCCAAAGGCCCCCTCGCCGCGCACGCCGAAGACGATCTCCTTGAAGCCGCCGTGCGTGCCCTCCGAGCGCTCCATGAGTTCGATTGTCCAGCCCTTGCGCTCCGCGAAGCGCGCGTACATGCGATACAGGTCGCCCGCAAACAGCGCCGCCTCGTCGCCGCCCGCCCCGGCACGGATCTCCACGATGGCGCTCTTCTCGTCCTCCGGATCCGGCGGCACCAGCTTCATGCGAAGGCGGCGCTCCGCCTCCGGCAGCTTCCGCTCGATCTCGGCAAGCTCCTCGCGCGCCATTGCCGCGAGTTCCTCGTCCTCGCCCTCGTCGATGAGCGCCTGCAATTCTTCCCGTTCGGAAAGCATTCGCTCGTAGCGCTCGATGCGGTCGACGACCTCCTCCAGCCGCCGGTGCTCCGGCCCCAGCTCCGCCATGCGGCTCGAATCGGTCGCCACATCCGGCTGTGCCATGAGCGCCGTCACCTCGTCGTAGCGGCGCTTCACGTCGGCAAGGATGTCGGAGTCGATCATGGCGGTAGTGCTTCGTCAAGCCTGATTCTTCATACCGAGAAGTTGATCGGTTTCTATTCACTGGTTTGCCGGAATAAATGTTTAAAACGTAAAACGTAAAGCGTAAGGGTGCTTTTTTACGCAATACGCAATACGTTTACGGTGCGCCGGGCCGAAAGCGATGTCGTCCAGGTACCCCGATTCACGGTTGACAGCGCAGTAGTAGGGACGCGCCAACCGTCACCTTCCTGCAAAGTTGTCGCTTGTACCCATCGTAACGGCTGATCGTGCTGGAGGCCATCGTAACGGCTGATCGTGCTGGACGTTCAGCCCGCCTCGCATAGAAAACTCCCAGCTTTCAGAAATTACTGAAACCACCGCGCGCACCTCTCGTTGCAAAGACTACGCGCTCAAGAGGGCACGTCTCGCCGCCATGCGTATCACGTCTATTCCCGAAGATTCATACTACGTCGAGCTGCCAAACGGCCTCACGACGGCAGCTGGAACGCACTACCACACGACGGAGGCGCAGCTGCGCTCGTGGGCGGAACCGGTGCTGCGCGAGGTGCCGCTCGACACGCTGCTGCGCCGGGCTGACGACTGGCTGGCGGCCCCACGCACGGCTACGCTCTGGACGCTTCCGGCACTGCTTCTTGCCCTCCCGACGGTATGGGCGACGGCGGGCGCCGTGATGTTCTTTCTGGCGTGGAAGCTGCTGTATCCCGCCTACGCAAGCGGACCAGTGATCGACGTCTTTCGCCGGGCGAAAAGCGGACTCGCGCAAGGACTGGTCTACGCCGGCGTCCTCAGCGTACTGGCCGCCGAGGGCCGCATAGGAGCCGTGATTGTCGGGCTGTTGAGCTTCGTGGTATTGCGCTGGGGCCTCGCGGATCTGCTTGCGGCCCTTTTCGTGCATCGGGCGCAGTCCGCGCTGTATCCGCTGCCTGCCGCCGACCAAGTGCTGCGCGCTCTCATCGTGCGCACGGCGCTGCAACGTCGCCTCTCGCTGCCCGAACTGGACCGCATAGAGCGCTCCATCTTCGACTTCTCCACCGGCAACGAGCAATCCGATTGAGCCGAGCGCTGTGAACCTGCAACCTGCAAACTTGTCAACCTGCAACTCTCCAAATGGCAACGACTGACCTGTACTTCGTCCGGCACGGCGAGACGGAGTACAACCGCCGCCGCATCGTGCAGGGCCGCAAGATCGACAGCACGCCGTCGCCCTCTACACCAGCACGCTGCGCCGCGCCCTTCAGACGACCGACCGCATCGCCGAAAGACATCCCGGCGTGCCCGTCTATCGCACCGAAGACCTGGAAGAGATGTCGTGGGGCGTCCACGAGGGCGATGCGCCGTCCGACGCCACCGACGCTATTTACGGGCGCTGGGATCGCGGCGAGTTCGATTATCAAATCGACGGCGGCGAGTCCATCCGCGACGTGCAAGAGCGCGCTCTGCGGGCCGTGCGCCGCGTCACGAGCGAGCATCTCGGCGCGACGGTGATCGTCGTGGCGCACGGGCGCCTGCTTCGGGTGCTGCTGGCGTCGCTGCTCAACGAGTACGGGCTGGAGCGCATGAGCGAGATCGAGCACGACAACACCGGCGTCAATCATCTGCGCTGCCGGATGGACTCGTACGAGGCCTGCCTCTTGAACTGCACGGCTCATCTTGAGAAAGCGACTGTTGCCTCCGTCAAATAAGTTTATGATGCGAATTAAGAGTAGAAACGATCATCCTTCCATATAGGCTTTGTAGGCAATTTATTTTTGGCAGCGGCGACGGATCCGTCGCCGCTGACAGCCTAAATTAAACCATTCTGCTCAATTCTCAATTCGCAGTCTTGAAAAAATGTCCTTTTCCAACGCACTTGCTGACGTAGACGCCGCGCCGAAGCGTGCGCTGGCGCGCCGGGTGCGTCGCACGGTGGCTGCCGCCTCCGAAGGGCCAGCGCTCCTGCAGCTGACCGTGCCCGTCGCACCCGCAGACCCGCTGGCCTGGCTCGACGCCCAGCCGTTCGGCGAAAAGGGCTTCTGGGCGGGACGCGGCTCCGCGACCGAGCGTGCCTTCGCCGGTATGGCCGACCTGCGGTGCGGTCCGGCGCGCGACGTGTTGCCCGCGTTGCAAACTCACCTCGCCCGGCAGCGCGTGGATGACGCCGCGCGCTACTTCGGCGGCCTCCGCTTCGACGCCGAAAACGCCACGGAAAGCACCTGGCGACCGTTCGCCTCCTGCCGCTTCGTCTTGCCGCGCTTCGCGTTCGAACGGCGCGGCGACGATGCCGCGCTGGCCTGCTATCTGACGTTCCCCCGCGACGCGGAGCGGCTCGACGAGGTGCTCACTCAAATCGAACGGTTGCGCTTCCCGGAGCGCACCTCAGGCGGCTCGCTGCCGCTACCCATCGACCGCGACGACGCTCCGGACGCCGCGCACTGGCAGGGCATGATGAACGACGCGCTCGGCAAGCTGCAGGCGGGAGCGCTTGACAAGGTGGTGCTGGCGCGGCGCACGACGTTCCGCTTCGAAGATCCGCTCCCACCCTGGCGCTTGCTCGGCAACCTGAAGCGGGCCACGCCGCGCTGCTTTCACTTCGGCTTCCAGCCGGACGACGGAGCGGCCTTCGTCGGGGCCTCGCCGGAGCGCCTGTTTCGCCGCGACGGGTGCACCCTCGAAGGCGAAGCCGTGGCCGGCACGCGCCCGCGCTCGGAGGACCCCGCCGAGGACGACCGCCTGCGTCGCGAGTTGCTTGCAAGCTCGAAGGACCGGCGCGAGCACACGTTCGTGCAGCAACACCTCCGCGACACGCTGGGCCCGCTCTCCCGAGCGCTCGACCTGAGCGACGCGCCCTCTGAGATGAAGCTGGCGCGTAGCCGTCACCTTCGGGCGGGCCTGCGCGCCACGCTCCGCCCCGACGTCTCGACCGCCGATCTGCTCGCGGCGCTGCATCCGACGCCCGCCGTGGGCGGCACGCCGCACCGACGCGCCCTCGCGCTCATTCGCAAGCTGGAGCCGTTCGACCGGGGCTGGTACGCCGGTCCCGTCGGCTGGATCGGGCCGGAGGCCGCCGACTTTGCCGTAGCCATCCGCTCCGGTCTCGTCGCGGAGCATCGCCTCGCGCTCTTTTCCGGCGCGGGCCTCGTTGAAGGCTCGGAGGCCGAAAGCGAGTGGGACGAGATCGAGCAGAAGATCAGCGACTTTACGGGTATCCTGGGTTTGACGGAGAAGCCAGCCCCCGGTGTGTAAAGCGCGTTGCGAGGAAGACGTCAGGCCTCACCGTATTGCGTAATGCGTATTGCGCAAGAACGTCTGCTCTCACGAAATACGGAATACGCAATACAAAATACGCAACACCTTGCAACGCTCCCACGACACCGCAAGTCTGAACGAATTCTGGGCGCGGCTCATCGTCGAAGAACTGGTGCGCTGCGGCACGGAAACGTTCTTCGTAGCACCCGGCTCGCGCTCAACGCCGCTGGTGCTGGCCGTCGCTCGCCACCCGGAGGCGCAGGCCGTGGTGCATTACGACGAGCGCGGCTCCGCCTTCGCCGCCCTCGGCTACGCCCGCGCCACTGCTGACGACGGCTCTCGCCCCGCCGCTTGGATCACGACGAGCGGCACCGCCGTCGCCAACGGCCTGCCTGCCGTTGTGGAAGCAGGCACCGACGCCGTGCCGATGCTGCTGCTTACGACGGACCGACCGCCCGAACGACGCGACACGGCGAGCAATCAGACCATCGACCAGCCGGACATCTTCGGCGACTACGCGCGCTGGCAGTTCGACCTGCCCGCCCCCACGCCCGCTATCGACGCGCGGGCCGTGCTCACGACCGTCGATCAGGCGGCCTACCGCGCCCGCCGCCCGCCCGCCGGTCCGGTGCACCTGAACTGCATGTTTCGGAAACCGCTCCAGCCCGATCCGAGCGAGGCCCGCCTCTCGTTCGAGCAGCACACGCCGGCGCGCTGGCACGAAAGCAACGCGCCGCTTACACGCTACGAGCCGCCGCAACTTGCTGTCGATGTCGGTGACGTGGCGGGCGAGTTGCAAGAGGCGGAACGCGGTCTGATCGTGGCGGGGCGGCTGGCCTCACGCCGTCAGGCTGACGCCGTGAGCACGCTGGCCGAAGCGCTCGGCTGGCCTGTGCTCGCCGACGTGGGTTCGCACCTGCGCCTCGGCAGCGCTCGCCATCGCCCCCCCATCATCGGCTGCTACGATCAGCTTCTGGCGAGCGAGGCGTTCGCGGAGCGGCACCGGCCCGACGCCGTGCTCCACGTCGGCGGGCGCTTTGTCTCAAAACGGCTTCGGCTGTTTCTGGCGAAGAGCCGTCCCCCGACCTACGTGCTCGCCACCGACACGCCGTTCCGCGTGGATCCGGAGCATCAGGTGACGCGACGCGTGGAGACCGATCCCGCTGCGTTTTGCGACGCCCTCGCCGGAGTGGTTCTCGCTCCTGAAAACAACGACTGGCTGGAAAGCTGGCAATCCGCCGACCGCCGCGCCGACGAGCGGATCGACACCTTTCTGGAAGATAACGCGCTGAGTGAACCGCGCGTTTTGCGGCTCGTGACGCGGCATCTGCCGGAAGAGCACGGCCTCGTCCTGGCAAGCAGCATGCCCGTGCGCGACGCCGACCGCTACGCTGCGACCGGCGGCCCGGCGGCGTTGTCTTCGTCGAACCGGGGCGCGAGCGGCATCGACGGCACCGTGGCAACGGCCGCCGGGTTCGCGCGGGGCCTCAGGCAGCCGGCGACGCTCGTCATCGGCGACCTCGCGCTGCTGCACGACCTGAACAGCCTGATGCTGCTTCGCCGCGTCGAGTCGCCCGTCACGGTCGTCGTCCTCAACAACCGGGGCGGGGGCATCTTCTCGTTTCTGCCCATCGCAGAGCACGAAGACGTGTTGGAGCCGTTCTTCGGCACGCCGCACGACGCCGGATTCGAGCACGCCGCCGCGCAGTTCGATCTGACGTACCACCGTCCGGACTCGTCCTCTGCTTTCAGGGAAACGTACCGGACGGAAGCTCGAAGCGATGCGCCCGCCCTCATCGAGGTGCGCACGGAGCGCGACGAAAACCGCGCGCTGCACGGAGCGCTGGAAACTGCCGTTCGGGACGCAATCCGTTAAGACGCGACGTGCCGCGTCTCTACAATTGGGACGCTCAGCCCGCCATGCGCCTCCAATGACACAGACGCCTCAAACGGCGCCCTCCACAACCTACACACCTACCCCCCTTCAAACCTGCCCCCCGTCAGGCCTCGCCGTGCGCTTCGATGCGCTCCGCCACGTCGAGACCCGTCTCCAGGGCCGCCTGCACACGCCCCGTGCCGGCGAGTGCGTCGCCCGCGAAGAACAGATTTTTCGCCTTGCCGTCCTTCAGCGCGTCGGCGTCGGCGATGTCTTCCGGCAGGGCGTAGCGCCAGCGCTGCGTATCCGTCCAGTCCGGATTGGCAGCGGCGTCCTCGCCCAGGAGCGTCGCCACTTCCTGAGCAGCCTCCGCGATGTCGTCTTCGGATGGATCGTCGAGGCGCGGCGCGCTCCAGTCAGGCGTCATCTGCGCGATGACGACGCTCTGGCCGTCGGGCACGTGGCCCGCTTTGTCCTCCTCAAAGCTAAGCCACGACAGCGCGTCGTGCTCACCGTCGGTGTTGATGAGACCGTAGAACGAGCCGGGGCGTTCCAGCCGCTCGTCGTAGCCCAGCACCACCGTCAGCTGCTTGCGATAGGGCACGCCGTCCAACGTATCGGCGAGCTGTTGCACGTCGTCCTCGGAGAGCGCGTCGGCGTTGCCGAGAAGCTGGGCGGATTGCGGGGCGGGGGGCGTCATGAGCACCACATTGTAAGCGCCGTGCTCCTCCTCATTCTGATCTTCGAGCTTCCACCGCCCGTCTTCCTCCTGCCGCATGTGCGTGATGCGCGTCTCAAGATGAATGTCGGCCTCGGAGGCGAGCGCCAGGCGCTTACCCAGCCGGTGGATGCCCGTGCGATAGCTCCACTTCGGCTCTTCGTTGCGCTCCGGGTCGCCCTCCTCGATGGTCCCACCGCCATCGAAGGTCCACACGTCCGGGTCGATGCGCGTCAGCCCGATCACCGACAACTCCTCCCGCACGATGCGATGAACGCGCTCGTGATCGGTCTTAAAATGGTTAGCGCCGTGGTCGTAGTAGATCCCGTCGCGGCGGCGCGTGGCGGCTCTTCCGGAAAAGCCCCGGCTTTTCTCGAAGATGGTAAGCGTGCTCGACGTCTCGCGCAGGGCGTAGGCGGCGGCGGCGCCGGCCACGCCTGCTCCGATGATGGCAACTCGTTTCATATCAGGGTTTCAGGTTGATAGGTTGTAGGGCTTCGTCAATCGTGAATCTTAACTCTCGGCGACGTTACTTTCAATTCAGCGCGGACGTGATTCGTGTTACGCGAAAAGCACTCTCACGCATCACACTCGCATTTCAGGGCATCAGCCAATCGAAAAGCCGTTTCGCACATGTAAAAAATCAGGATTGACACCGTAGGACTGCGTGCTCTCTCCTCCGGCAATGTTCTGTAATCTACCGGGAGAAGCGGGAGCCTTTTGCGATTCACCTCATAAGGTATGTGCTGTGCCTTCCAAAAACTACTCTTTTACAGAGGCGTGCACGGATCTTCAAGTACTACTCTGAAAAAAAGAGAGATGACGACGTTCTGATGGTGACACAGCTTACGCGAAGAGCGAAAGGGGAATCTTATAGAGAGTTTGACTTCCCTTTTGCCCGTTCGCCTTCCTCCTCCATCGTGTTTCCTGGCAAGCCCGTTCTTATAGTTCATCGGCTTTAGCAATCCACTCACGGATCAGTATGCTCGCTCGTTTGCTGTTCTTCTTTTTAGCGACGCCCATCATCGAGTTGCTTCTCCTGCTGCAGCTCGAAAAGGTGATCGACTTCTGGCCCACGATGGGCGTCATTATCGTAACGGGCGTGACGGGCAGCTACCTGGCGAAGCGTGAGGGCTTGTCGGCGTGGAAGCGCCTGCAAGACGCGCTCAAAAAGGGGGGGCTGCCGGGCAAGGAGCTGATGGACGGCGTCATCATTTTGATTGCGGGTGCGTTTCTCTTGACGCCGGGCGTGCTCACCGACCTGATCGGCTTTGCGGGTCTGTTCCCGCCGACGCGCTACTTGATCCGCCGCTACGCCATGCGCCGCCTCAAGCGCGCCGTTCGCAACGGCACCATCCAGGCGAGTTGGAGCATCGGCATGTCGTCCGCGCCGCCTTCGCCGCCGGAGGCCGAACCGTCTTCGTCGGAGGCCTCAGAGCGGGACGGTGACGGCCAGTCCGGTTGGGAAGGCGAAAGCCGCCGCGTTCCCCGTCACGCCGCTGACGAGGTCGGCGAGGCGGGAACGGGAGGCGAGGAGCGCTAAGCCGTCCAGCGCGAGCAGCGCCGCGCCCTGCACGACGACAGCGAGGCCGTGGCCGCGCCAGCGCCGCGCGCCGCTCACGCCGTAGTAGCTCGCTATCGTCATGGCGGTGCCCACCCCGACGTAGGCCACGTTCAGGCCCATGTTCAGCAGCAAAAGGTCGTGCAAGTTGCGCTCGGCAGCGAGCGCCTCGGCGTAGGTGGCGGCGGGCGCTCCGCTCTGCGACAGCCCGGCGGCGGCGATGCCCACGTTGACCACGCCCCACAGCCCCGTTTGCAGCCCGAAGGCCCATCGCGCAGGAACGTCACTCCGACGATAGCTCGTCACGAGCGCCAGGCCGGCGGCAGCGCTCGCCCCGCCCCACGCGGCTACGCGCCAGAGGTGTGCTCGCTCCGCGTCCGTCTTCTGGTGAGCCAGCTCCTGCGCCGTCGGAGCGGCGTCGTCTTGGGCAAGCGCCGCGCTCGCCGTCACCGCCGCTGCCATTAGCAGTACGATGAGGCCGCGTGCTACTTGTCGCTTCGGGGTCTCCATAACGATAGCAGCGCACCGCACATCCTGCACGTTCACACCTTCAGAAGCTGTTTGGTAACCAGAAAGAAGTCAAGCGTCGGGCCTTGTTCGTTCAGCAGACCACGACTCGTGAGGCCCATAGCCGCGCTATGGGCCCGACGGAGCGGGAGGCTGGTGGGCGGGAAAAGGCCCACGCGCAGGCCTTGCGTGATTTGCCAAACAATTTCTCACCCTTCCACACCTCCATACCTTCACTCGGTCCCATTGCTCGGTACCTCGTCGTCGATGCGGACGCCGATGTCCCAGGCCTGCGAGAGCATGCTGATCATGTCGCGCTCGTGCTGGTTGAACGTGCCGTCGGCCTCGGCGATGTGCGCCAGGTCGTCCAGCACCGTGAGCCGCTGAATGACGGGCAACGCCTCCTTGACGGCCTGCACGGAGGCACGCAACTCTTCCTCGCGCGGCTCCTCCGAGTAGTAGGCGAGCGTGTCGCGG
>PXTQ01000023.1 GCA_003022505.1 Bacteroidetes bacterium QS_8_64_10 | reverse complement strand
GACACTCGGCTGGTGACGACGCCGAAGCTGCTGGCGGTGTTCGTCCGGAACGGTGTGCTCACCGAAACCGATGCAGCAGCACTACTCGACGGGATGAGCGATGCCCGTAGCTGGGCGAACAACAGCTACGTCCAGCGTGCGGGGGAGGCGTTTCGATGACACTCCGCTGACGGCGTAGCTCTCGGCAACGTGGTCGAGAACTCCGTCGTGAAAACACAGGACGAGCGATGCCGGCACCTCGTCCGGCTCGTCGTTTTCTTTAATGTCTTCGATGCAAGCGAAGATCGGCTCCGGTTTGAGCACCATGCCCGCTCCGCCGCCGTAGGGGTAATCGTCGATCTCGCGGTGCTTGCCCGCCCCGTAGTCGCGGAGGTCGTGCACGCGCACGTCGGCGAGCCCCTTCTGCGCGGCGCGCTTCAAGATGCTGTGCCGGAGCGGCCCCTCGACCAGTCCGGGCAGGGCTGTGACGACGTCAATACGCAAAGCTGTTGTCTATCGTCAGATTCAACTTTTTCCGTTTTCGTCTTTCCATCCCCGACCTGCCAGATGGAGCGTTAAAACGTATTGCGTAAGGGGGCTTTCTCTTACGTTTTACGCATTACGTTTTACGTATTGAGAAACAGAATCTCTCAATCCAATAACCCTTCGATGGGGCGAATCGTGAGGCGGCCCGCGTCAAGGTCAATCTCGCGGATGAAGTCGTCGACGGCGGGCACCATCGCGTCCTCGCCGCCGCCCGCGCGCTCGATGACGTAGAGGTCCTGCCCCGGTGAATCGAGCACGTCCTTGAGCGTGCCAACAGGCTCCTCGTCTTCGGTGACAACCTCCAGCCCGATCAGGTCTTCGACGTACACCTCGCCCTCGGCGAGCGGCGGCAGATCGTCTTCGTGGGCGTAGACCGGCACCTTGCGGTACGTCTCGGCTTCGTCGCGGTCGTCGAGTCCCTTCAGCTTCACGAGCAATACCGTGCCGCGCTTCATCCGATGCAGCCGGATCTGCTCGATCTCGCGCGGGCGGGCGTCTTCCGGGCTTCCGCCCAGGTGCAGCGTCTCCAGATCCAGCAGCCGCTCCGGGTCGTTTTCGGGAAGCACCTTGAGTTCGCCGCGCACGCCGTGCGCCCGCCAGACGCTCCCGACCAGCAGTAAGTCTTGGGTTTCGATGGTTTCCATCGTTCTTGTGCGGGTTTTCGGCAGGCCTGCTCAATGGCGTTTGCACTGCTGTGAGGACGTTGCGGCGCTGGGGAGACGTTGCGGCGCAACGTCTCTACTCTTTTTCCCCGTCGTCGTCTTCGTCGCTGTCGGTGCCCTCGTCATCGGATGCGTCGGCCTTCACCTCGTCGTCGCCGGCGTCGGTATCTTCATCCGCCTCAGCGCTCGCCTCACCTTCTTCGTCTGCAGTCTCCTCGTCTGCCTCGTCGCTCGTCTCATCCCCGTCGCGGGCCTGCGCGGCCTCCGCTTCGCCTTCATCAGACGCTTCGCTGGCTTGGGGGTCGGCGGTTTCTTCACCGGTGTTTTCATCACCCTTCTGCGATGCAGCATCATCAGGCTGCGTCTCTACATCTTCCTCATCAGACGCTGCCTCGGCTTCTTCGGCGGTCTGCGCCTCTTCCTCCTCGCGTTTCTTCTCTTCGATGGCCTTGCGGGCGCGCTCCTTCTCGGCTTTGCGCTTCTCCTCCGCTCTTCTTCGAGGGCGCGGCGCCGGCGCTCCGCCGCCGTAATGCCCATCTCTTCCTCTCCGGCACGCTCCTCGCGGTGCTCTTCGACGGCCTCCTGGATCTCCTCCTCGGATTTGCCCTGGCGCTTCAGGTGCATGGCGAGCATGTAGCCGCGCTTCGAGAGAATGGAGCGCACGGTGTCGCTGGGCTGCGCACCCTCCTCCAGCCAGTGCATCACGCGATCTTCTTCGAGCGCGACCTCGGTGGGCTGGCGAAGCGGGTAGTAGCGACCCAGGTCTTCCACGTAGCGACCGCTGTCGCGCGCGTTGCGCGAGTCGGTGGCAACGATTGAAAAAACAGGCTTCTTGCGGCGTCCGATGCGGCGAAGGCGAAGGGTAAGTGGCACGTCGGTAGTCGGTTGAGGTTATTGGTGTTGGTGTTGAGAACTGCTATTCGAAGGTTCTACCTCTCCCGCGCGAGTTAAAACGTAAAAAGTAAAGCGTAAGGGTGCCTTCTCTTACGTTTTACGCAATACGTTTTGCGTCACGTCAGGGCGAAAACGATGTCGATAGATGCTATCGGGAGCGTTTGCGAGCGACCCGTCACCATCTCATCCGAACGGATTCCCGCCGCCCATGCCCATGCTCTCCATGACCTTCTCGATGCTGACGTCGCGGCCCTGGCCCATCATTTTCGACATCGACCCCATCATCTTTTTCATCTGCTTAAACTGCTTCAGAAGCTGGTTCACGTCGCGCACCTCGGTGCCGCTCCCGCGCGCGATGCGCTTGCGACGGCTGCCGTTCAGGATGCGCGGATTGCGGCGCTCTTCCGGCGTCATGCTCAAGATGATGGCCTCGATGTGCTTAAAGGCGTCGTCGTCTACGTCGAGGTCGCGGATCTGACTGCCCATCCCCGGAATCATGCCCATCAGTTCCTTGATCGACCCCATGTTCTGGATCTTCTGAAGCTGCTCGTAAAAATCCGCGAGGTCGAAGTCCTGCTTGCGGATCTTCTTGCGAAGGCGCTCGGCCTGTTTCTCGTCGTACTGCTCCTGCGCCTTCTCGACGAATGAAACCACGTCGCCCATCCCCAGAATACGCTGCGCCATGCGGTCGGGGTAAAACGGCGTGAGCTGGTCGAGCTTCTCACCCGTGGAGGCAAACTTGATGGGTTTATGCACCACGTCGCGAATCGAGAGCGCCGCGCCGCCGCGCGTGTCGCCGTCGAGCTTGGTAAGCACCACGCCCTCGTAGTCGAGGCGCTCGTTGAACTCTTTCGCCGTGTTGACGGCGTCCTGGCCCGTCATCGAATCGACGACGAAGAGCGTCTCGTTCGGCTCCACCGCCGTCTTGATGTCGGCGACCTCCTGCATCATCGTCTCGTCGAAATAGACGGGCGTGTTGATCTCGCCGGCCAGCTTCTTGAGCTGATCGACGGCGGCGGGCCGGTACACGTCGGCGGCGGCCAGCACCGGCGAGTGGCCCTCCGATTTGAAGTGGCGGGCGAGCTTGGCGCAAAAGGTGGTCTTGCCGGATCCCTGAAGGCCCGCCACGAGCACCACGGTGGGCGGCTGATCGGCCATGTTGACCTCCGCCTGCTCCCCACCCAGAAGCTCTACCAGCTCGTCGTGCACGATCTTGGTAAGCTGCTCCCCCGGCGTCACGGAGGTCAACACATCCTCGCCGGTGGCCTGCTCGCGCACGCGATCCGTAAAGTCGCGCGCCACCTGGTAGTTCACGTCGGCGTCCAAAAGCGCGCGCCGGATCTCGCGCATCGACTCGGCGATGTTGACGTCGCTGATGCGCCCCTGCCCCTTGACGTTTTGCAGGGCGCCTTCCAGCTTATCGGACAGGCTTTCAAACATGACGGGGTTTACGTTGGTCAAGCGTCAAGTGGTAAGCGAAAACGACGCTGCTCTCTCAAAGGAGCGTGTTGTGTGAGGCGCGAGGGTGCTCACCTTTTCGCTACCCGCCTGTAAAGCGGGTACGTCGCGTTTTATAAGCATTGGAGTGGAACACAAGTCAGGCGGTTAGGGTCCGGCCTGTTGTGTAAAAGTTGCTCGAACGCTGACGGATGACGGACTGGTGATCGTGAGTAGAATTACCGTTGACAACGCAACACGAGAGGTCACGATATCGACATGAGGGAAAAAGACGAACTGCGCGCCGAATTTGAGCACTACCGGGCGTCACTCGACGAAGCGACGTACCGCGCGAAGAGCACAGCGATCTGCGAGCGCGCGGCGGCCCTGCCGGAGATCCATCAGGCCGAGACGGTCCATGTGTACTGGCCGCAAACGAAGGAGCGCGAGATCGACACGCGCCCGCTCATCCGGCGTCTCCGGGACGAAGGCAAGCGCATCGTGCTGCCGCGCGTCGTCAGCTTTGCCCCGGACGCCCCACCGGAGATGGAGCACGTGCTGTTTACCGGCGAGGACGCACTCCGCACGAACCGCTGGGGCCTGCGCGAACCCGCCGGCTCGGAAACCGTCGCGCCAAGCGCGCTGGATGCGGTCGTCGTGCCGGCGTTCGGGACGGGTCGCACGGACGGTCATCGCATCGGACATGGGCGCGGCTTCTACGATGCCTTTCTGAATCCGATCAGCGCGTTCACCGTCGGGCTGGTGTACGCGGCGTGCCTGCGCGATGCGGTGCCTGCCGAGGCGCACGACGTGCCGCTTCGCGCGCTCGTCACCGAGAGGGAGACCCTGCGGTCCGCGCCGTAGCGCCAGCACTTACAGGAGCCGCACTTTCTTTGGCGCTCCGACCGTCACGGGGAAAAGCGGTGGCTTGCGGTGGAACCGCTGGAGATGCGTTCCATCGTTGCCTCCGTTTATCGATAGCGGGTCTGCTCCAGATTCGTGACCGGCTCCTCGGCGCGTTCGACCTGAAACCGAATACGCCCGACCATGAGTCCGTCCTCGGTCTCTACGTCCACGCGCCACGCGCCCGGCTCGATGTTGCGCTTGAACGTATACCCC
>PXTQ01000022.1 GCA_003022505.1 Bacteroidetes bacterium QS_8_64_10 | reverse complement strand
TCTGGCTTGCTGGTTATTGGTTGTTGGTTTGAGCGGTTTACGGTTTGAAATCCCGACGTTTAGTTTCGGCGACCCGACCGACAACCGCAAACCAAGAAACCGAAAACCAACCAACTGGCAATCGAGAAAACCGCCTACTGCCAAACCATCAACCACCAACCAACTCGAAGTCGTCAAGGAAGCGCGTTGTGAAGTCGCCGTCGCGGAAGCGCTCGTCGCGCATGAGTTGCTGGTGAAACGGTACGGTCGTGTCGATGCCCTCGATGACGAACTCGTCCAGGGCGCGCTGCATCTTCGTGATGGCGCGCTCGCGAGTGTCGCCGCGCACGATCAGCTTGGCGATCATGGAGTCGTAGTGCGGCGGGATGACGTAGCCGGCGTAGGCGTGCGTATCGACGCGAACGCCGTGGCCGCCCGGCAGATGAAAGGTGTCGATCTGGCCGGGTGCGGGACTGAAGTTGCGGAACGGGTTCTCGGCGTTGATGCGGCATTCGATGGCGTGACCGTTCGGCGGGGCATACGTGGTGTCGGGCAACTCCTCACCCAGCGCCACGCGGATCTGCTGCTCCACGAGGTCGCAGTCGATCACCTCCTCGGTGACGGGGTGCTCCACCTGGATGCGCGTGTTCATCTCCATAAAATAGAAATTGCCGTCGGCGTCCACCAGAAACTCGACGGTGCCCGCGCCTTCGTAATCGACGGCCGCGCCCGCGTTCACCGCTGCCTCCCCCATGCGCTCGCGCAGGCCGTCCTCGACGATGGGGGAAGGCGACTCCTCGACAAGCTTCTGGTGGCGGCGCTGGATGGAGCACTCGCGCTCACCCAGGTGAATCACATTGCCGCGCCCGTCGCCAAGCACCTGAATCTCGACGTGGCGCGGCTCCTCAACGAACTTCTCGATGTAGGTGTTCGGGTTGCCGAAGGCGGCCTCCGCCTCCGTGCGCACTGCGCTGAACTGCTGCTCGAAGTCGCCCGGTTCGCGCACGAGGCGCATCCCCGTGCCGCCGCCGCCCGCCACCGCTTTCAGCATCACCGGGAAGCCGATCTCATCGGCCACGCTTCGGCCTTCGCTCAGGCTCGTCACCGGACCGTCAGAGCCGGGCACGCCGGGCACGCCCGCCTCCTGCATCGTGCGCTTGGCGCGGCTCTTGTTGCCCATCAACTCGATGGTGCGCCCCGCCGGGCCGATGAAGTCGATATCGTTGTCGGCGCAGATGGTGCTGAACTCGGCGTTCTCGGCCAGGAAGCCGTAGCCGGGATGGATGGCATCCGCGCCCGTCACCTCGGCGGCAGCGATCAGGCGGTCGGGCCTGAGGTAGCTCTCGCGCGCGGAGGGCGGCCCGATGCAGACGGCCTCGCTGGCGAAGCGCACGTGCAGGGCGTCGCGGTCCGCCGTCGAAAACACGGCCACCGTCTTGAGGCCCATCTCGTGACAGGTACGGATGATGCGGAGCGCGATCTCGCCCCGGTTGGCGATTAAGACTTTGTCGATCACAGAGTGAGTCGGTTCGTAGCGTGCTGCTTGGCGAGTCGGTTTGCGGCGAAATTACTGATCCGTGAGTGGGTTGCTAAATCGATGAAGCGGAGCTCCCAAGATGTATCCGGCAAGCAAAGCACCTCCTGGAGAAAAGCGAAAGGAGAGACGAGCGAAGCGACTCACGTAGTAAAAGAGACGACGAGCGCTCACCTCCCCCTTTCTCCGACGCTCCACGTTCCATGGCGGCTACTCTCCTTCGCAGTTGGCGGGCCAATGTTTAGAAACCCATGCTCGCCTCCGTAAACCGCGTGATACGTAAAACGTGATACGTGATACTGGACGGCAGACCGCGGACTGTTGACGGCAGCTTATCAATTGATACCAAAGCAGGTTGTGAGACGCGGTCCGTCGTCTGCGGTCCGCTGTCCTCCGCTACCCCGTCTTCACCACAAACAGCGGCTGATCGAACTCGACCGGCTCCTCGTCTTCGACCAGCACCTCCTTGATCGTGCCGCTCGTCTCACACTCGATCTCGTTCATGATCTTCATCGCCTCGATGATGCAGAGCACGTCGCCCTGCCCGACGGTGTCGCCCGGCTCTACGAAGGGATTGTCGTCAGGCGAGGGGCGACGGTAGAACGTGCCCACGATGGGCGCGCGGACGAGTTCCTCGTTTTCGCCCGCTCCCGCCTCCTTTTCCTCGTCTTCGGCGGGAGCAGCCGGCTCCGTTTCCGGTGTCTTCGGCTCGGCGGGGGTCTCTTGCGAGGGCGCGGGCGCGCTCTGCTGCTGACCGCCGGCGGCGGTGGGCGGTGCCGGAGCCTGCGGTTGCGGCGGCGCGGCCTGCTGTTGCGCAGGCGGCATGGGCGCGCTCTGCTGCGGCGCGTAGCCGCCTGCGTACGGCATCGCCTGCCGCGGCTGCATCATGACGCTGGGCGCGTTCTTGCGCACCACCAGCCGAAACTCGTCCTCTTCGACTTCGACCTCGGAGACGCCGCTCTCTGCGACAATGCTGAGCAGGTCTCGTATCTCGTCCAGATCCATAAAGGTGTGAAGGTGTCTATGTGGGGAGGTATCTATGTACGAACGTGTGAGAAGGAATGAATGGGTGAGCGTCGCCACATACACACGTTCAAACCTTCAAACGTCCACACTCAGCTGAATTCGACGCGCTCGACGTACTCCGACGACCGCGTATCGACGCGCACTACGTCGCCCTCGTTGATAAAGAGCGGCACGTCGACCACCGCGCCGCTTTCCAGCGTGGCGGGCTTGGAGCCGCTCTGCGCCGTGTCGCCGCGCACGCCCGGTGTCGTGTCCGTCACTTCCAGATCCACCTTGCCGGGCAGCTCCACGGTGAGCGGGCGCTCCTCCTCGGCGTGAAACAGGATGTCGACCTCGCCGCCTTCCTTGATGAACTCGCGCCCGGAGACGCCGTCGGCGTTGAGTGCAAACTGCTCGTAGGTCTCGTCGTTCATGAAGTGCAGCCCGTAATCGTCCTCGTACAAAAACTGATGCGGGCGGCGCTCCACGCGGGCCGACTCGACCTCGGCTCCGGCGCGGAACGTGTTGTCCTGCACGCGTCCGTCCTGCACGTTCTTGAGCCGGGTGCGCACGAACGCGCCGCCCTTGCCGGGCTTAACGTGTTGAAAGTCGGTGATCTGCCAGAGGCTGTCTTTCCACTCAATTGCCAGCCCGTTCCGAAAGTCGCTGGTGTCAACTTTGACCATGTCTCTCGAAGAATTCCCTGCTTGGTCAATCGTTTAGTGGTGCGCTTGCTCTACCGCCTACTATGAAATCTGATGCGTGTTGCGTGAGGTGGAAGGAGGCTTTTCACGCACGTTTTGCCTGTTGCGGCGAACGACACAGATGCGACGGCTCGCTCCGAAAGTGTGTTTCAGGGTTCGGAATTTTTTGGTGTTTGTGCGTTATTATTGACTACACTCGTGCCAGCAATCGACAACCGTGAACCAGCAACCGACAACCGACAATCGACAACCACCCCGCCACGGCGCGCTCCTCCGAGAGGACGGCGTGCAATTCCGCGTGTGGGCGCCCCACGCCGAAAACGTCACGCTGCTGCTCGAAGACGCGGGCGAGACGCGCTCGATGAGTAAGGACGCTGAGGGCTACTTCGAGCACGTCGAGCCGGACCTCGCTGCCGGCGCGCGCTACCGCTACCGCCAGGCGGGCGGTGAATTGCTTCCTGATCCCGCCTCACGGTTTCAGCCGGAGGGCGTACACGGTCCCTCGCAGGTTGTTGACCCCGGTGCGTACGACTGGCGGGACGACGACTGGACGGGCGTGGCGCAAAAAGACCTCGCGTTTTACGAGTTGCACGTCGGCGCATTTACGCCGGAGGGCACGTTTCGGGCCGCTGCGGAACGGATGGAGCATTTGCGCGAGCTCGGCGTCACGGCAGTCGAGATTATGCCGGTGGCTGACTTTCCGGGGCGCTGGAACTGGGGCTACGATCAGGGCGCGCTCTTTGCCCCCTCGCGCGCCTACGGCACGCCCCGCGACCTGCGCGCCCTCATCGACTGCGCGCACCAGCTCGGCCTCGCCGTGTTTCTGGATGTGATCTACAACCACCTGGGGCCGGATGGCGCGTACGTCGCTGCCTTTGCGCCGATGTTTACGGATCGTCACGAAACGCCGTGGGGCCAGGCCATCAACCTGGACGATGTCCGCAGCGAGGGCGTGCGGCGGTTCTTCGTCGACAACGCGCTGCACTGGCTCCGCGAGTACCACGCCGACGGCCTTCGCCTCGACGCCACGCACGCGCTCATCGATGACTCCGACACGCATTTTCTGACGGAACTGGCCGAGGCCGTGAGCGCCATCGAAAGCGGTCCGCCGCGCCGCCTCATCGCCGAGGACGAGCGCAACGAGCGCCGGCTCCTGCTGCCTCGCGCCGACGGCGGGCACGGTCTCGACGGCGTATGGGTGGACGACTTCCACCACCAGTTGCGTCACATCACAGCGGGCGACGCGGAAGGCTACTTCGCTGACTTTGCGGGCGCGACGGCGCAGGACGTGGCCGCCACGCTCCGGCAGGGGTGGTTTTTCACGGGGCAACGCTCGTCGTTTCTGAACGCGCCGCGCGGCACCGATCCCACCGGCGTGCGCCCCGCGCAATGCGTCTACTGCATCCAGAATCACGACCAGGTGGGCAATCGTCCGATGGGCACCCGCCTCTCCGACGACGCCTCGCCCGCTGCCTACCGCGCCGCCACCGCGCTGCTCCTGTTTGCAGAGCAGCTGCCGCTCCTGTTTATGGGGCAGGAGTGGGCCGCCTCCACGCCGTTTCAATTCTTTACCGACCACGACGACGAGCTGGGCCGGCAGGTGAGCGAGGGGCGGCGCGAGGAGTTCGAGGACTTTGCGGGATTTGGCGGCGAGGTGCCCGATCCGCAAGACGAGGCCACCTTCCGCCGCAGCACGCTGAACTGGCCGGAGCGTGAGGAAGGACGGCACGCTCGAACGCTCGCGCTCTACCGCGACCTGCTCAGCCTGCGCAAGCGGCTTGAGGGCGAGCAAGCCGTGGAGGCACACGGCGACTACGGCCTGACGCTCCGGCGCGGCGACCGCGCGCTTCTCGTCGTGCTGAAAGGCGCGCAGGTTGTTCCGTCTCCATCAGGCGACGTGCTCCTGCACACCGAGCAAAGCGAATACGTTGTCGAGGGTCAGCTGCCGCGTCTTTCGGGCGAGGAGGCGTACTTCGAGCGCCCCGGCGCGCTGGTGGTGTCGGTTTACTGAGTCGAACAAGGGTTGAGTAACTGGCAAATTGGCCGTGGTTGCTCGTTGCCTGGTTCTTGACCACTTGACACTCGTGGCGTACCCGAGGATGCGCGTTGACGTCTCTTCTTCGTTCTGCTGTTGCGGGAGTTCTTGCTCTGCATGAAGCGACTTCGCTCTGCTTACCTCTTCGGCAAACAGGGCAGGAACGTCCGAAGAAGGCTCATAACCGGGACTGATGTCTGGTAGGGACAAATGGTGTTCCAGGGCGGAAACCGTTTCGACGAGTGCGAATACTTTGCCTGAATCTCATCTTTTCGGGGAAGATCCAAGACGGGGAAAAAGGTGGAAACTACACGGCACCGGTGATGTCGTAACGCATCAGTTAGGGGCGCGAACCGTCGAGGGGAGGTAATCAACCGCGCTGGCGACTGCCGAGCACGACGCTCGGCCTACTCATTGCGCTCCTGGACGCGGAGCGAGGCGGCAAAGGATGGAGGCGTCCGGCTCGCTGCGTTTGGGTGCCGTCGGCGAAATGAAAAGACGGCTTTTCGCTCAGTCGAGCGAGGTGGTGGACTCGTTGGCTTGTTTGCGAAGCCGCTGGTATTTTTCCGGCGTCATGCTGGGCACAAAGAAGCGCACCGGATCCAACGTGTGGCCTTCCGAGTTGCGCACCTCGTAGTGCAGGTGCGGCCCCGTGGAACGCCCCGAATTGCCGCTCAGCCCGATGGTCTCGCCGCGTTTGACCTTCACGCCCGGTTCTATGTTGTCGCCGATTTTCGAGAGATGGGCGTAGAGCGTCGAGTAGTTGGTTTCCCTGTGCTCGACCTCGATGAAGTTACCGTAGTTGGGCAAAAACTTCGCTCGCTTGACGACGCCGTTGCCCGTGGCAGAAACCGGCGCGCCTTCATCGAGCGCAATGTCGATGCCCGTGTGCATCTTCTTGACGCCCAGAAGGGGGTGCGTTCGTTTGCCGTAGCCGGATACGATCGGGCCTTCCGCCGGCAGGAGCGCCGGCATGTGCTTTAACCATGACTCGCGCTCGCGCGTGCGGCGAAATAGCTCGCGGTAGCTTTCGTTCTGCACGTTGATCTGGCGCTGCAGGCGGTCAATCTGCCCGGCGGTCTTTTGCAGCAGCTTAGCCGTGTTTTTGCTGAACCGGTCGAACTTCTGATACGGGTCGGTTCCTCCTACGCCGGCCCGGCGCACGTCATCGGAGAGCGGTGCGGCTCCCAGCAAGGTGCGGTAGAGCTTTTTGTCGGAAGACGCCAGGTCGCTCAAGCGTTCCTGAAAGGTTTCCATGCGCTTCTCAGCCTTACTGAGCTGTTCCTGAAGAGCCTGGTTCTCAGCCTGAAGTGCCAACTCTTGCGGCGTACCGATAGTGTAATCCAGCCCCCACGTGATCACCCAGGCCAGCGCCACCGCACCGATCAGCATGGCGACGATGTGCCCGTACGTCTTCGTGCGCTGCGCCTCCACCTCCACGAAGGAGCAGGACTCATGATCGTAATAATAGTATTTTTTATCAGACATAAGAATCTGATCTCAGAAAGCGAAAAAAGAGGGTGACGGAAAACAGTAGAAGGGCGGATAGGGACTCACGAAAAGCTAAGGCAAAACATGTGCCATCCGCTCGTGCTTCTCGGCTGCGACACTCAATAGGCAGCTTTTTCCTGCGGATCATACCGCAACATATCCACTCAAGGTTTCCGTGTCAACTGCTTCTTGTTGGGCGATTAACACTCGGAGCCTGCGGGGTTGGTATTACCCAGATGAGAGCTGACGCGCGGCTTTGTGCTTCTCCTCTTGAAACGGCTGCGCCTCGTCGTCAACCTCGGTGCGCAACGAAAGCGCCTTGAGCTGCTCGTCGTCGACGGGGCCGGGCGCGCCGGTCATCGGCTCCTGCGCGCTCTGCGTCTTCGGAAAGGCGATCACGTCGCGTAGGCTGTCTGCGCCCGCCAGCAGCATCACGATGCGATCCAGTCCGAGCGCGATGCCGCCGTGCGGTGGGGCGCCGTACCGGAAGGCATCGAGCAAGAAGCCGAACCGCTCTTCAGCCTCTTCCTCGTCGATGCCCAGCAGATCGAAGACGCGCTGTTGAATTTCGCGCCGGTGAATACGAATCGAGCCGCCGCCCAGCTCGTTGCCGTTCAGGACCAGATCGTAGGCGCGCGCCCTCACTGCGCCGGGCTTTTCCTCCAGCTGGTCCAGGTGCTCCGGCTGCGGTGCGGTGAACGGATGGTGCATCGAAAAGTGGCGCTCCGCATCGTCGTCGTATTCGAGCAGCGGGAAGTTCGTGACCCACAGGAAGTTCCACGGCTCCTCGCCCTGCGCCGGGCGCAGGTCCAGCTCCTCAGCCACGTGCAGGCGAAGTTGCCCGGCCTGTTCGTAGACCGCTGGCGCGTCGCCCGCCAGCACGAGCACGAGGTCGTCCGCCTCCGCCCCCGCCGCGTCGCAGGCCGCCGCCACGTAGTTTTCGGGCAGCGCACTCTCGCTGACGTTGGCCTCCGCGCCGTCGTCAGTTTTCGTGAAATAGATCAGCCCTGCCGCGCCGATCTCGTCGGTCACGTAGTCTTCCAGCCGGTCCATTGCCGAGCGCCCGCGATCCGCCTCGCCCTCCGCGACGACGCCCACGACCTTGCCCCCTTCGTCGATGATCGAGTCGAAGACGCGGAAGCCGGAACCGCGTAGCGCCTCGGAGAGATCCTGGATTTCCATGCCGAAGCGCGTGTCGGGTTTGTCGGTGCCGTAGCGCCGGAGCGCCTCGTCGTAGGTCATGCGCGGGAAGGGCGTCTCGATCTCGGTGTCGAGCACGTCTTGCCAGAGCGCCTGCATGTGGCCCTCAGTCAGGTCGTAGACTTCCTCTTCGGTAGCGAACGTCATTTCCACGTCCACCTGCGTAAACTCCGGCTGGCGGTCGGCGCGCAGGTCCTCGTCGCGGAAGCATTTCACGATCTGCACGTAGCGGTCCAGCCCGCCGACCATCAGGAGCTGCTTGTACGTCTGCGGCGATTGCGGCAGCGCGTAGAAGCGACCCGGATGCAGGCGGCTCGGCACCAAGAAGTCGCGCGCGCCTTCCGGCGTCGATTTCATGAGCACCGGCGTCTCGACCTCCACGAAGTCGTGCTCGTTATAATGCCGATGCGTCGTCTGGTACACCTCATTGCGCAGTCGCATGTTGCGCTGAAGCTCCGGGCGGCGCAGGTCCAGGTAGCGGTGCTTCAGGCGCATCGCTTCGGTGGCCGTGAGTTCCGTTTCCTCCTGCGCAGACACCCGAAACGGCAGCGGGTCGGCGGTGCTCAAGACGACCAGCTCGCGCGCGGCCACCTCGATCCGGCCCGTCGGGAGGTCGTCATTCGGATCCTGGCGCTCCTGCACCGTCCCGCGCACGCTGATCACGTCCTCGGAGCGCAGGCGGTGCGCCGTCTCGTAGGCTTCTTCGGCGTCTTCGCCGCGCAGGACGATCTGGGTGCGCCCGTAGCGGTCGCGCACATCGAGGAAGACCAGCCCGCCGAGGTCGCGGCGCGTGTCCACCCAGCCTTTCAGCACGACGTCGTCATCGCCGACGTCGTCGCCGCGGAGGTCGCCGCAGGTGTGGGTGCGAGCGGGGTGCGAGTCGGGGCGGGCGAGGTCGGCGCGGCGTTCAGACGATTCAGACATGAAACTGTATCAAAAGTCGGCAGGCCAAAGTCAGCACGTTTCAAGTTCTTTCCGAGAAGACGAACTTGCAAACTTGCCAGTTTGAAAACCTGCAAACTTCAAATGGACGGCGGACGGCAGCAGGTTTTGCCCGCCGTCGGCGCGGAGGCGCGTGCCGGTGACGTAGGAGGCCAGCGGTGAGGCCAGGAAGACGGCGGCGTGCCCGATCTCCCCGGCGCGTCCGAAGCGGCCCAGCGGGATGGAGCGCTCCAGCTTGTCGCGCGCCTCGTCGCTCGGCAGGAGGCGTCGCACGCCCTCGGTACCCTCGACCGGGCCGGGCGCGATGCTGTTGGAGCGAATGCCGTAGCGTCCCCACTCCAGCGCCAGGTTGCGCATCAGGTTGTCCACGCCCGCCTTGGCCGCGCCGCAGTGCGCCTGCGCCGGATACGGTGTGAATGCCTGCCCGGCCGAGACGAAAATGAGATTGCCGCTCGTCGCCCGAAGCTGGTCGAAAGCCGCGCGCGCCGCGTTGAACGAGCCGTTCAAGTCGATATCGACGACCGTCTCGAAGCCGTTCGCGCTCAGCTCCTCGGAGGGCGCGATAAAGTTGCCGGCGGCCCCGCAGACCAGCGTATGGATCGGACCGAGCGTCTCGCTCGTTCTTGAAGGCGTTGTCCAGCGCGTCGTAATCACGCACGTCGGCCTGTGCCGCGAGCACCTCTGCGCCCAATTCTTCCAGGTCCGCCTGCGCCGCATCCAGCTTGTCCTGGGTGCGCCCGCAGATCCCGACGCGCGCCCACTGCCGCGAAGCTGAGCGCGATGCCGAGGTTGATGCCGCTCGACCCGCCGGTTACGAACACGGTCTTGCCGTCAAAAAGGTCATCTGCAAAGTGCGAGGTGATCTCCATGCTGAAGGGGCAGCGGCGTCAAATAGCGTGATTTGCAAGTAGGGCTGATCTATGACCGGGCTTGATAATCACCCTTCAAACCGACGTGATGGATTTCAGTTTATGTGAGATGCAGCGAAGCCATGCGGAAGCTGATCCGTCGAAAACATGTTCGCAGCGCACAAGTAGGAAGGAGCGGTCGCCCAATTGCATCCCCACCCTATTCTCATTCCGACCACAGCTCCCCCACGTTCTGCATGAAATCCTTTTTTGCCGAGCGGCGCCCGCACGACGGCCTGACCTACGACGAGTACCGGGAAGCATGGCGACGGAAGTTGGATCGTTCCCTCGACGGCCTCGACAAAGAGGAGCGCAAGAAGGCGCATTACGTGCGCTACAACTACGAGCGTTCCCAGCACGTGCACGAGCGCTACGACCCGTCGGAGGCGCTGCGCGACGCCGTGGCCGCCATCGACGAATCGCAGCTCTGGATGGTGCTCACCGACGACTGGTGCGGCGACGCGGCCTACAACCTGCCCGTCATCGTGGAGGCGGCCCGCCTGAACGACAACGTGCGGCTCCGTATCTTGCGCCGCGACGATAACCTCGACATCATGGATCAGTATCTGACGGGTGGGAGTCGCAGTATTCCCAAGCTGGTGGCTTTCGCCGAAGACGGAACCGAACGATTCACGTGGGGGCCGCGCCCGGAAGAGGCGGGGTCGCGCTTTCAGGAAGCGAAAGAAGCCGAGACGGACAAAGAAGCGGTCATCGAAAAGTTGCTGGCCTGGTACGAGAAGGGGGGCTGGCAGCAAGTGGACGACGAGCTGGCGGCTGCCATAGAGCAAGGGAGGAGCGTGAAGGAGGGCGCTGCTGCTTGACTTGCATAGGCGGGCTGTCGCCAACTTGCAGCGTGCTAACTTGTCAACCTGAAACTTTGAACTGATTATGGCAGAGACGACGGACGAATGGACGCAGGCCCACAGCCAGGCGCTCATCTACATCGCGCTGGCCTACGGTTCGGATCACGACCTGAGCGACGAGGAACTCGACACCATCACCG
>PXTQ01000021.1:27319-28499 GCA_003022505.1 Bacteroidetes bacterium QS_8_64_10 | reverse complement strand
AAGCCGACGACGAGCAGCGGCACCACGAGCGCCGCGCCGAGCAAGAGCGCCAACAGCGCCAGGTAGCTGACGACGATGCTGCGCGAGGGCACAAGCAGCAGCGCCGCGCAGACCACGCCCAGCGCCAGCCCGCCGAGCGCGAGACGCCCGACGCGGCTTCGGAAGCGCGACTCTTCCTGCGAGCGTTGAAGCACCTCGCCGACCGGCGCGGTGGCGGCCTCGCGCGCCGGTCCCAGCGCCGAGAGCACCGTCGCGCCCAGCCCCAGCGCCGCGCCTTTGGCGAGCGTCCACGGGTTCAGCGCCAGCTCGCGCACGCTGACGACGTAGTACAGGTCGTTGATCGTTTGCGTGACGAGCCGCACGAGGCCCTGCGCCAAAAGCACGCCGAGGCCGAGGCCCAGCGCCGTGCCCAGCGCGCCGACCGCCGCCGCCTCGCCCAGCACCAGGCCGAACACCTCGCGCCGCCGCACGCCCAGCGCCCGCATCCGTCCGATGAGCGTGCGCCGCTGCACCACGGCGAAGGTCATCGTGTTGTAGATGAGAAACATGCCGACGACCAGCGCCAGCAAGCTGAGCGCCTGCAGGTTCAGGTTGAACGCCTCCGTCATCTGCGAGAGCGTGGCGGTGCGCGCCTCCGAGCGCACGATCTCCGCGCCGTCCGGCAAGGCGGCGCGAAGATGACGGAGATAGCGTTTCCCCGCGCTGCCCGACGGCACGATCAGGTCGATGCGGCTGAGGCGAGATTCATCAAACAGCGCCTGTGCCGTGGCGAGGTCAACGACGAGCAAATTCGACAGGGCGCGACGACTGCGCTCGTTGTCGGGGTGAAGCAGGCCCGCCACGCGCACGGCGGCGGGGCGTCCTTGCACACGGAGCGCCAGCGAGTCGCCCGCCGCGACGCTGAGCGCCTGCGCGGTGGAGGCGGCCAGGAGCGCCGCACGCGATTCGGCCATGAACGCGCCGAGGTCGATGCCGCTCCCGCTCGCCAGGTACGGGCGGAACGGCCCCTCGGCCAGCGGGTCGATGCCGAGCACCTGGAGCGTGCGGCCCGAATCCGAAGACGCCTGCGCGTAGCCCTGCACGACGGGGGCGGAGGGTCGCGCGCCCTGCTCGACGCGCAGCCAGCGGTAGAGCGTATCCGGCAGGCCGCCCGGCGTGGCGCTCCGCACCCGATGGGTCG
>PXTQ01000021.1:26604-27292 GCA_003022505.1 Bacteroidetes bacterium QS_8_64_10 | reverse complement strand
AGGCCCGCCAGCCACGGGTGCCGTGTCAGGTAGCGCCGGCTACTTCGCCAGAGAAGATTACTCACAGTCGCTCGCAGGTGGAAGAGCGTGCGCTGGTTCGATGAAAAGGGGCGGCATCATCCTTCCACCCGCTGCGGGAAGTCTGGAGCCAACCCTGACTGGTCTTCGTGGGAGCGTTCATGAGAATGGCTACTCGTTTTGAGGAAATCAACGAAATGTTCTATCCCAGGTTGTGTGTCATGTGACGAAGAGAGCTTTACGACGGCAGACGGCGGACCGCCGCTGGCCGCCGCTCTTGGGAGGAGAGGTTCCAGGATGAGACGCCGTCTGCCGCCCGCGGTCTGCGGTCATAAGGCTGCGCGCTTCGGAAAAGCACAACTTGGGTTGTTTTAAAGCCTCGCCCGTGTTTCGTGCCCGTTCAAGCAGTCGCAGACGCTGCTTCGGGCTTCCAGCGGCGGGCCACCACCATCTCGGCCAGCAAAAAACCGAGCGCGGCCAGCAGAAAGACATTCCACAGTTCCATGCCCACGCGCCGCTCGACGAGTTCCTGCTGCAGGCTGATCGTTTCGTCGCCCTCGCCCGCGCTCAGCACACTCACGTCGTCGTCGAGGCCGGCGGCCTCTTGCAGCCGGTCGGCGGCCTCGCCGGCGGCGAGCGTACTGAGGTTGCTCTCCGGCTCCGGCAGGTT
>PXTQ01000021.1:0-26570 GCA_003022505.1 Bacteroidetes bacterium QS_8_64_10 | reverse complement strand
CGCTCGTCCGGCGGCTGGCGTACACCCTGCCGGAGCCGGAGAGCAACCTCAGTACGCTCGCCGCCGGCGAGGCCGCCTCGCCCACCGTCAGCTGCCGGCCCGCTCCCGACCCGCCCGCCGACAAATAATACACGGCCCGAAACATGAGCGGCGCGAACAGCCCACGCGTGGGCAAATCGCTCCACCGCTCGTTCGGGGCCACGGCGAACAAGAGCGCCGCGCCGCGCCCGTGGCGCACCTCCTGCAGAAACGGGAAGCCGCTCGTTAGCTCAATGATCGTCTGCTCCGCGCCGCCCCCCGCCGTGTAGTTCGCCGCGTGATACACGTCCGCCTGCTCCACCCGTCGTTCGGAGTCGCCGCTGGACGGCGCGAAGACGCCCTCGAACAGCGGGTGCTCGGTGTCCACGTTCTCGAACGAGGCCGTGGGTGAGGCCGCGCCAGGCGTGCCACTGGTTCCGCCGATGCGCCCCCCGCCGAGCTGGCTGAGGAGCGCGTTGTAGTCCTCGGCTTGCGCACCCGCCCCCGGAAAGAAGAGCAACCCGCCGCCCTGCTTGACGTAGCGCGCCACCGACGCCACCTCGCCGCTCGACAGCGTCTGCAGGCCGGCGAGCGCCACCACGTCGTACCCGCTGAGTGAGGTCGCCGCCAGTTCGCTCTCGCCGATGGTGGTCGTGGTGAAGGCGGCGCGTCCTTCCGACGATCCCGGCGAGAGGGCGGCCTCCAGATAGCGTATCGGCTGGCCGCGCCCACGCACGACGAGCAGGCGGCGCTCCTCCGGCACGTTCAGCGTGAAGTGCCGCTCATTGTCGAGCGCGAAGGCATCGTCCTCGATCTTGACGCGCCCCGCCAGCCAGCCGCGCTCCGGTGGCGTGGCCGTGAACGTGACCGTCGCGGACTGATCGGCGGGCAGGTTCGTGCTGGCCTGCGCCACGCGCTCGCCGGCCAGCGAGAGGTGCGCCGTATAGCCCGAAAGCGCCTCGTCGCCGAAGTTCGTGAGGGTAGCCTGGAACTCGGCGGGGCGGCCCTGCTCGATGATGCGGCTCTCGACGGTGACCCCCGTGACGGCTACGTTTGCGTGCTGCCGGTTGCCCACGGGCAGAAGCGTCGCGCCTATGCCCTCCGGCGCGTCCGACGAGAGCGTATCCGTCAGCGTGCTCTGTTGCAGATCCGAGAGCAGGTACAGCTCGCGGTTTGGGTGCGCGGCCTTGTCGCTCAGAAGCGAGGCGGCGCGGCTCAGGGCGCGGCTCGTGGCAGGCGCGCCGGGCCGCGCGGTGAGGCTGCCGAGCGCTTCGAGCGCCGCGCCGGTGTTGCGGTAGGCGTCGGGCCGGGCGGAGTCAGCCCCGGCGACCGGCAGCACGAACACCTCGTCGCCGCGCTGCATGGACTGAATGAGCGTGGCGACTTGCTCTTTCGCCTGCTTCAGGTACTCACCCTGCGCGTCGCGGAGCGTCATCGAGAGCGAGTTGTCGACCACCACGCCGAGCGAGACGGGCGCTTGCCCGCCCAGCGCGCCCGCGGCGCCGCCGGTAAGGGTGGGCCGCGCGAAGGCGAGCACCAGGCACGCAATCGCCAGCGTGCGCAACAGCAGCAGGAGCCACTGCTTCAGACGTACGCGCCGCATCGTGTTTTTCTCCAGCTCCTTCAGAAACGTGAGCGAACTGAAGTCCACCTTCCGGGGCCGGCGGAAGTTGAACAGGTGGACGATCACCGGGATGGAGGCCGCCGCCAGGCCCAGAAGCGCCAGCGGGTTCAGAAACGTCATGCAGGTTCGGCTTGTGCGTGTACGAAAGCGTGGTGGTGTGGACGTGTGAAGGCGCGGAACGTTCAAGGGCGTGTTGAGCGCAGCCGAGGCTCGAAGCGCCTGCCGGAAAGAATAGTGCCGCTGGCAAACTGCAGCTCCGGCCATACGGACAAGCGTGCTCACGCAATACGCGCGTTCATCTTCACACCGGCGCTCGACTATGCCGGAAGCCACGATTGTTGTTCAGACGTTTCAGCCAAACGACCGCATCAGCCCGATGACGCGCCCGATGACGTGGCATTCCGACGAGCCGGGCGGATACGTTTCTTCAGAATAGTGACGGTCGGCGGGGCGCAGGTGGATGCGCCCATTGGCGTAATCGTAGCGCCGCGCCCGTAGCTGTTCGCCCACCAGAAAGGCCGCCATCGTGCCGTTGTCGAGGTCGCGGGCCGGCATCTCCTCGATGAGCAGCAGGTCGCCCTTGTAGATGCCGTCGCCGTTCATGCCATCGTCGCCGGCGCGGCCAATCAGGCAGGCGTCCGGTCCTCCGCGCGCGCCATGCAGCAGATACGGGTCTACCGTCAAGTGCGTGCTCGGACGCTCGCGCAACTCGCCGGGCCGGTCGCTGGCGGTGCGGCTCACGACGGGCAGGTCGGGCGGCCCCGCGTCGAGCGCGAACGGATCTTCGGCCTCTTCGGTCAGGCGGAGGCCGCGTGCGGCGTTCGGCTCGCGCTCCAGGTAGCCCTTCTTTTCGAGCGTGCGCACGAGCTTCGATACGCCGTTGGTCGAGCGGATACCGAGGGCGTCGCCGATCTCGCGCAGCGTCGGCGGCTTGCGCTCGGTACGCATGAAACGGCGAATGAACTCGAAGGCTTCGTTTTGTCGCTCGGTGAGGCGGGTAGGCATAGTGCAGGGGAGTGAGGGGGGCGAACGTCGAATGCAAACATATCGGCTCACGTCGCCGCGAAGCATATGTGTGTCGAATGCAGATGCTTGAATGAGGAGCGGGGTGAAGTTCTGTTCACTTATAAAACTAACATGGTGAACATGTTTTCACTTTTTGGGGTGATTCAGCTTTTTCACAATTCAACCCTTATTGTGCACATGACTCACACAGCTAAAAAGAGGGCACAAAATCGTCTTTTCTGGGCTGTAATGCTTGACTTTAGCCCAAAAATCAGTACCTTGTAAGTCGCGTGGGGAAAAGTGGGGAATTTGACCAACCGATGACGACGCGCCATGCCGGGTTTCAAGGGACAGGCCGAAAATTCCGTCGACAGCAAGGGTCGAGTGACTGTGCCGTCGAAGATGCGGAAGGCGCTGAATCCGGAGGCGGAGAAGTCGTTCACGATCACGCGCGGGTTCGAGGAGTGCGTCCATCTGTACCCGATGGATCGGTGGCGCGAGATGGAGGAGGAGTTCGCCCAGCTGAACCCGTTCAACCGAGAGACGCGCCACTTCATGCGCACGGTGTTGCGCTGGGCCGACGAAGTCTCGCTCGACGGGCAGGGCCGCATCAAGATGCCGCCGCGCCTGGTAGAGTTTAGCGGGATCGACGGGACGGCCTTTGTCATCGGGAGCCTCGATCACATTGAGATCTGGGATCCCGATACCTTCGACGACTACCTGAACGAGCAACCCGCCGATTATGAGACGGTGGCCGAGCGCGTCATGACCGTTTGATGGAAGGCGAAGAGTCGGAGAATCTAAAGATGTAAAGACGGAGCGCCGCTACGTCTATTCGAAGAGAAAAGCGTACGCATCATGAGAAGCCTGATGACCAGAGCGGCAGGCACGAGCAGTCCCGGCGGCGGGGCGCGCAATGATAAAGAAGAGGAGTGCGCGTTCCACGTGCCCGCTCGGCGGCGGCGGCCACAGCGCGACGCTCTTGAAGGCGCTGGGGCCGGACGCCTGCGTCCTCGGCATCGACCGCGACGGCGAGGCCCTTGAGGCGGCGCGCCGTCGTATTGACGACGACCGCTTCGAGGCCGCGCGCGGCAACTTCGCCGATCTGCCCCGGCTGCTTTCGGGGCGCGACATCGACGCCGTCGACGGGCTGCTGCTGGATCTGGGTATTTCCTCCCACCACGTCGACGCGCCCGAACGCGGCTTCAGCTACCGCGCCGAAGGCGACCTCGACATGCGCATGGACCGCCGCGCCCCGCGCACGGCGGCGCACGTCGTGAACGACTGGAGCGAGCGCGACCTGCGCGATGTCTTATATGAGTACGGCGAAGAGCGGAACGCCCGGCGCATCGCCCGCGCCGTTACGGAAGCGCGCCCGCTGGAAACGACGACTGCGCTGGCCGAGGTGGTGCGCGAGGCCGCCTCCCCGCGCGAAGAAGTGAGCACGCTCAGCCGCGTCTTTCAAGCGATCCGCATTGCCGTGAACGACGAGCTGGACGCGCTGGAACGCATTCTGAAAGCCGCGCCTCGCCTGCTGAAGCCCGGCGCGCGCACGGCCGTCATCAGCTACCACTCACTGGAAGACCGGCGCGTGAAGCGCTTCTTTCGGTACGGCAACCTGCGCGGCGAGCCGGTGCGCGACCTCTACGGCAACTTGATCTCGCCCTGGCGCGACCAGACGCGCTCGCCCGTCCGTCCCGATGACGATGAGGTAGAGGCCAACCCGCGCAGCCGCAGCGCCCGCCTGCGTGTGGCCGAGCGCCGCGACGAGATTCCTGACAGGTGGTCGCCGGACGGTTGAAGTCACTTTGTTGCTTGTGTTGCCGACTTCGATTGTTGCCAACATTCCGATGCCTCTTTTCGCTCGAAAGCCGTGTTCCGTATTTCGTATTGCGTATTGCGTAAGGTTGGCAATTCTCGTCCTCCCCGGGATACGCAATCCGAAATACGCTCTATACCCGAAGTGATTTGCCGTCCCGACGAGCCGGTTGCCCGATGCCCACGAAGACCGCACAGAACGAGAGCGGATGGTTGCGCGCCCGCAGCCGTCGGGCCCGCCGCGTACGTTCGCGCCGCCCGGACGACGAGGAACTGCCGGGTTGGCAGGACCTCTCCGAGGACGAGCCGGACGACGGCGGCGACGCTGACGAGCGAAGCGGCGTCTCGACGATCCGGTTCGCGCTCGTCGTCGTCGCGCTCGCTGCGGGCGTCGCGCTGTACGTGGGCCACGTGCACGCCACCAAAGCCGTCCGCGCCGACCTGCAAGAGGCGCGCGCCGAGAACAGGCGGCTCCGCCAGGAGCTCCGCCAGCTCAAGAGCGAGTACGCCCAGCGCACCGCGCCCTCCGTAATTTATGAGCGCGCCCGCGACCTCGGCCTGCGCGAAAGCCCCGCTTACGGCCCGAATATCAACATCAAGAAGAGCGAGTCGAAAATCGAGAATAGAGAGTAGAGGATTGTGAGTTCGTGCGATTGTGGGTCGTCTGTTCGTGCGTTCGTTGCGACCTTTGACGTGCGACCTGAAAGACTTGATGACTTGAAAAACCGCTAACCGACCAATCGACAACCAGAAACCAGCCAACCGACGAACCAGATGGACCCGCGCGATCAAATGCTGGCTCGCACCTACGTGGTGCTCACGCTGCTGGCGCTGCTGCCGCTCGGCATCGCCGTGCAGATGAGCTGCGTGTACGTGCAGAAAGGCCCGTCGCTCCGGGAACAGGGCCGCGACCAGGCGCAGACGCGCGCCCAACTGCCGGCCATGCGCGGGGAGATCCGCGACCGCGAGGGGCGCGTCTTGGCGACCAGCGTGGCGCGCTACGACCTCGCCCTCGACCCCAAGGTGGACGAATTTGCGGCGAAAGCCGAATGGTTCTACGATCAGCTCGCCGACCTCACCGGGCGCTCCGATGCATTCTACCGCCGCCGCGTGCGCAGTCGCCACAGCCCGCGTTACGTGCGGCTGCGGCGCAATCTCACGCGCGCGCAAACAAAAACAGTACGCGGCTGGGACGTGCCGGGCGTGATCCTGACGCCGCGCTTTGCGCGCCACTACCCGCACGGCGAGACGGCGGCGCACGTGCTCGGCCACGTCGGCGCGAACGGAGACGGCCTCGCGGGACTGGAACTCCAGTACGACCGCCCGTTGAAGGCGGCATCCACCCGCCACAGCACGGAAACTCGCTTCGCCTGACGATTGACCTCGTGCGGCAGTCCATTCTGGAAGAAGAGTTGCGGCGCGGCGTCCGCGAGAGCGGGGCGCGCTGGGGCACGGCCCTCGCCGTGAATCCCAAAACGGGCGCGATTCTCGCTATGGCGAACGCCCCGACCTACGACGCCAACCACCCCGGACGCTACCGGAGCAGCGAGCGCCGCAACCGCGCCGTCACCGACCAATTGGAGCCGGGATCCACGTTCAAGCTCGTGACGGCCATCGCCGCGCTCGAAGAAGGCGTCATCTCCATGACCGACTCGGTGGAGACCGGCGAGGGCTGGGCGCGAGTCGCCGGGCGTACCATCCACGACACGCACGCGCACGGCACGCTCTCGCTGGGCGGCGTCATCACCAAGTCCAGCAACATCGGGGCAGCGAAGACGGCGGCGCGGATGAAGCCGTTGGCGTTTTACCGGCGCGCGAGCACGCTCGGCTTCGGTCATCCGACGGGCGTGGACCTGCCGGGCGAAGTGAGCGGCGCGCTCAAAAAGCCGGATCGGTGGAGCAGCACCACGCAAACGGCCCTGGGCTACGGTTACGAAGTCGCCGTCACACCGCTTCAGTTGCTCACGGTGTACTGCGCACTCGCCAACGGAGGTCGCCTTGTCGAGCCGCACGTCGTAGCCGCGCAAACGGCCCCAAATGGAGATATTACCTGGCGCGCCCCCGACTCCAGCCGCCGCGTGTTTTCAGAGGAAACGGCGCGCAAGTTACTGCCCGCCTTCAAGCGCGTCGTGAGCGAGAAAGGCACGGCCTCTCGCGCCCAAGTTGAGGGGCTGCGCATTGCCGGAAAAACGGGGACGGCCCGCAAGGTCAAGAACGGACGCTACGCGCCGGGCGCGTATCGAGCGTCGTTCGTCGGCTTCTTCCCGGCGGATGACCCGGAGGTGGCGCTCCTCGTGGTCATGGACGAGCCGGAGGGGGCGTACTACGGCGGCGCGGTGGCCGCACCCGTCTTCCAACGAATCGCGCGACGCTGGACGGGGCTATTTCCGGGCGTGGCCGACCGCTTCACCGCTTCCGAGACGGCGAGCCGCGCCGTGACCGCGCAAACGCCGGAAAGGAGCACGCCCCTCGCGCCGGGCCGCACCGTGGCGTTGTCGGCGAAGGCCGGGCGAAGCGGGCGCCGCACCATGCCGGACGTGACGGGCCTCGGTGCGCGCCGCGCCGTCTTCTGGCTCCGCGAGCTGGACGTCCGCCCCACCCTCGACGGCAGCGGCGAAATCGCACGGCAGCAGCCCGCGCCCGGCGAGCCGCTCCCCGACGAAGCCACCCTTCGCGCTCGGTAGCGGTGATATGCACACGTGCTCATTAGAATTACCTCCAATACGGTTCTGCTGTGGTATTGAAAAAGACCTTTGCTGCCTCGCTTATGAAATCGACGCGGCACGCCGCGCCGCTACACCTTTTCTGTGACGACTTGATCGACGTGCGACCTTTGACCTGAAAACTGTACGGGCGATGCCAGTGTGTTCGCCCAACCACCAACCGACAACCAGAAACCAGCCAACCAGCCACCCCTCGTGACCCTTCGCGCCCTACAAAATCGACTCGACGACACCGGCCTCCTGCGCGAGCAGAAGCCGGACGCGAAAGACGTCGAGATCGCCCACCTCGCGCACGACAGCCGCCGCGTAGAGGAGGGGGGGCTGTTCGTAGCGATACGCGGGACGGAGGCGGACGGGCACGACTTTATCGACGACGCCGTCGCCGGCGGAGCTGAGGCCATCGTGTGCGAGCACGTGCCGCCCGACTGCGGCGCGCAGTACACCAACGCCGCCATCCTGGAGGTGCACGACTCCCGCAAGGCGCTCGCCGAACTGGCTGCCGCCTTCTTCGACGATCCCGCCCGGTCGCTGCGCATGATCGGCATAACCGGCACCAACGGAAAGACCACCACTACCTGGCTCATCCATCACGTGCTGCAGGTGCTCAACGACCGCCCGACCGGGTTGCTGGGGACCATCGCCGCGCGCATCGGCGAGAAGGACTACGCGCCGACGCACACCACGCCCGATCCCGTCGGCCTGCACTGGATGCTGGCCCGGATGGTCGAGCAGGATTGCGCGGCATGCGTCATGGAAGTATCCTCGCACGCCCTTGCCCAGGACCGCACGCGCGGCCTGCCCTTCGAGGTCGCGGTCTTTACGAATCTCACTCAGGATCACCTGGATTACCACGACTCCCTGGAGGCTTACCGCCATGCCAAAAAGCAACTTTTTGACGATCTCTCGGAAAACGCTACGGTGCTCTACAACACCGACGACGAAGCGAGCATTCAAATGGTGGCCGATACCGCCGCCCGCCGTCGCTCATACGGCCAAGGCGCGGACGCTGACCTGCACCTGGAGGTGCTCGACGACCGGATGGACGGGCTGCGCCTGCGCCTCGACAATCACGGCGAATATGATTTCCAGCTCGTGGGCGCGTTCAACGCCTACAACCTGGCAGCTGCTTACGGCGCGTGTTGCGCCCTGGGCTACGACGAGGCCGACGTGCTGGCCGCGCTGACGGAGGCGCCGCCCGTGCCGGGCCGCTTCGAGCAGTTCCGCTTTGAGGACGGGCGCACCGCCATCGTGGATTACGCCCACACCCCCGACGCGCTCGAAAACGTCCTCCAAACCACGCGTTCTCTGATGCCGGAGGAGGAGGCCGCGCTCTGGTGCGTCTTCGGCTGCGGCGGCGACCGCGACCGCACCAAGCGCCGCCTCATGGGGGCGCTCGCCGAGCGCTACGCGGACCGCCTCATCATCACCAGTGACAACCCGCGCACCGAGGAGCCGCGCAGCATCATGAACGACATCCGGCGCGGCATGGATCGCCCCGCCGAGGCAAGCTGGATCGTAGACCGGCGCGAGGCCATCCGCGAGGCGGCGGTTCGCAGCGAACCGGGGGACGTGGTGCTGGTGGCCGGCAAAGGGCACGAAACGTACCAGGAGATCGACGGCGAGCGCCGCCCCTTCGACGACCGTGAGGAGGTGCGCAATAGCTTCGGCAAGCACACGCCCGCACGTTGACGATTCGCGGGTACGCATTCATGAATCCGCGCTTCACGTTCCAACTACTCGACCTTCATCACAAGAAAATTCTGTTCGAGAGGAGACGCTTCCCTAATCGTGAAAAGCGATGCTCTATTATTTGATTAACTACTTAGAGCGCCTCTACCAGCCGCCCGGCTTTCAGATGATTCAGTTCATCCAGGTGCGGGCGTCGCTGGCGGCGATCACGGCGCTGGTGATCGCGCTTCTGGGCGGGCGCTACATCATCAACTGGCTGGCCGCTCGGCAGCTCGGCGAAAGCGTGCGCGAGGGCGAGGAGGCCGGTGCGGTGGATCACGCGCACAAGGCCGGCACGCCCACGATGGGCGGCGTGATTATTCTGTTCTCGGTGCTGGGCGCAACGCTGCTCTGGGGCGCAATCCTGGAAATGTACGTCTGGCTCATGATGCTGGCGACGGCCTGGATGGGCGCGGTGGGCTTCGCCGACGATTACATCAAGACAATTCAGAAAAACAAAGACGGCCTGAACGAATGGGTCAAGATTGCGGCGCAGGTGAGCATCGGCCTCATCGTGGGCAGCGTGCTCTACTTTCACCCGGACGTGCCGGAGGATATCCACACGCTCACGTACCTGCCGTTTTATCCAGGCCACGCCTTCGACTATTACATCTTCGAGCAATGGCTGACCGTCGATATCGGCTGGGTTATTTACCTGCCCGTGGTGGTGTTCATCATGACGGCCATGTCCAACGCCGTAAATCTGACCGACGGGCTGGACGGCTTGACGACCGGCGTGACGGCTTTCGTGTCGCTGTCGCTGGTGGTGCTGTGCTACGCTTCCGGCAGCCTGGAGCTGGCCCGGAACCTGGAGCTGATCTACATTCCCGGCAGCGCCGAAATCACAGTCTTTGCGGCGTCGTTGTCGATGGCCTGTTTCGGTTTTTTGTGGTACAACGGCTATCCGGCGAACGTCTTTATGGGCGACACCGGCTCGCTGGCGATGGGCGCGGCGGTGGGCGCGGTGACGCTGGCGATCCGCAAAGAGCTTTTGCTTCCGGTGCTGGGGCTGGTTTACTTCGCGGAGGCGCTCTCGGTGATCGTGCAGACGCTCTACTTTAAGTACACGAAGCGCCGCACCGGGCGCGGCAGGCGCATCTTTGCGATGGCTCCGCTGCATCATCATTACGAGGCGAAAGGCGCGCACGAGTCCAAGATCGTCACGCGCTTCTGGATCATCACGGCGATTACGGTTATCGCCACTTTACTTGCTCTTCGCATACGTTAAGCAGTTTGCCTTCACGTATTTCGTAAGTCTCCCTGCTTTCACGTTTTACGCAATGCGAAATACGGAATACACTCGAAGGCGTAAGCCGAAACGCACACTCCCAACGTCATGAAACGGCAAGACGTAAAAGACCAACGAGCCACCGTCGTGGGCGGCGCCCGCAGCTGCGCGCTTCGCTCGACGAGGCCGGTGTCGAGAGCGAGTTCGGCGGGCACACGAGCCGCGCGCTGGAGACGGATTTCTTTGTCGTCAGCCCCGGGGTGCCGAGTTCGGCGAACATCGTGCGGCAGGCGGCGCGGCGCGGCCTCGGCGTCTACTCGGAGATCGAGGCGGCCTCGTGGTTCTGCGACGCGCCCATCGTAGCGATCACCGGCTCGAACGGCAAGACCACCACGACGAGCCTGCTGGGGCACGTCCTGCGCACGGCGGGCCGCGACCCGATTGTGGCGGGCAACATCGGCTATCCGTTTTCGGATTACGTGTGCGACACGACGGGCGACGACGTGGTCGTGCTCGAAATCTCCAGCTTCCAGCTCGATCACGTCGAGACGTTTCGCCCGCGCGTGAGTGTGCTGCTCAACATCACGCCTGATCACCTGGACCGCTACGACCACGATTTCAACAAATACGCCCGGAGCAAATTCCGCATCCTGCGTAACCAGCGCGAGGGCGACGTTGCTGTTTTCAATGCGGACGACGCCCTCGTGCGCGATTACGTCACGGACCGTTCCGCCGGGCAGCCCTTCGAGGCCCGGAGTGTGAGCCTGAATCCACAGAACGATTCCAGCGCGTTCGTGCGCGACGATCACATTGTGGTTCATCAAGACGAAACTATCATGGAGACGAGCGAGGTCGCCCTACGCGGCCAACACAACCTGTACAATTCATTAGCCGCGGCAGTAGCCGCACGAGCCATGGAGGTACAAAACGACACGATCCGCGAGAGCCTGCGCACCTTTGAGGGCGTGCCGCACCGCCTGGAGCTGGTCCGCGAGCTGGACGGCGTACGCTACGTCAACGACTCGAAGGCCACGAACGTGAACGCGGTGTGGTACGCGCTGGAGAGCTTCGACGCCCCCGTCGTGCTGATCGCGGGCGGGCGCGACAAGGGAAACGACTACGGCGCGCTCAAGGCGCTCCTGCGCGAGAAGCTGGAGGAGGCGGTGTCGGCGGCCCGCCGCTTCGCGAGTGAAGGCGACATCGTGCTCTTGAGTCCAGCCTGCGCCTCGTTCGACATGTTTGAAAACTACGAGGACCGCGGCGACACGTTTAAGCGACTGGTGATGAGTTTGTAGCGTGTTTTGCGTTGCGCTTGGCGCGTTTCGCGTTGTTTTGCCGCAGAGTGCGCTTGAGAGCGCGGAGAGAAATTAAAGATAGAGAATGGAAAATAGAGGATAGTAGCGTGCATTCGTGGATCGAGCGATTTGTGACTTTTCGACCTGACGGACATGAAAGACAGGCCGACGGAAAAGACCTGAATTGACGCGGAAGTTTGGCAGCCTGCTTTACGTTTAAATAAATGACAATCGCGAGCCAACAATCTGACAAATACCTCGTCTGGGCCGTGCTGGTGCTCGGCGCGATGGGCGTGGTGGCTGTGTACAGCGCCACGGCGTACCTCGCGCGCACCCAGCCCGGCAGCAGCGCGGAGGGCTTCCTCGTGCAGCACCTCGCGCGGCTCGGCGTGGCGCTCGGCGCGATGGGCCTCTTCAGCCTGATCGACTACCACTGGATTGCGCGGGTCGGGCGCGCGGCACTCATCGGAGCGCTGGTGCTGCTCGCGGTAGCCGGACTCGTGGGCGTCGAGTCGGGCGGAGCGGCGCGCTGGCTCCAACTCGGCCCGGTGAGCGTGCAGCCGTCCGGCCTGGTGCGGCTCGCGCTTGTGGTCTATCTGGCCCAGCTACTCGTGCGCAAGCAGGAATACATCAAGAGTCTGGAGCGCTCATTTCTGCCCGTGTTCTTCTGGATCTTCCTGGCCGTGGCCCTCATCGGCTGGCAGGACCTCTCGACCGCCGCCGTGGTCTTCGGGGTGGCCGTGCTGATGTGTTTCGTGGGCCGCGCCAGCCTGCTGCACCTCGGCGGACTCGGCGCGCTCGGCGTCGTGCTGGCGGGCGTGCTGCTCGTCGGATCGCCGGAGCGCGCGGTGCGCATCGAGGCGTACCTGGGGCGCGACCTTTTTCCGCACACCGACACGGAGCAAGTCCAGAGCACGCGCGGGGGCGGCTACCAGGTGCAGCAGGCCCAGATCGCCATCGCGCTCGGCGGCCTCACGGGCGTCGGCCCCGGCAAGAGCACCCAGCGCGACTTCCTGCCCGCGCCCTACAACGACTTTATTTTCGCCATCGTCGCCGAAGAGTACGGTCTGCTGGGCGCGTTCGCGCTCCTGGCGTGCCTGGGCGTCGTGCTGTTTCGCGGCTACCTGCGCATCGCGCGCCCCGCGCCCGACCCGCTGGGGCTGGTGCTGGCCGTGGGTCTCACGACCATGCTCGCGGTCTACGGGTTCGTGCATGCCGGCGTCGCCTGCGGCTTGCTGCCCGCCACAGGCCTGCCGCTGCCGTTCGTCTCCTACGGCGGCACCTCGATGTTCGTGAGCGGCACGATGGCCGGCATCCTGCTGAATATTTCGCGGCAATCGAATATCGAATGACGAATTGTGTAGCGGCCAGCGTAGACGCCCAAAACATCCGTAGAGAGACGTTGCGGCGCAACGTCTCTCTACCAACGCAAAAACGCGCAACGTACAACCCCTAAACCCTCATGCCCGAACCACCGCGCATCCTGATGGCTGCCGGCGGCACAGGCGGGCACGTGTATCCCGCCATCGCCATCGCCGACGCCGTGAAGCGTCTGGAGCCGGACGCCGCCGTCGAGTTTGCCGGCACGCGCGACCGCATGGAGTGGGAGGCCGTGCCGAAGGCGGGCTACGCCATCCACCCGATCACCGTCAGCGGCATCCAGCGCAAGCTCACGGTGCGCAACCTGACGTTTCCATTCAAGCTGGCGAAAGGCTTCGGTGACAGCTGGAGCCTCGTCGGCGACTTCGACCCGGACGCGGTCGTCGGCACGGGCGGTTACGTTTCCGGCCCCGTGCTGCTGACCGCGAGCGTGCGCGGGCGGCCCGTCGTGATTCAGGAGCAGAACGCCTACGCCGGCCTCACCAATCGTTTACTGGCCCGCCTCGCCGAGCACATCCACATTGCGTTCCCCGAAGCCAAGGACTTCGTAGACCCCGAAAAGTGCGTCTTGAGCGGCAATCCGACGCGCAAAGAGCTGACAGAGGCGGATCGCGCGCAGGCGCGCACGTACTTCGGCATCCCGTCCGATGCGCTCATGCTGTTCGTCTTCGGCGGATCGCTGGGCAGCAAGGCGATCAACGGAGCGATGGAAGAGCACCTGGAGGCGCTTCTCGACAACGAGAATCTGCACGTCCTCTGGCAGACGGGCGAGCGGTACTACGAGCGCCTTGAAGCGCACGTGCCCAGTCACGCGCGCCTGCATCTGAACAAGTATATCGACCGGATGGACTACGCTTACGCGGCCACCGACGTGGCGCTCTGCCGGGCGGGGGCTATCACGTGCAGCGAACTGATGATGACGGGCACGCCCGCCGTGCTCGTGCCCTCGCCGAACGTCACCGAAGATCATCAGACCAAGAACGCACGCAGCATGACGAACTCCGACGCCGCCGTGATGCTGCCCGAACCGGAGCTAAACGACCGGCTGCTCGGCGCGGTGCGCGACCTGCTGGACGACGGCGACCGCCGCCGCGCCATGAGCGAGGCCGCCCGCGAGATCGCTCGCCCCGACGCTGCCGACGACATCGCCCGCGACGTGCTCCGCCTCGCCGGGCTACCGGAGTACGAAACGTGATCTATCATCGCTGCCTGTCACGGGCGACGCATGCGTCGCCCCCGATATGCGACCTGCCGACCTTCGACCTTCGACCTGATACGATGAACGAGCGACGCCGACAACCCAGCCTGGGCCGCATCCGCCACGTCCACCTCGTGGGCATCGGCGGCATCGGCATGAGCAGCATCGCTGAGGTGCTGCTGAACCGGGGCTACGACGTGACCGGCTCCGACCTCCAGACTACCGACGTGACGGCCCGCCTCCAGACGATGGGCGCGCAGATCTACGAGGGTCACGCCGCCGAGCAGGTGGACGACGCCGACGTGGTCGTGTACTCCTCCGCCGTCAAGCCCGACCAGAACCCCGAAACGCAAGAAGCCGAGCGGCAGCGCATCCCGTTCATCCCGCGCGGCGAGATCCTGGGCGAACTGATGCGCATGAAGTACGGGGTGGGCGTGGCGGGCACCCACGGCAAGACCACGACCACCTCGATGGGCGGCCTCGTCGTCACCGAGGGCGGCTTCGACCCGACGATCATTGTGGGGGGCAAAGTGACCGTCTTCGGTTCGAACGCCGTCGTCGGCGAGGGCGATGTTATCATCATCGAGGCCGACGAATACGATCGCGCCTTCCTCCGTCTCACGCCGTCGGTCGTCGTCATCACGAGCATCGAGGAAGACCACCTCGACGTGTACGACGACCTGGAGGCCATCCAGGACGCCTTCGTCAAATACGCCAACGTCGTCCCGTTTTACGGCGCGGCCATCGTGTGCCTCGATGATCCGCACGTGCAGGAAATCATCGGGCGCATCGAGCGGCGTGTGGTGACCTACGGCACGAGCCGGCAGGCCGAGATTCGCGCCGAAAACATCGAGCAGGCGGGTCTCAAGACGCGCTTCGACGTGATGGTAGAGGACGAACTGCTGGGCACAGCGGAGCTGCAGGTGCCGGGGCTGCACAACGTGCGCAACGCGCTCGCGTCCATCGCCATTGGCATCGAACTCGACATCGACTTCGACAACATCCGCGACGGCCTGGAGCGCTTTACGGGCGTGCAGCGCCGCTTCCAGAAGCTGGGCGAGGCCCAGGACGTGCTCGTGGTGGACGACTACGCGCACCACCCGACCGAAATCGTCGCCACCCTCGAGGCCGCGAGCGCCGGCTGGCCCGACCGCCGCATCGTGGCCGTCTTTCAGCCGCACCTGTACTCGCGCACCCGCGACTTTCAGGAAGGCTTTGCGCGCGCCTTCTTCAACGCCGACGTGCTCGTGATAACCGACGTGTACGGCTCGCGCGAGGACCCGATCCCCGGCATCAACGGGCAGAAGCTGGTAGACCTCGCCACGCGCTACGGCCACCGCGACGTGCATTACGTGGCGGACAAGGAGAAACTGCCGGCCTACCTCGCGGGCCTCACGCAGCCCAACGATACAGTCGTCACGATGGGCGCGGGCGACGTGCATCGCTATGGGCAGCGCTTCCTCGACGAGTTGCGAGCGAATGGCGAGTGACGAGTTTCGGGGGTCGAATAGAGTTGGAAACTGTTGGTCAATCGAAAATCAAAATCGAAAGTCGAAAATCGTCATGAACCGCATCGCGCGCTACGTACTTGCCGCCTTCGTGCTGGGCGTCGTCGGCTTGGCCGGCTGGCGCGGGTGGCAGTGGCGTGCGAACGCGAAAGTGCAGCAAGTCACCGTCACGGGTGCTCGCCACGCCGCGCCGGACTCCCTCCGCGCCCTCGCCGCCGTCGACACGAGCGACGCGCTCTATGGCCTCGACCCACTTGCGGTAGCCGAGCGCGTGGAGCGCCACCCGTGGGTGCGGAGCGCGAGCGTTGAGCGTCGTCCGCCCGGTGAACTGGCCGTGAGCGTCACCGAGCGCACGCCCGTCGCGCTGGCACTCAAAGGCGACGCGCCGGGCCACTATCTGGATGCCGCCGGTTACCGGATGCCCGCCACGGGAAACGGACCGGCCTACGACGTGCCGCTGCTGCGCGGCGTGTCATCCGACTCCCCGCGCGTCCAGAGCGATACGCTCCGGGCGCTACTGACAACACTGGGCGACCTCGACGCCCGTACGGAGACGCTGCTTTCCGAGCTGATCCTGAGTGAAACCGGCGCGGTGACGGCACGCACCGTGCCCGCTCCCGATGGGCGTGCGTCCCTCAGTGTGAAGCTGGGACGCCGCCCGTGGAAGAGCAAGCTGCGTCGCGTGCGTCCCTTCTGGCAGCAGGCCGTCGTGCGCCAGCCGAAGGTCGCCTTCGAGCACGTGGACCTGCGCTTCGACGGGCAGGTCGTCACCGAGCAACATAAACGCGAAGACCGAGACCCGTAAGGGCGATCCGATGTGATCGCCCCAACCGTGAAGACATCGCTATGAAGGGGGGAGCGCCGACTCGCCCCTGCCAACTGATCTGAAAAAACAGCCAACCATCATGGAACCATCCGCTATCGAAGACCGCATTGTCGTCGGCCTCGACATCGGCACCACCAAGGTGTGCGCCGTGGCCGCCGCGCCCGACGAGCTGGGCCGCATCAACGTGCTGGGCGTGGGCGTCGCCTCCTCGCGCGGCCTCAACCGGGGCGTCGTCGTGAACATCGACAAGACCGTCGACGCCATTCAGAAGGCCATCCGCGAGGCTGAGCGCGCCGCCGGCATCAGCATCAGCGACGTGATCGTGGGCATCGCCGGCGACCACGTGCAGAGCTTCCAGAGCCGGGGCGTCGTCACCATCGCCAAGCAAAACAACGAGATCACGCAGCGCGACGTGGATCGTCTGCTGGAGGATACCACCCACGTCGCCATGCCCTCCGACCGCGAGATCCTGCACGTCATCCCGCAAGAGTACGTCGTAGACGGGCAGGACGGCGTGCACGACCCCGTAGGCATGAGCGGCGTGCGCCTGGAAGCGAACGTCCACATCATCACGGGCCTCGTCACTGCGGCCAAGAACATCTTTAGATGCGTCGAAAAAGCCGGTTATTCCGTCAGCGACATCGTGCTGGAGCCGCTGGCCTCCTCGTATGCGGTTTTGCATCAAGACGAAAAAGAGGTGGGCGTCGCGCTCATCGACATCGGCGGCGGCACCACCGACGTGGCCGTCTTCGAAGACAACACCATCCGCCACACCGGCGTCATTGCCGTAGCCGGCAACAAAGTGACTGACGACCTGCGCAAGGGCCTCGGCGTGATGCGCGACCAGGCCGAGCGCCTGAAATGTCGCTTCGGGACCGCCCACACCGACCTCGCCGATGAGAACGAAGAGATTACCATGCCGGGCATCGGCGGGCGCAGCTCGGCGGCTCGCTCATCCACGGCACCGCCGAGCTGGCCGCCGAGGTGCTGGGCACCGACGCGCGCCTGGGCCGCCCGATGGGGCTGGGCGGCGGCCTCGTCGAAGAGGTCAGCGACCCAAAGTTTGCCACCGGCGTCGGGCTGGTTTTGTACGGCTTGCGCCCCGACGCGCTCGCGGGCACGCTCTTCGGCGGCAGCATGATGGACGTGCACGCGCCCGAAAACGGCAGCGCCGCCTCGGAAGAAGAGTCACTCACCCAGAGCCTCAAGCAGCGCATGATGGCGTGGTTCGGGGAGCTGTAGCGAATAACGACTGCGAATTGCGAATGTCGAATGGCGAACAGGGAATGAAGAATGGCGAGTAGAGAATTGAGAATGAAAGATGGAGGATCGTGCGCTCGTGAATTATGCGTTCGTGCGTTGTCGCGCTATCGCGTTTGGGCGTTGCGCGTTGGCGCGTTGAATGACCTGCAACTTGCGACCTTTCGACTTGCTGACCGGAAAGACGTGACCGACGTGAAAGACCTGACCGACTTGATAGGCGTGAATGACGTGCTGACCTGACAAACCGCCAACCGAGAATCGCCAACCAACAACCAGCAACCGAAAAACAGCAACCAATAACCAAAAACCAAACATCAACCAGCCACCCGAGACTATGGAAGGCTCCATCAGCGAACGATTCACCTTCGAAGACTCTTTCAATGAAGAAGCCAAGCTGTGCGTCGTCGGTGTCGGCGGCGGAGGCGGCAACGCCATCGACAACATGGTCGATCAGGGCATCCAGAGCGTCGACTTCGTGGCCGTCAACACGGACGCACAGGCGCTCTCGGCCAACTCCGCGCCGGTCAAGATTCAGGCCGGGCGCAGCCTCACGAAAGGGCTGGGCGCCGGCGCGCGCCCGTCCATCGGGGCGGAGGCCGTTGAGGAAAGCCGCGACGAGATCAAGGAGGCGCTCCGAGGCTACGATATGGTGTTCGTCACTGCCGGAATGGGCGGCGGCACGGGCACGGGCGGCGCGCCGGTGGTGGCCGCCATCGCGCAGGAACTCGACATCCTGACCGTTTCTATCGTGACGACGCCCTTCGAGGCCGAGGGACCGCGCCGGATGCGCGCGGCGGGCGAGGGCATCGACCTGCTCGAAGAGAACGTCGATACGCTTATCGCCATTCCCAACGAGCGCCTGCTCGACATCACCGAGGAGGACACCACCATCATGGAGGCGTTCCGCAAGGCCGACGATGTGCTCTACAATGCCACGCGCGGGATCAGCGACCTCATCACGGTGCATGGGCTGATCAATCTGGACTTCGCCGACGTGCGCACCACCATGCACGACGGCGGTAAGGCGCTCATGGGCGCGGCCACGGCCAGCGGAGAGAACCGCGCCGAGCAGGCCGCCATCGAGGCCATCAGCAGTCCGCTCCTGGACGGCCTCTCGATTGCAGGCGCGAGCAACGCGCTCGTCAACGTCACGGCGGGCCGCTCCCTCGGCATCCGCGAGGCCACCAACGCCACCAACATCATTCAGCGCGAGAGCGGCGGCGACGTGGAGGTCATCTTCGGCACCGTCATCGACGAAAGCATGGGGGAGAAGCTGCGCGTGACGGTCATCGCCACGGGGTTCGACGAGGAGGCCGAAGGCGACGGAAAAGGCGTGCAACGCACGGTCTCGCTTCAAAACGACGAGGACGACGGCTCCGGCGACGAGGTGTCCTACAAGGGTGAGGACAACCTCCGCAAGCTGGACCCGCCCGCCTTCGAGCGCCGCAGCCAATCGCCAGCTTCCGCCGCCGGCGAAGACGACGACGCTGCGAGCGACGAGGACACCGAAGAGCGCGAGAGGCCGGCTGCCGAGCGTAAGAACATCCAGCGGCTTCGCCCCGACGACGTCGGCGGCGGCGAGCACTCCGATGAGGACGATGCTTCCGAAGAGGACGGCGAAGGCGGCGACCGGGAGACGCCCGCCTTCCTGCGCAAGATGATGGACTGAGTTCGGACGACGGACGACCGACGGCGGACCGCCGTTTCTTCGAGGAATACAAAAGCCGCGCTCCGCTCGACCGGGGGCGCGGCTTGGCTCGTTGAGGTGTTTGCCGGCGTCACAGCTCGAACAGCAGCCCCCCTGTGATGCCGAACACGTCGAGGTCGCCGCCGAGCGTGAAGTGCGCCTGCGCAAACGGGTTGAAGCCGCCCACTTCGAAAAGCGCGCCTCCCAACAGGTTCAGCGCTGTCATCTCCTATCCTCGTCGCTTTCTATCGCTGCTGGGTGGTCGTCCCGTAAAAGTTTAGCAATCCATGTGCGGGTCAGAAAAAGAACTGCACCTCCCTGTCCGAGAAGTGCGGCTACTTATCGTCGGTAAGCGTGCGGCCAATCAGAACGTAAACAGCAGCCCGCCGCCCACGTCGTAAAGATCCTGCTCACCGAAGACCGTAAACTCTGCCTGCACAAACGGGCGAAACCGGGCAGTGGCCTCAAACTCGGCCCCGAAGAGCAGATTCAGGGCCGTGTCGGTGACGCTGTCGTCATCGCCCTCCGCGTCGTAGCCGGCGACGCTGAGGCCCGCTCCCGCGTACGGCGTGAAGACGCGGTTGCGTCCTCCGTCCTCGAAGTCGTAGAGCGCGTTGGCCGCGAACTGATAGAGATCCGCTCCCTCGCCCAAGTAGGCATCGTAGGTGGCGTTGAGCCGGACGGGCAGCGCGCCGACCCCGATCCGCAGGTCGCCTCCTACAAACGGCGTCTGCACGTCACCTACTTCGTACCCGGCGCGCGGACCGATAGCAATGCTTGTCTGCGCCGGGGCGCGCGTAGGCACGGAAAAGACGAGAAGCGCTGCGAGCAGAGCGAGTCGAGTCAGTGTTTTCATAATCAACATACGTTGTTCGGTAAAGGGTAAACTCCGATTTGAGAAGTTTATGTCAGGGGGCGAGGCAGTAAATGAGAATGATCTTAGAGAGGCGACATGTCGCGTCTTTGCCAAAAGACAGGCGATTCATTTTAGGCCAGCATTGCGACATCAAGTAAGCAAGACGGTATCATCCGGCGAATGCGGACGGCCCGCCGCACTCCTCGTTGGCTTCCAGGATCATGCCGGGTCGTCCTCGTCGTCGCTCAAATAATGGATACGTCACATCAGAACCGCACCAGCAGGCCGCCGCCGGAGCGCGTCCGTACGGGCGTGCCCAGCGTGAGGGTAGCGTGTGCAAACAGATGCACCGAGCCGATCAGGCGCAGGCGCGCTTCGCCACCCCCGTTGAAGCCGAAACGTAAGTCGTTTTGCCCCTCCACCGTGACGCCGGTCGAATCGCGCCGCGTGTTCACGTGCACATACTGAAGCGCTGGGCCGCCGCCGGCCCACACGCTGAGCGGACCGCTTTGCACGATAGAGACCAAGCCGCCCAGATCGAGCTGCGTGATGCGAGCCTTCGGGTCCTCGGCGTCCGCGCTGGCCTGATGCAGATATTCCAGATGGGCGCTGTATGCGAAAGAGGCTTCGGGGCGCAGGCGAAACGTGATGCCGATCAGCGGCGCTCCGTAGTCGAAGTCATAATTCAGGTAAGCGCCGGCTGCCTGGTGAGGCTGCGCGTGCGTCGCATTTGCTCCCCCGACCAGGGAGGCAAGCGCGAGCAGCAGGCCGGATGCGATGAGACGGCACGTGTTTGGCGAACCTGTCCGAAGATGGTTTTGTTGGGTCCGAACGGGCGTATGGCGTATCGCGGCGTATCGCGTATTGCGTAATGCGTATTGCGTAAAGGATGCTCGGTTCATAACGTATTGCCAGAAGCGGCCTTACGTTTTACGCTAAACGTACATTGAGATAGCGCCTCGTGGGACAGCAGAAGCACAAGTCATTGGCGCAACACGATCAGGAGGCCGCCCATGGCGTCGAACGTCGATTCCTGCGCGAGCGTGGCGCGCGCCCGCACAAACGGCTGAAACGTACCAGTGGGATTGAGCACGAAGCCCGCCGTTCCGTTAAAACCCCAGTCCGTTTCCGCACCGGTTGAAGGCACGGTGCGTTGCACGGAGAAGCCGCCGCCCAGTTGCAGCGTAATCGTGGGGCTATACACCAGGAACGGGATGTAACTGTTTACGTCGAATTGCCAGTTGGGAGCATCTTGCTCTCCTTCCCCAACGGCTTCCAGATAGTAATCAAATCCCAGATGGTAGACGAACGGCAGGCTGGCTTCGTCAACCCGGAAGTCGGCTCCCACGAAGGATGCCTGCTCGCTTATGCTGTACCCGCCGCGCGGACCGAATTCGAGCGTAACAGGTTGCGCCTGAGCGAGCGAGGGCGCGCACAGGAGCGCCGTGAGCACAAGAACGAGATAAGTGCGTGTCATTTGGGGGATAAATGATCAGCATCGTTGCGGGAGAACGATTCAATAAGCATCATAGACGGTAAGGGCGGCACCTTCAACGTTCGCTGCGTTACGCCGGAGTAACGCTTCTGGGAACAGGAAGTGGGGTTGCGGGACTTTTCAGGAAAAAGAAGAGGCGTTTTTGGATGAAACGGTTGCGTGTTGTACTTTACTTGCGCTCATGAGGCCCGGCTCCTCTTTCTCGCACTGACATTGCCCACCCTGTGTACCGTCCGATCCGCTGTCCGCTTGCTGCAAGCCTGCTGCTGTCGCTGCTGACAATCTGCGCCCCCGCTGCGCTTGCCCAACAGGCGGAGGCGACGGGCGCGTCGATGAAAGACCCAGCGCGCGGGTTCGTCTGGACGCCGCCGAACGACCTGCAGCAGGCGCAGCGCGACCTCCAGCGCATGAAAAAGATTGGCGCGCAGGCCGTGCGTACGACGCTCATCCAGCGCGAGCCGCTGCTTACGCTGGCCGATACGATAGGACTGCAATTCTATCAGGAGTTGCCCCTCAACTACATGGCGGCGCGTCATCTGCGCGACACGCTCGCTTACGCGCGCAGGCTGCTGGACCGGGCGCTACAACGAGCCCAGGGGCATCCGTCGGCGCGGCGCTTCGGGCTGGCGCGCCGCAGCGAGACGAGCGACACGCTGGCCTGCGCCTACTTCCGCCGTCTGGCTGAGCGCGTGCGCCGGCGCGGGCCGCCCGGAAGCCAGGCGTATTACCTGACGGCCTTCCCCGACACGGATCGTTGCGCCGGAGCCGTCGACTTCGTGCTGCTGGACGCGCTGAACGCGAGCGGCGGCCCGGTGTCGCTGCTGCGCCGCTGGTACGCACCCGCCGATACGACTACGCCGCGCCCGCCCGCCGGGCTTGGGGCGGTGGGCACGCGGCGTGTGGCGAACGCCGAGTCGGGCCTGCGTCAGCCCGGCTCGGCGGAGCAGCAGGCGCGTTACCTGGAGGCTGCGCTCAGCACGCTCCTTGCCGACACGCTCCGTCCGAAGCCACTGGCGGTGTTTGTGTATCGCTGGAACGACGCCGCCGCAAGCAGCAGCAAGTTGAATCCGGCGTACGGGCTGGCTGGTCCCGAACGGTACAACTACGGGTTGCTGGGACCGGACGGCGCGGCGCATCCGGCGTTCGACGTGGCGCGCGGCTTCTTTTCGGACGGGCAGACCACGTTCGCGTTTGCCGCCGGAGCCTCGCCCGACTTGCCCTGGCCCTGGCTTATCTTCATGGCATGGGGCGTCGTGCTCTTGTTGGGCCTGGCCTTCGCGTACTCCAGGCTGTTTCAGCGCATGGTGCCGCGCTACTTCCGGGCGCGCAGCTTCTACCGCGAGGCCGTGCGGGAGGGGCGCGCGTCGATGGTGGGCCTCAGCTTGCTTCTCCTGATCGTGGTGAGCCTCAGCCTGGGCGTCTTCGGCAGCGCCGCGCTGCGGCTCATCAGCGAGCAGAACGCCTTTGTCGTGCTCGTGCACCGGCTGCCGTTCGTCACGCCGGAGTTTGTCATGTCGCTCCTGCCGTACCCGTGGTTGCTGGCGCTGGTGCTGGCCGGCTTCACCGCTGCCGGGCTGGCCGTATGGGCGGTCTTTCTGGCGGTGCTGTCGCTGCGTCATTACGCCTTGAATCCGGGGCAGACGCTCATCCTTGCGCTGGGGCCGCGCTGGGGGTATCTGGTTTTGATGACGGGAGCGCTCGTCATCGTCACCTTCTCGCACCGGACGGCGCTCTTCGGGATGGCAGCGCTCACCGCGCTGTGGGTGCTCATCGTGCTGTGGGGCACGCTACGGACCGCCAACGACTTCCGCCGGGCGGCGCAGGCTCCGGCCTGGCTGGGCGGCCTCGCCGCGCTCGTCAGCCCGCTTGCCCTGCTCACGATGGCCGCCGTCGTGCTGGCCTCCGCCGACTGGTCCGGCGCGGAATTTCTGTGGCACCTCGCTGCGCGCAGTCCATAATGCGGATTCAACGGATTAGCCGGATGCAAACAATGCCAGCAGGTGAATACAGAACTGCTTACACTGGGTGGAAGGAATGAACGGCGAGAATTTTTGGCGGCGATCCATAACCAAAAACTATCATTTGAATTTCGGTAAACTGTTGCGAGGGCCATCACTCCCCAACCGGAAACCGAGAATCCGAAACTCGAAACCATGAACCCGTTCAGCCCGCTCGTCGAGCACGCCGTCGAACTCGCCGCGCAGTGGCACGACGGCACCTACCGCAAGGGCGGCTGGCGCGATCCGGCGTTCGAGCGTCCGGAGGGCGCGACCGCTGCGCCGCGCGTGCCGGTGATGACGCACCTGACGGCGGTGGCGCTCGCGGTGCAGCGCGCCGGCTTCGAGGACGAGGTGGTGGCCGCCGCGTTCCTGCACGATACGCTGGAGGACGAGAATCGCCACGATCAGCGCCTGCGCAGCGGGCGACTCCGGGATGCGGTGGGCGAGGACGTGACCGGCCTAGTGCAGATCGTTTCGGAAAAGAAACTCGATGACGAAGGCCGCCGCCGCCCGTGGCGTGTGCGCAAGGAAGAGTACGTCGCCAACCTGGGACGCGAGCCGGCGGGGGCGGTCGCCATCAGCCTGGCGGATAAACTGCACAACCTGTGGACCATCAATCAGAGCCTGGAGCGCGACCTGCCGGTCTTTTCGGGCGGGGAGAATCACGCCGGCCTGAGCGCCGGGCCGGAGCAGCAGCGCTGGTTCCACCGCGCCGTGATGCGCGCCGCGCGCCGCCCTGACGATGAACGACTCGTGGGGCTGCGCGACCGCCTGTCTGCCGAAATCGAGCGCTTCGAGGATCTGACGACGTGAGTATATTCCAGAAGGACGTGCGTGTTTAGAATTGTGCACTAAATAACTGCAAGCGTTGCACTTGCCGGATGGCCCTTTCGATGTAGGATAAAACCGTTGAGACGCGACATGTCGTGTCTTTACTTTCCACATGTATAATAAAACACCTCCAATCTACGTGTCCATGCCACAGTTATTAGCGACGTGTTCCTTAGCGTTGGGCCTCGGAGGCCCAGCGATGAACGTCATCCGTCGCTACACATGATCGGAGACTTATGCTTGAACATCCGCTCTTTCGTTTTCCCGCTTCCTCATCTCGCCTGGCCGCCGGGAGGGTCAGAAACCGCGCGTGCAGCGGGCCGTACCTTTCAATCCGCTTTTTGACCGCAGAGCGCGCGGAGATTCGAGAACCGAGAATTGAGAATCGAACATCGAGGATAGCAAGCGTCTGCGAGATCGAGACGCGCTTCCCCATTCTCTATCCTCCATGTTCCATTCTCAACCATCTATCTCTCCCATAAGTCCATTCGAGTCAATCTGATGAAGTTTCGCCGTCTTGTTCTTCCGCTCGTTGTCGCCGTCACGATGGCCGGTTGCGCCGGCACGCAGCAGACCGCCGAGCCGGAGGACGAACCCGCGCCGTCGCCGCCCGAGCAAACGGAAGAAGCTCCCGCGCCCGAATCGGATGAAGCGAACGATGCGGAGGAGTCGCCCTCCGATTCCGACGCGACGCCCGAATCGGAGCCGGAGGCTGCTCCGCAGGAGCCGACCGACGACTGGTTCCGTCTGGACCGCGAGGCCGACCGCTTTCCCGGCGTCAGCGTCGAGCGCGCCTACGAGTCGTTTTTGCAAGACAAGCGCCCCGAAGACACCGTTGTCGTCGCTGTCATTGACAACGGCATCGACACCGACCACGAAGACCTCGACGACGTGCTCTGGACCAACCGCGACGAGGTGCCGGGCAACAACGAAGACGACGATGACAACGGCTACGCCGACGACGTGCACGGTTGGAACTTCATTGGCGGGCCGAACAAAAACGTCAACCACGACACCTACGAGCTGACGCGCATCTACGCGCGCCTCAAGCCCAAATACGAAGATGTAAGCGACCCGTCGAGCCTTTCGCCGGAGGAGCGCGAGGAGTACGAATACTACCAGCACATCAAGAACGACTTCCAGAAAGAGCGCCGGAAGGTCAACCAGCAGATCAGCCAGATCAGCAAGGCGAGGCAGGCCTACGACAGAGCCTCGCAGACGCTGCGCACCTACCTCGGCGTAGACACGCTGATGCAGGAGCACGTCGAGTCCTTCCGCGCCGACACTGCCGGGCGGCGCGTCCAGCGGGCCAAAGGCTTGCTCACGCGCTTCTACCGCTACGGCGTGACGCCCTCCGACTTCGAGGACCAGCGCGAGACGCTTCAGGATCGCCTCGAATACGGTTACAATCCGGATTTCAACCCGCGTCCTCGCGTGGGCGACGATTACAGCGACACCAGCGAGCGCTACTACGGCAATAACGAAATCAGCGCGTCCGCGCCCTACCACGGCACGCACGTAGCCGGCATCATCGGGGCAGAGCGCGACAAGGACGTGGCGAACGCCATCCGCTACGCTGCCGAGAACGGGGCCGACATCATCAGCATGAGCTTCGGCAAAGGCTACTCGCCGCAGAAAGCGGTCGTGGACGAGGCTGTGCAGTACGCCGACCGCAAGGGCGTTTTGATGGTGCACGCCGCCGGGAACGAGGGCGTCAATGTCGACACGACGGATAATTTTCCGTCGAAGTACTACGCCAACAGCACGAACGCAGCCGAAACCTGGATCTCGGTCGGCGGCTCGTCGTGGCAAGAAGACAATCTGGCCGCGCCGTTCTCCAACTACGGCAACGAGCGGGTGGACCTGTTTGCGCCGGGCGTGCAAATCTACTCGACCGCGCTCAACGACCGCTACGACCGCTCCAGCGGCACCTCAATGGCCGCCCCCGTCGTGTCCGGCGTGGCGGCGCTCGTCATGAGCTACTATCCGGAGCTTTCGGCGGCGCAGGTGAAAGACGTGCTGCTGACGACGGCCACGTCGTATGCCGACGCGCAGGTGACGCGCCCCGGAAGCGGCGGGCGTGGTCC
>PXTQ01000020.1:2719-16386 GCA_003022505.1 Bacteroidetes bacterium QS_8_64_10 | reverse complement strand
CCGCACGCTGTGGCGGACCGGGCTGAACGCTCTCAAGGGCACAACGCGAGTTGTTCTCCGGTCGCTGAAGGTTCTGATTGGGAAGCAGGTTTCGCGGTTCGTCGGCTCTTCGCGGTTCAGATCACAGGTCAAAGGTTACACGCCTTGCACCTCTGCAACCTTCGACATGCGACCTTCAGACCTTCGACCCACTACGCCGTCTCTTGAATCATGTCGGTGATGCTGTTGACGAATGCCTCGGCCTCTTGGAGTGCCCGCTCGCTCTTGGGCTGCTTGACGCCGAAGGAGCTGCTGTAATCACCGACCTCCATCAGGTCATGCGCGTTCTCGAAGGCATCGGCAGCGCGTTCGGGCAGCGGGCCGTGATCCACGAACTGGTCGATAAAAGCAGACCGGATGCCGCGCTGTTCGGGGAGCGTACCGTTTTCGGCCACGAGCATGGCCTGTGCGGCGTAGAGCATGGCGAAATAGGAGCGGGAGGCGCTGGAGTCGTAGTCCTCCAGTTCCAGCAACACGGCGGCGCTACGCAAGAACGTCTGCGCCTTGTTGAGCAGAAAGGTGATCTTGTCGTCCATGAGCTGCGTCGTCGTTACGTGGGGAGCAGGAAGGCGAACGTGAACAGTATACGAAGCGCCGGGCGAACAAGGCGCGCCTTGACGCTACCTTCCATTCAACATGTTCTGACGAGAACAGCCCCTACATCACGTAGGGCGATACAGAAAATTAAACGCGATTGCCCTGTGTTTGGGTGTTGCAGTGTTTGAGTGTTTGGGTGTTTGCGCGTTCACGAGTGCTCGTGCACGTATGCCTCGACCCGTTCGACGAAACCGGTCATCGGGTCGCAGATCCGAAAATCGAAGATCCAGTGACGTGCGACCTTGACCTGCAGACCTGAGCCACGCTCACTCCCCGAGTTGACTTTCGAGTTCTTCGATAGAATCGCGCAGCTCGGCGGCGCGCTCGAAGTCGAGGTTGTCGGAGGCCTCCAGCATCTCCTCGCGCATCTGTTCCACGAGATCGCGCTTCTGATCGTCGGTCATGTACTTGACCACGGGGTCGGCGACAATGGCGGAAGTGCCCTCGTCGGGGCCGGCGTAGTAGGTGGACTGCCCGTCCTCGTCGGCTTTCTCCTCGGCAATGATGGTGCCTTGCATCACCTCGTCCTGCGACTTGCGCACCGTTTCAGGGGTCACGTCGTGTTCCTCGTTGTAGGCGAGTTGTTTCTCGCGGCGACGCTCCGTCTCGTCCATCATGCGCTGCATGGAGCTGGTGATCTCGTCGGCATATAAAATAATTTGCCCGTTGGCGTTGCGCGCCGCCCGCCCTGCCGTCTGAATGAGCGAGCGTTCGGAACGAAGGAAGCCCTCCTTGTCGGCGTCCAGGATTGCCACGAGCGAGACTTCCGGCAAGTCCAAGCCCTCCCGAAGCAGGTTCACGCCCACCAGCACGTCGAACTCGCCGAGGCGCAGGCCGCGCAAGATATCGACGCGGTCGAAGGCGTCGATCTCGGAGTGGAGCCAGCGGCAGGCCACGCCGTAGCTGTCGAGATAATCAGCCAGGTCCTCGGCCATGCGCTTCGTGAGCGTCGTCACCAGAATGCGCTCGTTGCGCTCGGCGCGCTGCTGGATCTCTTCGAGCAGGTCGTCGATCTGGCCGTCCACGGGGCGCACGTCGATCTCCGGATCGGGCACACCGGTGGGCCGCACCACCTGCTCGACGAAGACGCCGCCGCTTTTCTCAAGCTCGTAGTCGGCGGGCGTAGCGCTCATGAAAATCACCTGATCGTGCAGGCTCTCGAACTCCTCAAACGTGAGCGGGCGGTTGTCGAGGGCCGAGGGGAGCCGGAAGCCGTGCTCCACCAGCTTCAGCTTGCGGGCGCGGTCGCCGTTGTACATGGCGCGCACCTGCGGGATCGTCTGGTGGCTCTCATCTATCACCAGCAGAAAATCGTCGGGAAAATAATCGAACAGGCAGTACGGGCGCTCGCCTTTCTGCCGCCCCGACAGGTGCCGCGAGTAGTTCTCGATGCCGGAGCAAAAGCCGACCTATTTCATCATCTCCAGGTCGAACATCGTGCGCTGCTCCAGCCGCTGCGCCTCCACGAGCTTGCCTTCCTCCCGGAGCACCGCGAGCCGCCATTTTAGTTCTTCTTCGATGGACTCGATGGCGCGCTCCAGCTGATCTTCCGAAGTCACAAAAAGATTGGCCGGATAGATCGTGAGGAACTCTTCCTCATCGAGCGTTTTGCCCGAATCCGGATGGAACGTCGAGATGCTGTCGACCTCATCGCCCCAGAACTCGATGCGGTAGGCGCGGCGCTCATCCGCCATGTAGGCCGGGAAGATGTCCACGACGTCGCCGCGCACGCGGAAGGTGCCCGGCTCGAATTCGATGTCGTTGCGCTCGTAGTACAGGCTGATCAGATCGTGCAGGAACTCGTCGCGCTCCACGCGCTCGCCCGGCTTGATCTGGATGATCTGCGAGGCGTACTCGTCGGGCGCGCCGAGGCCGTAGATGCACGATACGCTGGCGACCACGATCACGTCGTCGCGCCCCGACACGAGCGACGAGGTGGCGCGCAGCCGCAGCCGGTCGATGCGCTCGTTGATCGCCATATCCTTCTCGATGTACGTGTCCGAGGGGACGATGTAGCTCTCGGGCTGGTAGTAGTCATAGTACGAGATGAAAAACTCGACGCGGTTTTCCGGGAAGAAGTTGCGCAGCTCGGCGTAAAGCTGGGCGGCCAGGGTCTTATTGTGGCTCATCACCAGCGTCGGCATATTCACATTCTGGATGACGTTGCTAATGGAAAAAGTTTTCCCGGTACCCGTCGCCCCGAGGAGCGTCTGGTAGTCGTCGCCGCGCTTCAGACCTGCGGTGAGTTCGGCGATGGCGTTGGGCTGATCGCCGGTCGGATCAAACTCGCTGGTGAGGTCGAAGGCGGGATTCTCGTCAAGCTCCATGCGGTTCGGTGTTTGAGTGTTTGAGTGTTTGAGTGTTTGAGTGTGTGTGATGTATGACGGTACAGACGTTTTTGCGTTCGGACTTCCATGCTTTCGCACACGAGGCCACTCTCTTGTGGGAAGGCAACCGGCATCGTCTCGTGGTAGATGAAGCTGATGCTGGTTGCCGTCAACCTGATGACTTCGCTGGAGCACCTGTGATTTATCTACCCGCTCTTCGGCTGGGGCATCGGGCTGGCCTCGCACGCCTTCAAGGTCTACGGCTTCGGCACCTCCAGCGAGTGGGAGGAGCGCCGGGTGCGCGAACTGATGATGCAGGACCGCGATTACCTGACGGCGGACGATCTGGAACAGCGCCTCCGCCGGCGCTCGGCCTCCACGGAGCCGGTGGACACGGAGCGCCTCGTGCGCCGCATCGAGCACCTGGAAACTATCGTCACGAGCCGCGACTGAGACCACGTCAGCACGCCCGAAAGCGACGCTCTTTCCAGCGAGCAGCCTGACGACGCCGAAGAAGCTGCCGATCTCGCCCGGCGCGTGCGGTAATACCGATTGGAGGCGACGCCGAACGGGTCCGGCAGCAGTTGCGCGAGCGTTCTTCGCAGGCCCGGTCGCTTCGCGCGCATTGTTGGCATCTGACGAATCCGCCAAGACCGCCGCGAGGCGGCTTGTCCGTTTGCGGCGTGCGCATTACGTTTTACCACGCTCACGAGAAAGCACCCGCAAGACCACTCCTCTCAACATGGAACGCACGCTCGTAATTCTCAAGCCCGACTGCGTACGCAAAGAGCTGATCGGCGAGGTGACGCGCCGCATCCAGGACGCCGGCTTCCGGATCCGCGCTCTCAAGATGGTTTCTTTGTCGGAAAAAGAGGCCGAGGGCTTTTACGCCGTACACGAAGGCAAGCCGTTCTTCGAGAGCCTGATCGCGTTTATGACCGGCGGCCCCTGCGTGCCCATGGTGCTCGAAAAAGAAAACGCCGTCGACGACTTCCGCGCACTCATCGGCGCTACGGATCCCGACGAAGCCGACGAGGGCACCATCCGCGCCGAGTTCGCCGACTCTATCGAGCAAAACATTGTGCACGGCTCCGACTCGCCGGAGAACGGGCGGCGCGAAGTCGCGTACTTCTTTCCCGAACACGAGATCGCGGCTCATTCATGAAGGGACGTGGGGAGGAAAGGATGAAGGAACCAAGAGACGGAAGGGAAGGGAGAGGGTACGAGAGTACGAGGGCGTGTTCTGCCTTCGTTTGCTCATTCGTTCGCTCGTTCATTCGTCCTTTCGTCCATTCGTATCTTCGCCCATTCGTACTTTCGCTTATTCTTTCGCTCGTTGCAACCGGATGCGACGGCCCGCAGGCCTCGTCCTCGGCACAAGCTCCCGACTCGATGCAGGCAGCCCAGCAAGACACTGTGCGCACCGGAGCCGCCGTGCTCGCCGCGGACGGCATGGCCCGGCTCCAACATAAAACCATCGGCCTCGTCGTCAATCACACGGCAATGGTTGACTCGACGCACCTGATCGACCTCGTGGACCGTGCGCCGAACGTGGAGCTGGGCGCGCTCTTTGGGCCGGAGCACGGGTTGCGCGGCGAGGCGGAGGCGGGCGAAGAGGTCAAAGATGGCCGCGACGCCAAGACGGGCGCTCCGATCTACAGCCTGTACGGCGACACGCGCGTGCCCCAGAGCAAGATGCTCGACGGGCTGGATGCTCTCGTCTTTGACATTCAGGACGTAGGAGCACGCTTCTACACGTACATCTCGACGATGGGCCTCGCCATGCAGGCCGCCGCCCAAAACGACGTCGACTTCATGGTGCTGGACCGTCCCAATCCCATCGGCGGGGAGCACGTGAGCGGTTTCGTCCTGGACACGACGTACCAGTCGTTCGTGGGCAAGTACCCAATTCCCGTGCAGCATGGCATGACCGCCGGCGAGCTGGCGCGCATGATCAAAGGCGAGGCGTGGCTCAGCGGGCTGGATGCGCTCGACCTCGAAGTGGTGTCCGCCGAGAACTGGTCGCGCGGCAAACTCCGGCCCGAAATGCACCTGCCGTGGATCGCGCCCAGTCCCAACATTCCGGACTTCGAGACGGCGCTGGTGTATCCGGGCGCGGCGTTCTTCGAGGCCACTGCCGCCAGCGAGGGGCGCGGTACCGACGCCCCGTTCAAGCTGGTAGGAGCGTCCTGGGCGGATCCGCAGGTGCTCGCGGGCACGCTGGACGCGCGCGATCTACCGGGCGTGCGCTTCGAGCCGGCCACGTTCACGCCGGAGTCGGAGGACCTGGCGGGCAAACAGGCCAAAGGCGTGCGCCACGTCATTACCGACGCCGAGGCGTACCGGCCCGTCGCCACGGGCGTGCACGTCCTCCACGCCTTCTATCAGCGTGCGCCGGAGCCGGATTCATTCCTGACGCGCCCGGACTGGCTGGCGAAGCTCTCCGGCACGGATCGCTTCCTGGAGATGCTGGAGGCGGGCAAGCGCCCGGAGGCGATCATTCGGAGCTGGCAAAGCGAGGTGAAGGCGTTCCGCGAGCGGCGCAAACCGTATCTGCTGTACTAACTTTATTTTCGAGTCATCGCCTTCGAATTCGCCGTTCGACATTCGCCAATTATCCAATCGACTGGCTCATCTCCATCATGCGCTCGATGGGCTGGAGCGCCTGCTCGCGGATGCCGGGTTCGAGCGTGACCTCCGGCTTCTCGTGCTTCAAGCAAAGATACAGCTTCTCGATAGTGTTGAGGCGCATGTGCGGGCACTGATTGCAGTTGCAGCCGCTGTCCGGCGGGGCTGGGATTAGCTCTTTATCCGGATTATCTTTGCGCATCTGGTGCAGCAGGCCCTCTTCAGTCGCTACGATGAAGCTGTCGCTTTCGCTTTCACCGACGTGGCGGCGCAGCTGACTGGTGGAACCGATGAAGGCGGCGCGGTCGAGCACCACCTCTTCGCATTCCGGGTGCGCAATGATCTCGGCCTCCGGGTGGCGCGCCTGCTTGCGCACCAGCTTCTGCTCGTTGAACGTCTCGTGCACGATGCAGACGCCGTCCCACAGCACCATGTCGTCGCGGCCCGTCTCGCGCTTCAGGTACTTGCCCAGATTGCGATCCGGCGCGAAGACGATGGGCTGATCGTCAGGAATTTGGTTAATGATATGCGCGGCGCTCGACGAGGTGCAGGTCACGTCGGAGAGCGCCTTCACCGCCGCCGAGGAGTTGACGTAGGTGACGACCTCGTGGTCGGGATACTGCTGAAGCCACTCCTCAAACTCGTCCGCCGGGCACGTGTCGGCGAGCGAGCAGCCCGCGTTCAGGTCGGGCAGGATGACCTTCTTGGCGGGGTTCATGATCTTGGCGCTCTCGGCCATGAAGTGCACGCCCGCAAAGACGATCATGTCGGCGTCGGTGTCGGCGGCCTCGCGCGAGAGGCCCAGCGAGTCGCCGATGTAGTCGGCGATGTCCTGGATCTCCGGCTCCTGGTAGTAATGCGCCAGCAGCACGGCGTTGCGCTCGTCTTTGAGGCGCTCGATTTCGGAGAACAAATCCAGGCGCGGGTTGATGCTTTCCTGGACGTAGCCCGCGCCGTCTTCAAGTACAGCGGCTTCCATAGCTAACAGACGTTGTGCGCGTAAGAACGTGTTCGTGTTGCTTTTACGACGCTCGGTTCCGTACGTTCAGCACATGTATTCGTAGCCATCTTTAGGGATCGGCGCGGCACGCCGCGCCGCTACGGATGTTTACGGCCTCACTCGCGCGTATCCGCCTGCTCGGTCACGTCGTGCAGGCGGCCCTCGCGGATCTCCAGCACGCGATCCGCAATGCCGGCCAGCGTCCAGTTGTGGGTGGCGAGGACGAACGTCTGGTCCAGCTCGCTCCGGAGTCGCAGGATCTCGTCGTGCAAGAGGCGCGCGGTCTTCGTGTCGAGGTTGCCGGTCGGCTCGTCGGCGAGGACGAGGCCCGGCTCGTTCATGAGCGCGCGCGCCATCGCCACGCGCTGCTTCTCGCCGCCGGAGAGCGCGCTGGGGGCGTGCTCGGCGCGGTCGGCCAGGTCCAGCACGTCCAGCAAGTGAAGCGCGCGCTCGTTGGCCGCGCCGGCGCTTCGTCCCTGCACGAGGGCGGGCATCGCCACATTCTCCGCCGCTGTAAACTCCGGCAGCAGGTGGTGGAACTGAAAGACGAAGCCCACCTGCCGGTTGCGGAACGCTGCCAGCGCCTCGTCGTCCTGCTCAAATACGTCTTCGTTTTCGTAGACGACCGTGCCGCCAGTGGGGCGATCCAGCGCGCCCATCAGGTGCAGGAGCGTGCTCTTGCCCGTGCCGCTCTCGCCCACGACGGCCAGCACCTCGCCGCGCTCGACCTCGAACGAAGCGCCCCGCAACACCTCCAGCGTCTCGCCGCCGCCCGACGCGAACGACTTGCTGAGCGCCTCCACCCGTAGCAATTTTCGATTTTCGATTTTCGATTTTCGATTTTTAGAGGCCATCAGGAAGAGATACCGTTCACCTCATTCGCCACTCGAAAATCGCAACTCGTCACTCGGTAATCGGCGTTCGCCAATCGATTCAATCCTCGCGCTCGATGTCGTACTTGTTCATTTTGTTGTAGAGGTGGGAGCGCTGGATGCCGATGGACTCGGCGGTCTGGCTCACGTTCCAGTCGTGGGCGAGCAGCTTATGCTCGATGAAACGCTTCTCGGCGGAGTCGCGGAAGTCGCTGAAGTCCTCGTACTCCGTGAGCATGTTGCTGACCGGCTCGTCCGCGCTGTCGCCCGCGCGCGCGAAGCGGTTCACGTCGTCGCTTGTGATCTTCTCGCCCCGGCTCAGGATCAGGAGGCGCTCCACCACGTTGTTCAGCTCGCGCACGTTGCCGCGCCACTCGAACTCGCGGAGCTGCTTGAGCGCGTCGTCCTCGAAAGCCTTCGGTTCCAATCCGTTGCGGCGCGCGAGGCGCTGCCCGAAGTGCTCCGTAATCAGCTCGATGTCGTCCCGCCGCTCCCGCAGCGGCGGCACGTCAATGAGAATCACGCTGATGCGATGGTACAGGTCCTCGCGGAACTCGCCTTCCTCGATCTCCTCACGCAGGTCCTTGTTGGTAGCCGCGAGGACGCGCACGTTCACCGGAATCGTGCGGTCGCCGCCCACGCGCTGGATCTCGTTTTCCTGTAAGACGCGCAGCACCTTCGCCTGGGCCGAGAGGCTCATGTCGCCGATCTCGTCCAGAAACAGCGTCCCTTCGTGGGCCTGTTCAAACTTCCCGATGCGCTGCTCGGTGGCGCCGGTGAAGGAGCCTTCTTCGTGACCGAACAGCTCGCTCTCGATCAGCTCGGAGGGGATGGCCGCGCAGTTGACGTCGACCAGCGGCCCCTCGGAGCGCTCGGAGGTGTGGTGGATCCACTTGGCGACCAGCTCTTTGCCGGTGCCCGGTTCGCCCGTGATGAGGACGCGCGCCTCGGTCGGGGCCACGCGCTCGATGGTCTCTTTGATGTGCGTGATGCCCTCACTCTCACCCAGGATGGGCGTCAGGTCGGCCTCGGTTTGCTCCTGCAGGCTCTGCCGCATCCGGCGGTTTTCCTGCTCCAGCGAGCCGCGATCCATGGCGTTGCGCACGGTCACGAGCAGGCGGTTCAGATCCGGGGGCTTCTCCACGAAGTCGAACGCGCCGAGCTTGGTGGCCTCCACCGCCGTCTCGATGGTGCCGTGGCCGGAGATCATGACGACGGGCTGTTCGGGCATCTCGTCAGCCATCGTCTCCAGCACCTCCATGCCGTCCGGCTCCGGCATCTTCACGTCCAGGAGCACGAGATCGTACTGCTGGGAGCGCACTTTTTCGAGCGCCTCCTCGCCGTCTTCGGCCTCCTCGACCTCGAAGTCTTCGTACTCAAAGATGTCCCGCACCGTCCGGCGGATGGACGCTTCGTCATCGACGACGAGGATTTTGGGATCGGCCATAGTGCGTTTAGGCGTTTCGCGTTTGGGCGTTGGGGCGATCACACCGGATCGGCCCTTACGGGATATCAAGCAAGACCGTTGCTACTGCGATTGTGCTTCGAGGCGAGCGAGGTACATCGCCACGTTGTCAGCCTGCTGGGAGTCCGGGTAGTTCTGCTTGACGCGCTCGAAGACGGTGCGCGCCTTTTCGCCGGCGCCGGCGTCGAGGTAGGCGCGCCCGGCCTGCATGAGGTACTTTGCCGACTGATTGCCCGGCAGCACGCCGGCGGCCTGTTTGTAGAGATCGCCCGCCCGTTCGAACTGCTCCTTGTTTTCGTGGACGGCGGCCATGCCCGCATAAGCGCTCGCGCCCAGCAGGTTGTCGCCTTTCTCGAACGCCTTGTAGTATTTGAGCGCCCGGTCGTACTGCTCCGTCTGGTAGAGCGCGTCGGCAGCGTAGTAGCGCGCCAGGTTGCCGGACCGGGAGCCGCCGTAATTGTCGGCGAGCGCCAGCAGGCCCGTCGTCTGGGCGGTGCCCTGGAGGGCCTGCTTGTAGTTGCCGTTCTCGTAGACGCTTACGATCTGCGCCAGCATATCTTCGGCCTCCTGGGCCCGCTGTTCCTGATAGTACGAGTACGCCACCGCGCCCGCGATGAACAGCACGAGCGCAACCAGCGCGCCGATGACGGTGCTCCGATTCTGCTCGTAGTACACGAGCGCCCGCGTGGTCCACGGAGTGGAGGGCCGGTCGTCCTGGCTCGGCTCGCGGCGAGTGGTGGGGCGTCTCGGAGCTTCAAGTGTAGACATCTTTCAGGTGTGGATGTGTGAAAGTGTGAAGGGAAGAAAGTGCAGATGACAAGAGGCGAGACGACATCTCGGCAGCTAAGCAGGTCCGCAAAACGTCTGCGGCCCCACACGAGGCCGAAGGCCGACTGACGGAGCCGAAGGCGGAGTAAACGAACGACCAGCGACGATGACGACCGCGTAAACGTTTGGAATTCGTCCACCGTCGGTCGTCGTTTACTTCGCAGACGAGATACCGGATAATTTTTTGCTCAAGCGCTTACTACTTCACCTCGTCCCTTCGTTCCTTCGTCCTTTCTTGCTTTCGTTCGACAATTCAAACAGAACGAACGAGCATCGTTTCCCTTGAACTTACTTTCCCGAAAAATTGTTGTATCGGACCGTGCTTTTGCTTGATGCCGGTTCGCGCAGGCGCTACTTTCGCATCGTGCGCCGCCGGCGCGCTCTTCGCCTTCTTTATCATCCAACCTTTTCGTAACGACATGGCAACCAAACTGGGCATCAACGGATTCGGACGCATCGGACGGCTCGCCTTCCGCGCCATCCTGGAGCGCGGCTTCGACGACATCGACGTGGTGGCCGTTAACGACCTCACCGACGCCGAGACGCTGGCGCATCTCTTCGAGTACGACTCCGCGCAGGGCATCTACGACGGCGACGTATCCGTCGAGGGCGGCGATCTCGTCATCGACGACGACCGCTTTCGCGTCCTCAGCGAGAAAGACCCGACGCAGCTTCCCTGGGACGACCTCGGATGCGACGCGGTGCTCGAATCGACGGGCCTGTTCCGCACCCGCGAGGACGCCGCGCAGCACCTCACCGCCGGGACCGACAAGGTGGTCATCAGCGCGCCCGCCAAGAGCGAGGTCGATGCGACCGTCGTGCTGGGCGTCAACGACGACACCCTGACGGGCGAGGAGGAGATCGTCTCCAACGCCAGCTGCACCACCAACTGCCTCGCGCCGCTCGTGCAGGTGCTCGACGACGCCTTCGGTGTAGAGAGCGGCCTGATGACGACCGTGCACGCCTACACGTCGTCGCAGAATCTGGTGGACGGGCCGGGCACAAAAGACCTGCGCCGCGCTCGCGCTGCCGCCGAGAGCATCATCCCGACGACGACCGGCGCGGCCAAAGCCGTGGGTTCGGTGTTGCCGCACCTGGACGGCAAGCTCGACGGCATGGCGATGCGCGTCCCAACGCCCGCCGGCTCGATCACGGATCTTACCGCGCAGGTCGGCCAAGACGTCAGCGTGGACGACGTACACAACGCCTTCCGCGACGCCGCAAGCGGCAATCTGGACGGCATCCTGGAATACAGCGAGGTGCCGCTCGTTTCGCGTGACATCGTGCACAACCCGCACTCCTGCATCTACGACGTCGACTCGACCGCCGTGCAGGGTCGTCAGGTCAAGGTGGTGGGCTGGTACGACAACGAGTGGGGCTACGCCAACCGCTCGGTGGAACTGGTGCGTGAGATCGCGTAGCGGGTGGTAAGGCAGTTGAACAAACGGTTCGTCATTTATCACCGTAGAGACGTGGCATGTCACGTTTCTAAAACCCATTAAAGACCATGCCCGACAAGCTCACCCTCGACGATCTCGTTCTGCAGAACCGGCGCGTGCTGGTGCGCGTGGATTTCAACGTGCCGCTGGAAGACGAAAACGGCATGCAGGAGGTGGCCGACGACACGCGCATCCGCGCCGCGCTTCCCACCGTACGCACGATCACGGAGGCGGGCGGCAAGGCGATCCTGATGAGCCACCTGGGGCGGCCCGGCGGCGAGCCGACGCCCAGCCTCAGCATGACGCCCGTGGCGGGCCGGCTGCAAGAGCTGCTCGGCGAGCGCGTGCGATCCGTGTCCAACATCGCAGGCGATACCATCGAGGAAGCCATTGACGGAATGCCCGACGGCGGCATGCTGCTTCTGGAAAACACGCGCTTCCATCCGGGCGAGAAGAGCAACGACGACGGCCTCGCCGCCGAACTCGCGGAGCTGGCCGACCTGTACGTCAACGACGCCTTCGGCGCGGCGCATCGCGCGCACGCCTCCACGGCGGGCGTAGCCGCGCACTTCGACGAGGCCGCCATGGGCAAGCTGATGGAGCGCGAGATCGAGTATCTGACGCGCGTGCGTGACGAACCGGAGCAGCCGTTCGTGGCGATCCTGGGCGGCGCGAAGGTGTCCGACAAGATCGGCGTGATCGAGGCGCTCTCCGATCCGGCGGCGCGGCTGCTCATCGGCGGGGCCATGACGTACACGTTCATGCAGGCGTTCGGTGAGGACGTGGGCGACTCGCGCGTCGAGGAAGATCGCGTGGACGACGCTCGCGCCCTGCACGATAAGCTCGAAGGCAAGCTCACGCTCCCGCCCGATCACGTGGCCGCCGACGCCTTCGACAACGACGCCGAGCACCACGTCACCGAGGGCCGCATCCCGGACGGTGAGATCGGCGTAGACATCGGTCCCGGCGCGGTGGAGGACTTCCGCGAGATCATGGAGACGGCCAACACCATCGTCTGGAACGGACCGATGGGCGTCTTCGAGATGCCGAACTTTGCGGAGGGCACCTTTGCTGTGGCGGAGGCGATGGCCGACGCGACCGACCGGGGCGCGCTGACCGTCGTGGGCGGCGGCGACTCAGTGGCGGCGGTCAACGAGAGCGGCCATGCCGACGACATCAGCCACGTCTCCACGGGCGGCGGCGCGATGCTCGCGTTTCTGGAAGGCAAGGAGCTACCCGGCATCGCCGCGCTGACGGACCGGGAAGGTGTGTAGGTGTGAAGGTGCAGTATGTGATGAAAACTGGAGCGCAGGAGGGTACGCTGGATGAGATTTTTTTCGCCTGAATGCGCTTCTCCATCTGATTTTGTAAGTTTGGAGAGACTACTCGTAGGTGCTGCTCTTTCTCCGCGAATCCGTTTTCCGCTATGCCCGCTTCGCCGGCCATCAACGTAGAAGCGCTGCGCAAAACGTACGGCGGCGGACTGTGGGGGCGCTCCGTAGAGGCGCTCGGCGGCGTGGACCTTACGGTGCAGCCCGGCGCGATCTTCGGCCTGCTGGGGCCGAACGGTGCGGGCAAGACCACGCTCGTCAAAATCCTGCTGGGCCTCGCGCATCCCAGCGAAGGTCGCGCGGCGCTCTTCGGCACGCCCGCCGGCGATTCGGAAGCGCGCGAGCGCGTCGGCCTTTTGCCCGAACGTCACCCCATCCCGGAGTTCTTGACGGCGCGTCAGTTTCTCGATTACTACGGGCAACTCGCTGATGTCGGGCAGCCGCGCCGCGACCGGCGCATCGCGCGGCTCTTGGAGCGCGTGGAGATGGCGGACTGGGCCGAGGAGCGCGTCGGCGCGTTCTCGAAGGGCATGAGGCAACGCCTTGGCTTGGCGCAGGCGCTCATGGGCGACCCCGACCTGCTGTTTCTGGACGAGCCGACCGACGGCGTAGACCCGGTGGGCCGACGCCGCATCCGCGACCTGCTGGTGGAATGGCGCGATCAGGGTAAGACTATTTTTTTGAATTCGCATCTGCTCTCGGAGGTCGAGAAAGTATGCTCGCGCGTTGCCATCCTCAAGGACGGCAAGCTCGTCCGTGAGGGCACCGTCGCCGAGCTGACGACGGCGGAGCGGCGCTACCGCATCGTGACGACGCCGCTGCCGGATGCGCTCGTGCAATCGCTGGACGGCGAACTTCGCTTGCAGGGCACGACGGACGACGGGCTGGAGCGCCGCACAGTGCTGGCCGAAGGTCGGGGGGCGCTCAACGCCGTGCTGGACCGGCTCCGCGACGCGGGCGTCGAACTGGAAGCGGTGGAGCCGGCACGCAAGACGCTGGAGGATTCCTTCATCGACGTGGTGGCGTGAGTTCGCGTGGCGGCGTGTTCCGCGCTTGCGCGTTGCCAGATTGAGTGATGCGCTTTTGCTTACTTGATGTCCTAACGTTGATATGATACATGTCGCGATTTTGCCGACAAGAT
>PXTQ01000020.1:0-2670 GCA_003022505.1 Bacteroidetes bacterium QS_8_64_10 | reverse complement strand
CGCTTCACTCGAAAACCTGACCGGTCTCCCCCACATCCAAATGACCGCTTGAACTTGCACTATGGGCATCAAACTGATACGCTTTTGCCCTCCATCCGCCGCCATCACGACATTGACGTGTCAAATCGGTATGACCTGCGACTTGCGACATGTGACCTTCTGACCTGCCAACCGACAAACCGCCAACCGTTCAACCGCATAACCAACCATGCTCCAACTGCGCGGCCTCATCAGCCTGACGATCCGTGAGCTGCGCGCTCGCAAGGTGATCGTGGGCCTGTTCGTCGTGAGCACGCTCGTGTGGGTGCTACTGGCGTTTGCGCTCAACCTGGATGTGGTGGATGGCACGCTGGCGGGACTTCGCCTCTTCGGGCAAGAGCCGGAAGGCGACCAGCCGGTGCAGCAGGCGCTCAACCTGCGCGACGTGGTGGTGGCCGTCGAGTCGGTGGTGGCGGGCGCCGCCTACTGGATGGGCACGCTGCTCGGCCTCTTCGCCACGGCGTCGCTCCTTCCGAACATGCTGGATTCGGGCCGCATCCGGCTGCTTCTGTCGAAGCCGATGGCCCGTGCCAAGCTGCTGGCCGGGCACGTCGCGGGCGTCTGGCTGACGATGCTGGCGCTGGCAGTTTATCTGTTCGGCAGCGTCTGGCTCGTCATGTCGATCAAGACGGGCATCTGGCACGGGCGCTTCTTCGTGATCCTCGGCATCGTGCTGGCGATGTTCGCCGTGATGTACGCCGTCGTCGTGCTCTTGGCCGTCACCACCGAGAGCACCGCCCTCGCGCTCATCACCGCCTACGGCCTGCTCTTCGCCTCCCTCGTTCTGAACCTGAAAGATCAGCTCATGCCCGTCATGTCGGAGGTCGGGCAGTGGAGCTTCCTGGCGTTCTATCACGTCCTGCCCAACTTCTCGGAAGTAAGTCGGCTCATCGCCCAGCTCACCGAAGGCCAGTCCGTCACGTCCTGGTATCCGCTCGTGTCGTCGCTCATCTTCGGTGCGGTCGTCTACGCGGGCGCAGCGTTCTGGTTTGGGCGGCGCGACTTTTAGCGGGTTTGCCGGTTGGGAAGTTGCAGGTTGGCAGGCTGCACGTTCAGCAAGTCGGTTCGTTTTTGCCCAACTTGCCAACCGGAGGCTTGAGACCAGTCATGCAACGGTGGTGAAGTGGGTGGAGCGCTCTTCGCCAAAGCGCCCGTCGTCAGTGTAATAACGGCGCTCCTGGATCGTAAAGCCGTCGGCGTTCACGTCGATCACGTTGTAGAAGTTCATCTCGCGGTTGGAGCGGCGTCCCCGACTGCTCGTGGCCGTGCCGGCGCTCGCCACGACGAGGCGATGCGCCTCCGGCACCACCTCCAGCGGCTCAATATGAGAGATATGCAGATGGCCGCACAGGATGAGATCCACGCCCAGCTCGGAGGCCAGCTGAAGCGTCTTTTGCGCCTTACGCGCCACGTCGTGCGGCCCCAGCGCGCGGATCTTGGTCAGGTGATGGTGCACCACGAGCACCTTGCAGACGTCTGCCCCGCACGACTCAAAGAACGCTTCCATCGCCTCGCGGTCCGCCGAGGCGATGCGCCCGCCCTTGATGGTGCGCCCGTGCGCCGAGTTGACGCCCAGCACCGCCACGCCGTCCTGCTCGAAGGAGGGCAGCAGGTCGTCCGAGATGAAACGCTGGAAGCGACCGAGCGGGGCAAACATGCGCTTGAACGGATTCCACCACGGGTACACGTCGTGATTGCCGGGCACCACCAGCGTGGGCGGTTGGATAGCCTCCAGCATGGCGGCGGCATCCTCAAACTCACCGTAGCGAGCGCGCTGCGTCAGGTCGCCGCTGACGACGACGAGGTCCACGTCGGAGGCGTTGACCTCCTTGATGAGAATGCCCACGATCTCCGGGTGCGCGATTTTGCCGAAGTGCAGGTCCGAGAGGTGAGCGATGCGCATCGGTCCGAACTGGGGGCGCGTTTGTGAACGCTACTGGCGAAGAAGCCATGCGACGGCAGACAGCGGACCGCCGACCACCCTCACCGCAGCGCCGTCTCCAGCGTCGTGGCGGCGTCGGTCTTTTCGTCGCGGTACTTCACGATGACGGGCGCGTACAAAGACAACCCGTGCTCCTCGCCGAAGTCGGAGCCGACGGGGCGGCTGCCCGGCACCACCACGGCGCGCTCCGGGATCGTGAGCGGATCGTCATCGCTGCTTTCCAGCACGCGCTCCTTCGCCGTGTCGAAGACGCGCGTCGCGCCGGTGAGCGTGACGTTCGGGGCCAGCACCGCACCCTCGCGCACGAGGCAGCCTTCGTAGACGCCCGCGCCGCCGCCCACGAACACGTCGTCCTCGATAATGACGGGCCGCGCGCCCACCGGCTCCAGCACGCCGCCGATCTGCGCCGCCGCCGACAGGTGCACGTCCCGCCCAATCTGCGCGCAGCTGCCCACCAGCGCGTGCGAGTCGATCATCGTGCCCTCCGCGACGTACGCGCCCACGTTCACGTACATCGGCGGCATGCACACCGTGCCCGGTGCCAGGTACGCACCCGTCCGCACCGACGAGCCGACCGGCACGAGGCGCACGTCGTCGTCGGCCTCCAGCGGCTTCAATGGGTAGGTGTCTTTGTCGAAAAACGGGAAGCGCTCGTTCGAGTAATCCGTGAGTTGCCCCAGCCGAAAGCC
>PXTQ01000019.1 GCA_003022505.1 Bacteroidetes bacterium QS_8_64_10 | reverse complement strand
GCAGCCCGCGAGTTCGCCGAGGAGTGCGATGTCGCCGGGTTCACCGATCTCGAAACGGCGGTCGAGGAAACCGTAGTCGAACGACGCGTCGGAGAATTGTCCCCACGTCGCCTGGATCTTCTCCAGCGTCTGCGGCAGGCTCCCCGGCTGCACGCGCACCATCACGTGATCTTCCTGATACATGTAGGGCATCAAGACCAGCGGCTCGATCTTCGTTTTGAGCGACTGGTAGTTGAAATTCTTCACGACACCGATCACGGGTATCTGATCACCGTCCTCGGTGAAGGTTTTTCCTACTGGTTCCTCCCATCCGAAGGCTTCGGCGGCAGCTTCGTTGATCAAGACCGGCCTCCGACCGTCTTCACGCTCGCTACGGTCCCCACTCGTGAAGTCGCGCCCGCGCGCGAGCGAAATGCCCATCGTCTCGGTGAAATCCGGGGCCACCATCAACGTGTTGACGTCCATTATGCCGCGCTCGTTGCCCGTGTCCACCCCCTCTGGCGCAAGACCCGTCGCCATGTCGCGGTCCACCGGAAAAGGCAACTCCCGTGACGCCGCCGAGACGTGCTCGACGCCCGGCTGCTGAAGCAACTCGCTCTTGAACGCATCGTAGCTGTTATCCAGCGCGTCGCGGGCGTGGACCGTCACCACGCGCTCCGCGTCCAGGCCCAGCCGCCGGCTGCGCACGTGGTCGAGTTGCTGACCGATGACGACCGTCCCGGCCACCAGCGCCACGGAGACGCCGAACTGAAAGACAAGCAGTCCACCGCGCAAGAGCGCCCCGCGCCGTCCCAGCCGGAAATCCCCGCGCAGCACCTCCGTCGGATGAAAACGCGAGAGAAAGAGCGCCGGGTAGCTCCCGCTAAGAAGGCCCCCCGCCAGGCCTGCCGCCGCAAGCGCCGCGAGCATCCCGCCGTCTCGCGCGTAGCTGAAACTCAGCGGGCGGCCCAGCAGGTCATCGAAGAACGGTAGCGCGAGCCGGGTCAGGCCCAGCGCCACCACCAGCGCCAGGAAGCTGAAGACGAGCGCTTCGCCCAGAAACTGCCCGGCCAGCGAGCCGCGCGTCGCGCCGACCGTCTTGCGCACCCCCACCTCGCGGGCACGTCGTGCCGACCGGGCCGTCGCCAGGTTCGTGTAATTAACGCAGGCCACCCCCAGAATCAGGAGGGCAACGGCGGCGAAGATGTAGAGGTAGCGCGGGTCGCCGCCGGGCTGGAGTTCGTCGTTGGTATTGGAGTGCAGATGAATGCGCTCAATCGGCTGGAGAACGTAGTCGAGGCGGGCGTCCTCGAGAGCGGCTCCCGGTATGTCTCTTTGGTCGATTTCGAGCGCGCGCACCGCCGATTCTATCTCACTCGGATCGGCTTCCTCATCCAACAGCAAATAGGTGTAATAGGCGCTGTAGAGCCAGGGACTTTCCTTGTGATCGTTAGGGGTTGACGTGCGGAGCGTCGCAAAGGAAGTTAGAAAATTGAACTGAAGGTGCGAGTTCTGCGGAACGCGCGTTACGCCGGTCACGGTGTAGGACGTTCGCTCCCCCGTGTAGTACTCGTTGGCCTTTAGCGTGATAGTTTGTCCCAACGGGTTCTCGCCGCCGAAATGCTTCTCCGCCATCTTCTGCGAGATGACCACGTTGTAGGGCGCCTTAAGTGCGGTCGATGGGTCGCCCTGCATCAGCGGGAAACCGAAAACCTCGAAGAAGGTCGAGTCGACGACGAAGAAGCCGCTCTCGTAGAACGTCTCGCCGCCGCGTTCCACGCGTGCTCTGTAAAGCTGGTAGAGCCGCACGGCGCTTTCGACGGCAGGTTGCTCGCGCACGAGGCTCGGTGCCATCGGCGCGGGCATGTGGAGGCTCTCGTGCGTCCGGTTCCCGCGTTCCGTGACCGTGTTGAGACGATAGATGCGGTCCGCGTTTTCGTGGAAGTCGTCGTAGGAAAGCTCATCTCGCACGAAAAGGGCAATCAGCAAGCACGCTGCCATCCCCACGGCCAGCCCCCCGACGTTGATGAGGGTGTAGCCGGGGCGGCGCTTCAAGTTGCGCCAGGCGATCTTGAGGTAGTTTTTGAGCATAGCGTTTGCGCGTTTCGGGTTGGGGCGATCACACTGGATCGCTCTACTGTGTGTGAACCTGGACGTTTTTATGCTGTAAAAACGAGCGCGTGACGACCCGCTTTTGCCCGCCTGCCATGCCTTCCCCCACTCGCACCGATACCGCTCTCCCGCGTCCGGTGCGCGACGTGCTATGGGAGTACGAGCCGGGCGCGCTCTCCTGGCGTGAGGACGAGGCGTTCATCACGGGGCGCGTGCTTGCCGCCGGAAGCTGGAAGGCCGTCACGTGGCTCCGCGACCGAGCCGGCGACGACGCGCTGCGCGACTGGATCTTAACGCACCGGGGACGCGGCCTCAGCCCTCGCCAGCTCCGCTTCTGGCAGCTCGTGCTGGATCTGCCCGCTCGCCGCGTGGACGCCTGGATCGAGCGCCGCCGCACGTCACCGTGGGAGCAACGCGCGCAATGAACGTTCACGCGGACGTGCTGGAAGCGACACAGCGGCGCGCGTTGGAGGCGATCAGTCCCATCGCTGCCGAGCGTGATTTCTACCTGGCCGGCGGCACCGCCGTCGCGCTGCACCTCGGCCACCGCCGCTCCGTCGACCTCGACTGGTTTGCAAATCGACTCGATGATCCGATGCGTCTGGCGCAGGCCCTCCGCGACGCGGGCCTTGCCTTCGAGACCGGGCAGGTCGAGCCGGGCACGCTGCACGGACGCGCAGGCGACGTAGCCGCGAGCTTTCTGGGATACCGCTACCCGCTGCTCAGCCCACTCCAGCGCTGGCCGGAGGTCGGCTGCTCGCTCGCGTCGCTGGACGATCTGGCGTGCATGAAGCTGTCGGCCATCGCACAGCGCGGTGCGAAGAAGGATTTCCTGGACCTTTACGTGCTGTTGGAGCATCGCTCTCTGAAAGAACTGATCCGGCTGTACCAGCAGAAGTTTGACACCGGCGACGTCGCGCATCTGCTCTACGCGCTTTCGTACTTTGACGACGCCGACCGCCAGCCCACGCCCGTGCTGCTGCGCGAGCTGGACTGGCCGACCGTCAAGCGCTCGATCCGCGCCGAGGTCGAAGAGTTTGCGGGATGAAAGTAGCATAGCGTTTGCGCTGGCGCGCTGCGTGTTTTCAGATTGGGATGGTGCGAACCTGGGGTCAGACGGTCGGTATCATGTCATTCACTGCGCGGAAACAAATTTCCTTGATGCTATGAGTGTGAAGACAAAAGCCCAGCCGGAAAAGAAGATCGAGCTTAAAGGCGAGCGCCCCCCTGGCGTCATCGGTGAGATGAAGCCAAAGAAGGCGCTGAAAATGTTGAGGCGATGGCGCGAAGAGGGATCGCTCGAGGAAGAAGAGCGCGTCTGGGAACAACTCGAACCGGCCCTGCGCGACAGCCTCAACTTGTCAACCTGCAACTTGCCAACTTGAAACTTATTGCTCATTGTTCATTGCTAATTGCTCATTCGTACCGAAGCGCGTCCGCCGGATTGGTCCAGGCCGCCCGCAGCGCGTGGTAGCCGACGGTGGCGAGCGCGATCAGGAGCGCTGCCCCCCCACGCCCAGAAAGACCCACGGACTCAGCTCGACGCGGTAGGCGAAGTCCTGGAGCCAGCGACTCATGGCGTACCAGGCCACCGGCGCCGCCACGACGAAGGCGATCAGTACCAATTTGGCGAAGTCTTTTGAGAGTAGGCCGACGATGTGGGTCGTACTTGCGCCGAAGGTTTTGCGGATCCCGATCTCCTGGGTGCGCCGCTCGGCGGCGTAGGCGGCCAGGCCGAACAGCCCGAGGCAGGCGATGAAAAGAGCCAGCCCAGCGAAGACGCCGAACACCTTGCCGAACCGCTTCTCCGCCCGATAGAGGGCGTCGATCTCTTCGTTCAGAAACGAGTAGCGGATGGGCCGGTCGGGTCCAACCTCTTCGTACACCGCTTTTACTTGATCAAGTGTTTCCCGGACCTTGCCGGGCCGTAGCTTCAGCATGACCCATCCGCTTTCTCTGAAGCGCACCATGATGGGAACCACTTCTTTGCGCAATGAATGGGAGTGGAAATCCTCCACGATTCCAATGACGCGCCCGTACGAACCGCCCCGAACCTCGAGGCTATCCCCCACAGGGTCTTCCAGGTCGAGTTGCTTTACGGCACTCTCGGTAAGCACCGTGCTCCCTTCATGGCTACGGGCAGCCTCCGAGAATCCGCGCCCCTCCACGATGCGAAGCCCCAAGGTTTCGAAGTAGTCTTTCCCTGCTCCGTAGCGGTACAAGCTCTCTCCATCCTCGAACCCCATCGTCACCTGCGGGCCGCTCGGCTTCGTCCCGCGCGTGACGCCTGCTACGCCGGAAAGGCGCAACGCTTCGTCCTTGAATGCCTCGTACTGGCCACCTATGCTATTGCTAATGACGAGCACGCGCTCCTCATCGAAGCCCAAGTCTTTTTGCTGAATAAAGTGAAGTTGCGAAAATACGATAAGCGTTGTTAGGATAAGCGCGGTAGAAAGAGCAAACTGGAATACGACGAGGCCCCTGCGAAGAAAGGCAGATGCACTGCCCGCGCGGGCAGTGCCGCGAAACACTTGTGTGGCCTCAAAGCGGGAGAGGTAGAAGGCGGGGTAGCTGCCCGCCACGAGGCCGGTGACGAGCGCGAGACTCAGCGCAAACGCTGGCATCCAGGGTGCCTCGGCATAGCTGACGCGCAGATTCGCTCCGGTAAAGCTGCTCAAGACGGGTAGCGCAACGCCAACAATGAAAAGCGCTATCAGAAAAGCCGCGAGCGTCAAAAGGAGCGCTTCGCTCAGGAATTGCCGCGCGATCTGCCAGGGAGTAGCACCGACCGTTTTGCGCACACCCACCTCCTGCGCCCGCTTCAGGGAGCGTGCCGTAGCCAGATTCATAAAGTTGAAGCAGGCCATAAGCAGAATGAGCAGGCCCACGCTGCCAAACACGTACAGATATCGAATATCGCCATTCGTCCTGAATTCGCCGTCGTAATGTGAGTACAGATGGATGCTCGTCAGCGATTGCAACGACAGCGCGTACCTCTCGGCCTCGGCATCCGGATGGCCAGCGAGGAAGCGATCAAACTTCTGCTCAAGCTCCTGCGGATCGGGCTGTTTCGACAAGACGAAGTAGGTGGCTCTCGTGAACTTATTCCAATTGATCCCCTCGCTCTCGGAAACCGAAAGATTGGCCAAGATGTCAAAGGTAAAGTGCGAGTTGGACGGCGGTTTTTTTACCACGCCGCCCACGGTCGCAAGGCTGCGGCCAATCTTAAGCGTCTTGCCTATTGGGTTCTCACTACCGAAGTAGCGGCGGGCCACCTCTTCGGTAAGTACCACTTCGTCCGGCCCGTCGAGTGCGGTTTTCGGACGACCTTTTATCAACTCGAAGGAGAACACGTCGAAAAACGAGGAATCTGCGAGATAGATATTTTCCTCGTAGAAGCGTTGCTCCTTGTAACGAACGAACTGGGTGCTCAGCCCGCCGACGCTGGTAGCGGTTTCTATTTCCGGATAGGTGGACGCAAGCGCCTGCCTCAATCCTTGGGGTGCTCGCACCGTCGTCTTTCCCCAACCTGAAGACCTTGTAATGAGCCGGTAGATGCGGTCGGCCTTCTCGTGGAAGTCGTCGTAGCTCAGCTCGTGGCGTATCCAGAGGCCGATCAGCAGACACGCCGCCATGCCCACAGCCAACCCGCCCACGTTGATCGCAGCGTAGCCGGGCCGGCGTTTCAGGTTGCGGTAAGCGATCTTGAGGTAGTTCTTCCACATAGCGTTTTGCGTTTGCGTGTTGTCGCGTTGGGGCGATCACATCGGATCGCCCTACGGGGTGAGACAGGCGCTCATTCGAGAACGAGTCTATCGGCCTCGCCGAACGTCTCGTAGCTGCTGGTGACGACGCGGTCGCCCGGCTCCAGCCCGCCCAACACCTCGAAGTGCTCCGGATTCTGCCGGCCCAGCTCGACGGGTCGCCGCACCGCCTCGCCGTCGTCGCTTAGCGCGTAGATCCAGTTGCCGCCCGTGCTCTGGTAGAAGCCGCCGCGATCCAGCAGGACCGCCTGCTCCGGGCTGCCCAGCTTCAGCCTAAAACGAATGGTCTGGCCGCGCCGCAGGCCCTCCGGTGCCCCATCGCCCTGAAATGCCAGGTCGATGCGAAACTGCCCCTCCTTGACCTCCGGGTAGACGCGCGTCACCGTCATCGCGCGCTGCTCGCCGCCCAGAGGCCGCGTGGTGGCCGTCTGGCCCTTGCGCACACGCTCGATGTAAAACTCGTCGATCTGCGCCTGCAGCTTATAATTTTCCAGCACGTCCACCTGGCCGAGCCGCGAGCCGGTGCTGATGATCTCGCCGACCTCGGCGTCCAGGCTCGTGAGTTGCCCGCTCCTGGGCGCACGCACCGTCAGGTTGTCCATCGTGCCCTGAAGCGTCCGAAAGCTGCGGCGCATCCGCTCCACCGATTGCTGCATCTGCCGAATACGACTCGCCTGCGAGAGCGAATCCTGCCGAAAAGAGCGCTCGGTCAGCTTCTTGCGGCGCTTCTGATACTGGAGTTCGTCCTTCGTTTCCTCGAACTTCTGCGGTGCGATCAGATCTTTCTCCACGAGACGCTTCTGCCGCTCGTACTCTTTGCGGAGCTTCCGAACCTGATAGTCCATCTCGGCGATCTGCTGGCGCGTCTGCAGGCGACTCTGCTCGATCTGGAAGCGCATGTTTTGCAGGTTGCTGACCTGCTCGGAGAGACGCGTCCGGTGGTTCATCAGCTGCAGCCGCAGGTCGCTGTTGGAGAGGCGCAAAATCTTTTCGCCCTGCTTCACCATCGCCCCTTCCTTGACGAACACCTCTTCAACGCGCCCGCCCTCCACGGCGTCCAAATACACCGTGTTGCGCGGCGTGACGGCGCCGGTGACGGCGATAAACTCCTGGAACGGCCCTTCCGTCACGGTGCTCACGGTCAGCTTGTCGCGCTCCACGTTGAGCGCCTGCCCGCCCGTCGCCGCGCCGTAGATCAGATACGCCAGCACACCCACGACGAGTAGCCCGGCCAGCGCCAGTCCGATGCGCTTCGGCGTAAAGGTTTTCTTTTCGATGCGGCGGTCTATGCCCTCGCCCGGCGCGCCACCGTTACTGCTGCCGCCCCGCCCGTTCGGGGATGACTCGGACGCGCGCTGCGTCGTCTGTTGTGAAGACGATTCCGGCATGTGAAATCGTGGCGCTGGTTTTACGGCCGTTGGAGACGTAGCGGCGCTGTGGAGACGTTTCGCCGAAACGTCTCTACGGTGTTTCACTGGAATCTGGAACTATCGAAATCGACCTCTAATTTCAGAACATCCTCTCGTACCCTCGCTTCTCATCCATTCGGAAAAGACAGGCACAAGCTGCGTGCCGCGCCGGTACAAGCCGCCAGAGACCCCGAAAACGGCGCTTGCGTCCGAAACGACTGTGCGCTTCCGCACACCGAGCGTGCGCTGCCGCACAGTGGACGTTCGTGTGTTTGCGCGTTCTTGCGTTTGGGCGTTTGCGTATTGGGCGACCACACGGGATCGCCCTTACAACGCGGTTCTCGCGTTTGGCTATCGCAGTCTCATAGACTCTTCGACTCATAGACTCTTAGTCTCGTGAAAAACCCCACCGGTCGCGTCCTCGTCGTCGACGACAAGAAAGACGTGCTCACGGCCATCCGCCTGCTGCTAAAGGAGCACGTCGCGGAGGTCCACACCGCGCGCGATCCGTCGGCGCTCCCGACGCTGCTGCAAGAGAACAGCTACGACGTGATCCTGCTCGACATGAACTTCAGCGCCGACGCCTCCAGCGGGCGCGAGGGCTTCGAGTGGCTGCGCAAGATCCAGGAGATCGACGCCTCAGCGGTGGTCGTCTTCATCACGGCCTACGGCGACGTAGAGAAGGCCGTCCGCGCCATGAAGGAAGGCGCGATGGATTTCATCGTGAAGCCGTGGAAGAACGAGAAGCTGGTCGCCACCGTGCAGGCTGCGCTCGAGCTGCGCGAGAGCCGCCGCGAGGCCGACCGCGAGCGCGAGCGGCAGGAACGCCTCGGCGAAGACCTCGACGCGCCGTTTCAGGAGATCATCGGTGAGAGCGCGCCCATGCAGCGCGTCTTTACGATGATCGAGAAGGTAGCCGGCACCGACGCGAACGTGCTCATCCGGGGCGAAAACGGCACGGGCAAAGAACTCGTGGCCCGCGCACTGCATCGCTGCTCGGACCGCACGGACGACATTTTCGTGAACGTGGACCTCGGCGCGCTCAGCGAAGGCGTCTTCGAGAGCGAGTTGTTCGGCCACGCGCAGGGGGCGTTCACGGGCGCCGACGACGACCGCGCCGGGCGCTTCGAGGTGGCCGACGGCGGCACGCTGTTTTTGGACGAGATCGGCAACCTGCCGCCGCCGCTCCAGAAGAAGCTGCTGGTGGCCCTCCAGCGCCGCGAGATCACGCGCGTCGGCGAAACGGAAGCCCGCGCCGTCGACATCCGCCTGATCTCGGCAACCAACCAGCCGATCTACGAGCAGGTCGAGAACGACACCTTCCGGCAGGATCTGCTGTACCGCATCAACACGGTGGAGATTGAGCTTCCGCCGCTGCGCGAGCGCGGCGAAGACATTACGTTACTTGCCAATTATTTTATCAATAAATATGCTGACAAATATGACAAATCGGCTCGCGGCATGAGCGAACCGGCGCGCGCCAAGCTCCAGCGCTACCGCTGGCCGGGCAACGTGCGCGAGTTGGAGCACACGATGGAGCGTGCCGTCATTTTGAGCGAGAGCGGCGTGCTGGGTCCGGACGACTTTATGCTCAGCGCGCCAATCGAAAGCGACGACGAGAATCTCCCGGCAGATAGCCTCAACCTGGAAGACCTGGAGCAGACGGCCATCCGGAAGGCGCTCTCGAAGCACGGGGGCAACGTCAGCCGCGCTGCCGATGAGCTGGGCCTCTCGCGCAAGGCGCTATATCGCCGAATCGAGAAGTATGGTCTGTAAGAGTTTGTGTGTTTGAGTGTTTTGGTGTCCTATTATTTCTGTGTCTAAGTATTTATATCTGAATCTTTATTTAACAAAAAAAAGCAACAACATGGCGAAAGTTGAACGTTTCGAGGTAAAACCAGTGAACCTGAGGTTTCTTATAACAACTCGTTCAACCTCGACCTGCCCTCTCAATTCATTATTGACGGTACATAAACACTCGAACACTCCAACCCCCGAACACCTGAACACCCAAACACTTTGCTCAAACACTTCCGCCTGCAAATCCTTGCCCGGCTCGCCCTCGTCGTAGCGGCGGCCTCGTGCGCTACACCGAAAAGACCACCCGCGACCTCACGCGCTTCCTCGAAGGCATCCGCCACGACGACCTCTCGCAGGGGTTCATCAGCAAAGGGCGCGGCCCCCTCTTCGACGAGCTGAGCGCGGCGTTCTCCGACGTAACCGACGCCTTCCGTGAGATTCGCGCCGAAAAACAAGAACAAGTGCGCTACCTCGAAAACGTGGTGCGGCACGTGGGCATCGCCCTCATCGCCTTCCGCGCAGGCGACGGCAGCGTCGAGCTGATGAATCAGGCCGCCCGGCGTTTGCTCAACACGCACCGGGTGCGCCACGTGGACGCCCTCGCCGAGGTCAGCACGCCGCTCGTGGAGGCGATGGCGAGCCTCGATTCCGGCGAGCAGACGCTCGTTCGGTTCCCACGCAAGGACCGCGTCCTGGAACTGTCGGTCTACGTTACCAAGTTCCGGCTGCGTGACCGCGCCTTCACGCTCGCCAGCATCCAGGACATCCGCCGCGAGCTGGAAGAAAAAGAGATGGACGCCTGGCAGCAGCTCACCCGTGTCCTGACGCACGAAATCATGAATTCCGTGGCGCCCATCACGTCGCTGGCCGGCACCACGCGCCGCCTGCTCGGCGAGGGAGACGGCGCGGCCCCCTCCGACGACGCGCTCAGCGATGCCCGCGAGGCCGCCGCCACCATCGAACAGCGCGGCGAGGGTCTCGTGCAGTTCGTGGAGACGTATCGGAGCTTCACCAAGTTGCCCCAGCCGGACTACGAGATGATCGACGTGCGCGATTTGCTGGAGCGCGTGCGCCGCCTGCTCCAAGCGCAGATCGAGGCGCAGGACGCCCGTTGCGAGATCCGCGCCCAGCCGCCGGACCTGACGCTGACCGCCGACCCCGAACTCGTCGAGCAGGTGCTCATCAACCTGCTGCTGAACGCGCTCGAAGCCGTCGAAGATCGAGGCGACGCTGCGGTCGTGCTCAGCGCCGAGGCGGACGCCGGCGGCGTGCCGGTCCTCCGCGTCCGCGATGACGGTCCCGGCATCCCGCCCGACGTGCAAGAGAAAATCTTTGTGCCGTTTTTTACGACGCGCGAGGACGGCTCCGGCATCGGCCTGCCGCTCAGCCGCCAGATTATGCGCCTGCACGGCGGCACCCTCGGCGTGCGCTCCGAACCGGGCGAGACGGTCTTTACGCTGCGGTTCTAAAGAAGAGCGATGATCAGCACCGCGTTCGTCCTATCATTCATCAGAACAGATGAGGGAAAGGCGAGACGAGCGAAGCGACTCACGCAAGTAAAGGGCAAGCGCGAATGTGCGGACTTTTTTCTTGCCTTTCCCCCTTTCGCTTTTCGCTGCCCCGCTCCATCTTACCCGCGTTTTACGCTCCGCTTCACCTTCTCAATGTTTACGCACCTTCTCACGGCTCGGTAGAAACCCATGCACGGGTCAACAATCCCAATGGCGAGGCGCCTCCCCCAACCTGCAACCTGCTAACCTGAAACCTGCCCACCTGCAACCAGCTATGCCCTCTCCTCTTCGCATCGTGCAGTACGGCCTCGGCCCTATCGGGCAGGCCACCGCTCGCTCCGTCCTCGAAAAATCGACCTCGGAGCGCGTCCGGCTCGCCGGCGCCATCGACATCGACCCCGACAAAGTGGGCCGCGACGTAGCTGACCTGATTGGGCTGGACGCGTCTTGCGGTGTTACCGTCTCCGACGACGCGGAGAGCGTACTCGCCGAGACTGCGCCCGACGTGGTGCTGCACACGACTACCTCGTTTCTGGATGAGATGCACGAACAACTGCGAACTTGCGCGCGAGCCGGGGCGCACGTCGTCTCCTCGACCGAGGAGCTGGCCTACCCGTACGACCGCCACCCCGACTTGGCCGATGACCTTGACGCGACGGCCCGCGAGCACGGCGTGACGGTGGTGGGCACCGGCGTCAATCCCGGCTACGCGATGGACACGCTCGCGCTGACGGCCACGGGCGCGTGCCAGGACGTGCAGCAAATCAGCGTGGAGCGGCTCGTCAATGCCGGTGCGCGTCGCGGGCCGCTCCAGGAAAAGGTTGGCGCGGGCCTCAGCGCCGACGCCTTCGCCGAGAAGAAGGCCACCGGCACGTTCGGGCACATCGGGCTGCGCGAGTCGCTGCTGATGCTGGCCGACGGTCTCGGCTGGTCGTTCGATCAGATCGACGAGCGGCTGGATCCGGTGATCGCGGAAAAAAGCGTGGAGACCCCGCACGCTGCCGTCGCACGCGACGAGGTGGCCGGCATCCATCATACCATCACCGGGCACGTGGACAGCGAAATCCTTCTCTCGCTTGACCTCAAGATGTATGTGGGCGCGCGCGAGGAGCACGACCGCGTGCACGTGGAGGGCAACCCGCCCGTGGATCTCAAGATTCGCGGCGGCATCTTCGGCGACACGGCGACGGTCGCCATGCTCGTCAACACCGCACCGCTGGCTGCAGAGGCGCGTTCCGGCCTGCACACGATGAAAGACCTGCCGGTACCCCGCGCGTTCGCCACTCGGTGAGGGTGTTTGCTTCAATACGCCGTCCTAAACGGACACTACGCCGCCGCCTCCGCCAGCAGTCCGGCGAGCCGCTCGACGACGGTGCGCGCGTCGAAGGATTCTATGAACGCCTCGGAAGGCGCGGGCAGGGTCTCTCCGTTCTGCCACGCCCGGATCCACGCGGCGAGCACCTCGCGGATCGCCGGAACGTCGCCCGGCGGCGCAAGGCGCGCCCCCCCGCTGGCCTTGAGCACGTCACGCGCCGCACCCTCCGGCACCAGTCCCAGAATGGGTTTGCACGCCGCCAGGTAGTGCGGCAACTTGCCCAGCGAAATCGTTTCGGCTCCCGGCTGCTCGCCCACCGTGAGCCAGAGCGCGTCGGACGCCAGCAGATAGCGCATCGCCTCTTCGTGCGGCACGAATCCGACATGGCGCACCTGCTCTGACAGCCCCAACCGGCGGACGCGCTCTTTCTCGCGTTCGGGCAACAGCCCCACGAACACGACCTCCAGCGAGCGGCGCAGGTTTTCGGGCAGCCCGGCGATGGCGCGCAGGAGCGGCGCGGGCGTCTGCGCGTCGTAGAACGTGCCGGCGTAGGTGAGCGTCATGCGGTCGGACGACGAATCGGCCCCCTCCCCCTCACCGAAATCGTCGGGATCGAAGGCGTGCGGCAGCGTCGTGAAACGGTCCGCCGGCAACTCGCTGCGCGTGCGGAGCGACGCTGTGATGCGTTCGTTGATGGCGCATACGCGGCGACTCAAGCGGAGCGCCGCGCCCTCCAACTTGCGGTGCAGCGTGCGGTGCAACGGCGTCGGATAGTGGTGACGCGGATTGCCCACCCAGTCATCGCGGAAGTCCGTGACGAGCGGCACGCCCGCGAGGCGGCTGAGCGCGCCCCCGATGAGGTGTGACGTGTACGGCGGCGCCGTAGACAAGATGACGTCGTGCGAACCCGCGCGGAGCACCTTCAGCCCGCGCCAGAGCGCCGGCGGCATCCACCCGATCTTGTTGTCGGGCACGAAGACGAGCTGACTGAGCGCCTGCAACCAGGAGTGTCGATCTTTATCGGGCAACGAGACCTTTTGCTCCGAGCCGAACAGGCGCGTCGGGTCGGCGGAGGCGGTGCGCACGACGTCGACCTCGGTGCGGCGCAGGTCTTGCTCCAACTGCTCGTCGAACAGAAAGTACCCGCGCGGGTGCGGCGTGAGCACCGTCGGCTGCCACCCGAAGCGCGGCAGATACTTCACGAACCCCGACACGCGCTGCACGCCCGTCCCGCCCATCGGCGGAAAGTAGTAGCTGAGCACGAGGACGCGGCGCGGCACGGCAGCAGGCGAAGGGCGAGAATGCTCACGAAACAGCGCACGGCTGTACGATACGGTTTTGCCGAGATCAGGCAAAAGGTAAAACGTGATTTCGTCGTCCGTAGATTGTAGATCGTGGTTTGCAGGAGACAGCGCGCGCGATCCACGAATACACGATCCACGAACGTGCGAGACGTCCTTACGCAATACGCATTACGCAATACGACGGCACCACAACCACAGTCGGGATAAGACGTGCGTCACAGCGTAATCAGTTCGCCCTTCGGAGCCTGCGTCAGGTTGTCGCAGCCGTCCTCGCGGAGCACGATGGTATCCTCGATGCGCACGCCGAAGCGATCCGGCAGGTACACGCCCGGCTCGATGGTGACCGAAGCGCGAGGATGTCGCGCGCCACGGCGTCCAGCTCGTCGGCGGGCATCCCGGCGCGGGCCGCCTCGAGCGCCGCCTCTTGCGCTTCGAGGACGAGGTCGTAGACGGCGCGCGCCTCCTCCCCTGGATCGCCGACGGCTACCGTGCGCGTCATGTCGGAGACGTAGCCGTCCTGCACGCCGCCCATGTCGAGCACGATCATGTCGCCGCGCCGAATCTCTTTATCGGTGGACCGGGCGTGCGGGAGCGCCCCGCGCGGCCCCGACGCCACGATGGGATCAAACGACACCTTGTCCGCCCCGCGCTTCATGTGCTGGTAGACCACCTCAGCGGCCACCTCGCGCTCGGTGACGTCCGGCTCGATGACACCCAGGATGTGCTCGAACACGGCCTCGGTGGTGCGCTGCGCGCGGCGCATTTTTTCGACCTGCTCGGCGGACTTGCGCGCCACCTGCCGGTCCATCATGCTCGCCACCGGCACCCACGCGACGTGCCCGAACCGCTCCTTCCAGCTTTGCAGCGTAGCGACGGACACGTGATCGGACTGAAACGCCACGCGGTCGGCCCGCTCCAGCAGACTCTCGTCCTCGATGTATTCAAAAATTTTATAGCCCGGGATGTGAATCTCGGCCCCTTCCACCTCCTCGTTCGCCTGCACCTCGTAGCGCCCGTCGGAGAGAAAAAGGGCCTCGTCTCGGAAGACAATGAGCACGCCATTCGATCCGGTGAAGCCGCACGCCCAGCGAATGTCGGGCAGCGCGGTCAAAAGGGCAGCGTCGGCCTCGTGCTCATCAAGCGCCGCCTGTATCTTGCTGATTGCTCGCCTTCCTGTCAGAACGGGCATAAACGGTTTCGTGTGATTCTATGATGCACCTCATGCGTGCTTATCGAATTGATCCGAAGGCGCATTGCATTATCCGTTATGCTCTACCTGAACGAGCGTGATGCGTGTTGCGTAATGCGCGGCGGATCGACAAACACCGCCCTGATCGCCGACCCCGCTCTTACTTCGTACGCTGAACGAATGCTACCCCCTCGTGCTCCCGTAAGGTATGGGGTCTGCGGAACGGCTACAACATCTTGCTCCGAAATTGGATTAATACGTTTTTGCCCACTTCTTGCAGCCTGCCAATCTGCAACGATTCACGGCGTGCGCGTGCTGTAATTGGGCGATTCCTTCGTGATGTCCACGTCGTGCGGGTGGCTCTCCTGGATGCCCGACCCCGTGACGCGAACGAACTGCCCCGTCTCATACAGCTC
>PXTQ01000018.1 GCA_003022505.1 Bacteroidetes bacterium QS_8_64_10 | reverse complement strand
CGGCGAGGGCGCGACGAGCCAGGGCGACTTTCACGAAGCGCTCAACTGGGCCACCCGTGAGGAAGCGCCCGTGCTTTTCTTCGTGCAAGACAACAAGTACGCCATCAGCGTGCCCGTCGAAGATCAGACGGCAGGCGGCACGCCCTACAAACTGACCGCCGGTTACGAAGGGCTGAAGAGCGCCCGCGTGGACGGCACCGACTTCTTTCGGGTGCACGCCGTCGCCAAGAGCGCCGTGCGGCACCTCCGTGAAGGCGGCGGTCCTGTCTGTATCGTGGCCGACGTGGTGCGCCTCCTACCGCACTCGTCGTCGGACGATCACACCAAGTACCGCGCCCCGGAAGAACTCGAAAAGGACCGGCAGATCGATCCCATCGCGCGGATGGAGATGCGCCTCGTGGAGGCGGGCTTGCTCTCCGAGAGCGACATCGAGGCGATGCACGAGGACGTGCAGGACACCGTTGACGAGGCCGCCGAGTGGGCCGCGCAGCAGCCCGATCCCGCTCCCGACTCCGCCGAGGAGCACGTGTTCTTCGAGGGCGACGACGAGATTCCATACAGCGACGACGGCGCGCTGCCCGACGACGACAGCGAGCCGATGGTGATGGTCGACGGCGTCAACCACGCGCTCCGCGAAGAGATGACGCGCAACGAGCGCATCCTGGTCTACGGTGAGGACGTGGCGGGTGAGAAAGGCGGCGTCTTTACGGCTACGAAGGACTTGACCGCCGAGTTCGGCAAGGGGCGTTGTTTTAACTCGCCGCTCGCGGAAGCGTCCATCATCGGCACGGCGGTAGGGCTGGCGGCGGCGGGCTACCGACCCGTCGTGGAGATCCAGTTCGCCGACTACATCTGGCCCGCCATGCAGCAGCTTCGCAACCAGGTGGCGCCGTTCCGGTATCGCTCGAAGGGGCGGTGGAGTTGCCCCATGGTGATGCGCGTGCCGTGCGGCGGCTACATCCACGGCGGGCTGTGCCACTCGCAAAACGTGGAGAGCATCTTCGGGCACACGCCGGGTCTCAAGCTCGCGCTCCCTTCGACGGCTGCCGACGCGAAGGGCCTGCTCAAGACGTCGATCCGGATGGAGGACCCTGTCATGTTTCTGGAGCACAAGGCGCTGTATCGCAACGCCGCCGCCCGCACGCCGAATCCGGGCGAAGATTATCTGCTGCCGTTCGGCGAGGCGCGCGCGGCCCGCGAGGGCGCGGACCTCACCGTCGTCACCTACGGCCTGATGGTGCACAAGGCGGTGGAGGTCGCCAAGCAGATCGAAAAAGAGGACGGAGCGGATGTCGAGGTGATCGACCTGCGCACCATCGTTCCGTTCGACGCCGAGACGGTGCTGGCGTCGGTGCGGAAGACGAACCGCGCGCTGGTGCTCTACGAGGACCACGAGTTCATCGGCTTCGGCGCGGAGATCGCCGCGCAGATCGGCGACAAGGCGTTCGAGCACCTGGACGCGCCCATCCGCCGGTGCGCCGGTGCGTTCACGCCCATCCCGTTCGCCGATCCGCTCGAAAAGGCGGTGCTGCCGCAAAACGACGACGTGCTGGAAAGCTGCCGCGAAGTGCTGGCTTTTTAAATGTCGCAGGAAGGTTGAAGGGCAAAAAGTTGCAGGTCGCAAGTTGAGGAATGTGTAGAGGACTGTTACAGCTCAAATGACGAATAGAAAGGTGCGACGCACTTCCTATCTACGGCTTGCTGCTTTTCGCCGTTGCCACGCTCAATCTTGCAGGCTGCGAATTGATCGGTTACTTCGATTCGCCCGGTGGTGATGCACCAGAAGACGTGAACGACGTAGCTGGCTTGGTTGTGCACCAGAGCGGAAATCTCCACTGGATCGAACTGTACGGGAGCGACCGCGACAGTATGATTTGCACACGCAAATGATATTCCGCAGGATTTCCGTCGAGACAGCCTGCACGTCACTGTCAGCGGCAACTACCTTCCCATTGATCCGAGAGTACGATACGCCTGTCTTCCTTTCGAGGTGACTGATATATCTCGCCGCTGAGGGCTGGCTCGATAAAGAAAGCCCGCCGGGTCTCGTTCAGAAACCCGGCAGGCTTACCGGAGCACGTACTTCGCCTCCACACAACTTATCCGTTGAGAACCCGCCTCACCGCGTCACGGTCACTTTGCGCGTGGCCCTGAAACTCTCACCGGTGACGCGCACCACGTAGACGCCAGCGGCCAATTCGCCCGCTTGCAGGCGAAGCTGCTTCGAGCCGCCGGACGACAGCACGCCGTCGTGGAGCGTGGCGACCCGGCGGCCCAGCACGTCGTAGGCTCGCGCCGTCACGTGCTGCGTCCGGCCCACTGCCAGTTCGAACCGGGTCGCGCCCATCGTGGGATTCGGGTACGCTTTGCTCAGCCGGAAGTCGCCCTCGAGCGCGTCGGGGCCGTCTTCGATGGGAGTGTCGTCAGCGCCGAACTCCACCGATCCGATGTCCGTGCCGTCGTCCACGTTCGTGTTGTCATCGGTGTCGAGGGTTCGCTCGAAGCCGCGCTGATCGACGTCGCTTCCGCCGAGGTTGCTGCCCGCGTCGATGGCGGGGCTGTCCTCCATCGGCCGATGGGTGCGTGTCGGGCCGCCGTTGTGGGCGAGCACTGCCAGCATGGCGTCTTGGCCGGTGATGTTGTTACCGGTGTCGCCATTGATGGTGCAGTCGGAAGCGTCGGCGATGAGATTGTAATCGTTGGACGTAAATTCGCCAACGCAGTTGGGACCTTCCCTGCCGGAGTTGTTGTCGGCGACAATCGTGTTACCGAAGGCGAAGCTGCCGCCGGTAGAGCGGAGGCCGCCGCCTTCCGAAAGCGCTGAGTTACGAGCCACCGTCGAACTGGTGATCGTGATGGTGGCGCCGCCGTTGTCGTAGACGCCGCCTCCGCCACCCGTGTTGCCGCCGGCGCGGTTGCCGCTGACGGTTGAGCCGTCCACGTCCAGCGTGGAGGATCCGCTCGCCCACAGGCCGCCGCCCTCTTCGGCGTAGTTGGCGGAGAACGTGCTGCGGCTGATTGTTGCTTCGCCCGCGCCGCCGATGTGGATCCCGCCGCCGTTGCCCGGATTGGCGTCCTCCATGCTGGTGCTATCCCCACGAACGGTAACGCGCATCAAGGTGATGCTGGCCGGGCCGTCGGTTGTGTCGCTGTCGGCTACCTCGAGGCCCCCGCCCGCACGGTTCGCCATATTATCGCTGATTGCACCGCCCAACAAGGTGACAGTGCTATTGTCGCTTACGAGGATGCCGCCGCCGGAGCCGCTTTCACCGCTGGCGACGTTGCCCTCGACGGACGCGCTGTCGAGCGTGGCACTGCCGCCGACGTGCACGTAGAGACCGCCTCCGCCCTGATTGGCAGCGTCGCCGGTGGCTTCGTTGTCAGCGACGGTCAGGCTGTCCTGAACTATGATCGTGCCGCTGGTCCACAGCCCGCCGCCTTCTACCGCTGTGTTATTCATAAACTGACCGCCGGAGATGGTCACGTCGCCCCCGCCGCTGTGCAGGCCGCCGCCGTTGCCGGGATTGGCCGTGCCTATCGTGTTTGCATCCACCGTCGCGTTAGTAAGCGTCACCGTGCCGCCGCCGTCTTCGATGCCGCCACCCGCGCGGTTGGCCGCGTTGCCGGATACTTCGCTGTCGGTGACGGTGAGGGCACCGCCGTTGTTGAGGATGCCGCCGCCGGAGCCGCTCTCACCGCTCGCGGTGTTATTCGTGACGGAGGCGTCGCTCGTGATCGTGCCGCTGGAGTTGCTGCCCTGCAGGTAGATCCCGCCGCCGCCGTCGGAGCGACCCGGACCGGGGCCGTCGTCGCCGGTGGCCTCGTTGCCGTCCACGGTGGAGCCGCTGACGGTGAGCGCGCCGCTTGTCCACAGGCCGCCGCCCTCGACCGCCGTATTGCCGTTCACGGTGCCGCCCGTAATCTCCACGTCGCCCCCGTCGCTGTGCAGGCCGCCGCCGTTGCCGGGGTTGGCGTTCTCACCGATCAGGTTGTCATTGAGCGTCGCGTCGGTGAGAGTCACGTCGGTGTCGTCGTCATCGCTGCCGCCCGCGTCCTCGATGCCACCGCCCGCGCGATTGGCCGCGTTGCCGATAAAGGCGGCGTTCTCGACGGTGAGGATGCCACCGTTGTTGAGGATGCCGCCGCCGGAGCCGCTCTCGCCGCTCGCCACGTTGCCGGTAATCGAGGTGGCGTCGCCGCTGAGGGTCACGTCGCCGCCCATGTTGTAGATGCCGCCCCCGCCGTCGTCGGCCGCATCGCCGGTGGCCGTGTCGGCGGAAACCGTCGCGCCGTCGCTCAGCGTAAGCGTGCCGCTGGTCCACAGGCCACCGCCCTCCACGGCGACGTTTTCGTTGATGAGACCGCCTGTGACCTCGACCGTGCCGCCGCCGCTGTGGAGACCGCCTCCGTTGCCCGGATTGGCGTCCTCATCGACACTGTTGCCGGTGATCGTCGCGTTCGTCACTGTGATAGTGTGATCGCCGTCGTCGTCACCGTCGAAGTTCTCGATACCGCCGCCCGCGCGGTTGGCCGTGTTATTCTGGATGGTGGCGTCCATAATATCGAGCGTGCCGCCGAAGTTGAGCACGCCACCGCCGGAGCCGCTCTCGCCACTTGCGGTGTTGTCCTCGATGGTAACGTCGCCACTGATGGTGGTCGCGCCCGCGCCCCACACGCCGCCGCCGCCCATACCCGCGTCGCCGCCTTCCGCCTCGTTGCCACTGATCGTGGATGTGCCGCCGTCGGAGGTGGTGACCGTGAGCGTGGTGTTGCCGGCCGCGTGGATGCCGCCGCCGTTCAGTCCGGCGGTGCTGTTCGTCACGTCCACGTCGGTGAAGGTGACGCTGTCGCCCGATTTGATGTCGACCGCACCGCCTGCGTCAGGATCGCTGGAATTGTCGCTCGAATCGCCGTTCGTAAGCTCCAGGGTCATGAACGATACTTCGTCTTCGGAGCCGATGCTTTCGTCAACGTCCACATTGAAGATGCGGCTGTTGTTGTTGCTGTCGATGGTGATGGCGACGAGATCCGAGCCGGCGGCGGAGGCGTCCCCGTCGATGGTCACGTCGTCGGTCAGCGACAGCTCACCCATCGTGAGCGTGATGGTCTGATCCGCGACGAACGCCGTCGAGCTGAACTCGATGGTATCGCCATCCTCGCTGCCTGCGGTGCAGCCGTCCACCGAACTGTTCGAGTTGGCGGCTGCCACCGCCTCGCGGAGGGAGCAGTCGCCGTCCGTGTTGCTTTCATCGTCGTCGGTCGTTACTGTAATAGTACTTTGCGCTTGAAGAGGCGAGGCCGTCGGAGCGAGAAGTACCACGGCCGTAAAGGTCAGAGCCGCCAAGCGTAGTACGAAAGCCGTCATCGAAGTAGGATGGTTGGTAGTGGTTGACATAATGATCTTTCAAGTGTAGGAGGAAAAATAATCGCAGTAGGAGCATTTTTAGCTTCAAAGGCACACGCTTCAGGGGGAGGATTGTTTGCTTTTTGGTTGCTCATTTGCTGTCCATGCCTGTTGGATATGTGTAATATCGTCGGTTTTTGACTTTTTTGTTATCTGAATCTTCTGGTTTCTTAAGCCAAAACTCGCAACCTGCGACTTGCACCCTGCCAACTTGTCAACTTGAAACCACACGCAACCATGCGCGCGACGCTACCGGTCCTCGTCGTTTTGTTCCTGACCGCCTCGCCCGCTTTTGCCCAGCAGGGCCTGCCGATCACGGCGCGCGAGCACCTCGACGACGCGCTTCAGGCCGCGCAGGGTGAAGACCCGGACCCCCAGCTCCTCGCCGTCAGTGCAGACAGCCTCGATCTGGACGACGGCACGTCCTCTTCGTGGACCTACCTCTTCGGCGGCAGCGACGCCGACTCGTCGCTCGTCGTGCTGCAACACTCGACCGGCGCGCGCGTCAGGGGAACGGCGCTCGCCGAGGATGTGCCGGACCGCCCGTTCGCGCTGCGCGGCTTCACGCCTTCTCCCATCCCGCAAGACTGGATCGACGGCGCGTCCGGTTGGTTCGGCAGCGACCGTGCCCTCGAACGGGTGGAAGCACTGGACGCGGCGGGCAATTTCCGATCCAACCACGACAACGTCACGATTTCGGCGCGGCTGGCGAGCCTTCCGGCCGATCTCGTCAATCTGGGTGGGGAAGAGGTGACGGCTTGGCTGGTCACGTACGCTGCGCGTGCGGATGACGCCTTTCAGGTGTTCGCCGTCGTGGCGGACGGCGGCAACGTCGTATCGCTCTTTAACGAGCCGAGGTCGTTTGCTTTTCTGAAAGCGCAGACCAGCGACTTTGCCGCGCGCCAGGCTGCCAGAGACAGCCTCGAAACCGACGAGGTAAACCTCACGGCGGTAGCTTCGGTGATTCCCGATCTGAGCGCGCGGGGCGAGACCATTCTCTGGCGCTATACGTTTTACGCGCCGGAGCAGGACGCCTTTCTGGACGCGTACGTGCTGTACGGCAGCGTCGTCTACACGGCGACGCCGCGCCGCGAGCCGCTCACGCAGGAGCCGCTTCCGTTCGGCTGGATCGACAGCGACCGGGCGATGCAGGCCGCCGCCGATACGCTGTTCCGGGAGGAGCCGGGGGCGCTGGCGCAGGCTCGCCTCACGAGCGGCCTCTATCCCGACAGCCCCGACCGCGCCGCCTGGAAGATCGACGTGGTGCGCCCGCAGGCCGACACGTCGGGCACCGCCTACGTCGATCCCGAAACGGGGGCGCTCATCGAACCGCCCACGGCCTCGAACCGCGACGTCCCGCCTCAGGCGGCGCGCTTCACGGTGAGCGGGCCGCGCCCGAATCCGTTTCGCCGAGCCGCCGCGCTGCGCTTTACGCTGCCCGCTCCCGCCGCCGTCACCGTCACCGTCTTCGACGTGATGGGCCGGCTTGTGCGGCGGCGCTCGCTCGGACGCCGGCCCGCCGGTGCGCAGCAGGTGCGCGTGCAGGGGAAAGGGTTGCCCGCCGGGGTGTACGTTTATCGCATCACGGCGAAAGGCAGCGGTTCGGCGCGCGTTGCGACTGGCAAGATGGCGCGCGTTCGGTGATTGGGGACGGCGGGCGGCTGACCGCAGACAACGGTTTTTTTCCGGTCCGGCTCGATGCCTAGCAACACGGCAATCTGTCAATCAGCCTCTGACGTAGAATGCGTACCGTTCTGACGCTCACATTTCTCGCGTTCATCGTGGCTCCGGCTTCTGCGCAGGAAAGCGCCCTCTCTTTCGAGGCGACGACGCACGACTTCGGCACGATCCGGCAGGGCGTGGAGGCGCGCCATGCTTTTGTTTTTCGCAACGCGGGCGATGCCCCGCTACGACTTACGGAGGTCAAGCCTTCCTGCGGGTGCACCACGCCGCACTGGACGCGCTCATCCGTCGCGCCGGGCGACACCGGGCGCGTCACGGCCGTCTTCGACTCGGAGGGCCGCTCTGGGCGCTTCTCGAAGACGATTCGGGTGGAAGCCGACGATGGACAGGCGACGCTCACCATTCAAGGACAGGTGGAGCCGCCGCCCATCGAAGGCGGCACGCGAATCGGCGGACTGCTCGTGGAGCGGCAGACCGTGGACCTCGGCGCGATTCCTGCGGGCGAGCGCGGTCGCGCCACCGTGCGCATCCAGAACGTGAGCGAGCAGCCGATCCAGTTTACGGACACCGACACGCCGAGCAATATGGTGAGCGCCTACGTGCCGAGCGACCCGCTCTTTGTGGACGACATGGACGAGATCACGGTGCTCGCTCGCGCCTACGGCATGACGGCGGGCGACTCGCTCAGCTATCCGATTACGCTCACGACCGACGACGAAGCGCAGCCGAAGAAAGTTATTCGCGTAAAAGGCCGCATCATCTCGCAGGACCGTGCTGAGTCCAAACGATAAGTCGTTCTGAGAGTAGGGAATCGAGGGGCGAGAATTGCTTTTGGCGCTCATACCGATTCTCCATCCGCTATTCTCGATCTTCGATTGTCTTTTTTTTGAAGCGCAGCTCGTAACGAAAAGCAACGGCAACCTGTCATGGACATATATTGCCCGAAGTGCGAGTGGGAGCCGCCCTCGCAGGCGCGTTGGAGTTGCAAGTGCGGGCACGCCTGGCACACCTTCGACACGCACGGGCGCTGCCCCGAGTGCGGGCACGTCTGGCGCGAGACGCAGTGCCTCGCCTGCCACCGCTGGTCGCCGCACCACGACTGGTATCACGACCTCCCGCCCGTCGATCTGGATGAAGTGGAAGAGGGCGAGACCGTAGAGGCTTACGCCTGATGCGGCTTTACTTCGTGAGTCGCTTCGCTCGTCTTCCCATGCGCCGGTCGCAAAGGAAAGCAGAGCTTTTTCGTGCACGCGGTCTCTCACGGTTCGATCACGACCGGCGTACCGACGCGAGTGCGAAGCCAGAGCCAGTCGATAGCCTCGTTGCGGAGGGCCACGCAACCGTGCGTCCAGTTGGCCGTGCCGCCCGTGCCGTCGCCGTGGATCTCGATGAGGCCGCCGAGTGCCGTGTCCATCGGTGGGCGCGTTCGCGCCGAGTCGGCCCGCGTGATGGCCTCGTACTCGCCTCTGGAGATAAGGTCATTCCGCAGGCCGCGCCGCGCGTCCTCGGCGGTGGGATAGTTGAGCACGAGGGCGCGGTGAAACTCGCTGTTCGAGTTCTTCTCGACGATGAAAAAACGGCCCTCCGGCGTGCGCCAGTGGTCGGGTGCGGTGAGGCTGCCGCGCCGCTGCTTGTCGGCAAACACGTTCGTGCCGAAATCGGCTGGAAAGGTGCGCACGAGCCGCGCGCCGCGAAGCACTTGGACGACCTGCTCGCGCTTGTCGATGCGGATCCAGACGTTCGAGAGTGCGTTCGCCCGGACGAAACCACGCGCGCCGTCGCGGGTCGTGACTTCGCGCCAGCCGTCTTCCGCTTGCTCCACGACGCGCACCGGCTCCTGAAAATCCAGTTCAACGTACGCCCGGCTGGTGGAGTCCGGTTTCTGAAAGAGCGTGGCGGGTTTGCCGCCTACGATGTGATGAAGCGCGCCGTCATCGGCATCGAGTGATGTGGACGATTGCGCGAGTGCTCCGCTCGGCGCGGTCAACAGCGCGAAGGCGACGAGATAAAAAATACAGCGCATACCAGTTTATTTGAGTTTACTTGAGACGGTCAGCGGCGACGAATCCGTCGCCGCTGACGTCCAAAATTAAAGACGAAGCGCAAAAGGCTGGCGGGTTTCATCTCTTGATTCGCAAGAAGCAAAAACTAAACCGCATTCGCCGCCTGCGGCGCTTTTCGGTTGCGCTCGAGGCACGCGTGATACGCTTCGAGCGTGCCCTCGATCTGCGGCGCGTCGGTCACGTGATCGACGGCCTCCCGCACCGAAGCCTCCGCGTTGGCCGGTGCAAACGAGCGGCCCACGGACGCGAGCGCGCCGAGGTCGCCTTCCGTATCGGGCGATCCAGGCGAGCGCCTGCCGCTTGGTAATGCCTTCCGCGAGCACGTCCACAGACACCGATGTGGCGTAGGCGCACAGTTCATCGTGCCGGCGCTCGACGTGGTCGCGCACGCGAGGAGCCGCCTCCGCGATGGACTCGCGGTCGTCTCCCACGACGCCGCGCTGCGTGCGTTTGCCATAGTCAAACATGAGCGGCGAGTTCGGCGTGATCTCCTCGCGCAGCCAGCGCCCGACCTCGTTCAGCGCGCGTTCCGTCTCGTCGGTGAAGGTCGGGTTCCACGTCACCTCGGCTTCCCGCAGGTCGAACATCCCGCCGCCGCTCTCGAACAGCACGGGCGCTCGGAGGTCCAGCATCTGCGTGACGGCCTCGACGTATGGATACGCGCGTCCGGAGCACAGGCTGACGGCGGGGCGCTCATCATTCGCATCCGGCGCGCCGGCCTCTGCCGCCAGCTCCGAGAGTGCTCGCACGCCGTCGAGGCCGTAGGGCTGATACGCTTCGCCGAGGCAGCCGTCGATGTCAGCGATGAAGAGTTGGGTTGTCACGAGTCTATGAGTCTGGGAATCTATGAGTCTACGAGGTTGGCAGATCTATCACGTCGCAGGTCAAAGGTCGGCAGGTCGAAAGGCCGGGTCCGGAAGACGTGTGATCTGGAGCTGTGACGTGATACTCACCCGTTCTCCCGCTCCCCCTCGCTATTGTCATCCCGCAGGGCGGGCGCGAGGTCCTCGACCAGCTCGTCGGAGATGCCCATCTCGCTGAAGCCGCCGTCGTGGTAGAGCGTTTGCATCGTCACCATGCGCGTTAAATCACTGAGCAGCGTCACGGCGTAGTCGGCGCAGCTCGCCTGATCCGCGTTGCCGAGCGGGGCGAGGCGGTCGGCGAACTCGTACATCGCGTCGAAGCCCTCGATGCCGCTGGCTGATAGCGTTGATGCGGATGTTCTGCTTGCCGAGCCGGTAGCCGAAGGCGCGCACGATGCTTTCCAGAAGCGCCTTCGCGTCGCCCATCTCGCTGTACTTCGAGAAGATGCGCTGCGCGCCGATGTACGTCAGTGCCAGAATGGACGCGCCGTCGTCGAGTGCCTCTTCGTCCAGGGCGTGCCGCACGATGCGGTGCAGGCTGACCGACGAGATGTCAAGCGTCTTGTGATACCAGTTGTAGTCCAGCTCCTCGTAGGCCTTGTCCTTACGCACGTTCACGCCCATCCCGATGGAGTGCACCACGAAATCGAGCGAGCCGTCGAGTTCGTCCTGCGCCTCCTCGAAAAGCGACGCCAGTTCCTCGTCGTCCGTAGCGTCGGCCCAGACGACAGGGCTGTCGGTCTGATCGGCCAGCTCGTCCATCGAGCCGAGCCGCCGCGCCACCGGTGCGTTTGAGAGCACGAAGCGCGCGCCCTCCCGGTGCGCGGCCTCCGCGATAGACCACGCGATGCTGTCCTCGTTCATCGCGCCGAAGATAACGCCCGTTTTGCCGTCGAGAAGTTCGTGTCCGTCAGCCATGTCAGGTAGAATCTACGTGTCGATTGGTAACAATGCGTACTGCAAACATATACCGAAGCAGCGTAAAACGCCAAACCGGTCAACGGACCGTTTTTTGTGAAGGTTTTTCGTAGCAGTAGCTTTTTCACCGATGGGGGCATCGTGTGCAATGGATATGACGTTCGACACAAGTAGGGCTTCGGAGACGGCGCGGGCCTACCTGCGCCAGCGCCGCCGCCTGATGGATCGCTACTTTCTGGCCGTGCGCCTGCTCATCGGACTGGGCGTGGCCGGCTACCTCGCCATCGACGCAATGACGTCGCCGGAGGTGCTGGAAGCGCCGCTGGCCGTGGTGAGCTACCTGCTTGCCAACGTCGGCATCTGGCTGGTCTGCCAGACGCGGGAGGACTGCCGCCACATGCGCTGGCTGTTTGTGGGGCTGGACCTGACGTACGTGCTGCTCATCCGCAACTTCTTCGCGTTCGAGGTGCTGGCCGGCCCCAACGTGACGATGGCCGGCATCCTGGCGCTCGCGCTCGTGGCCTACACGTTTTACAGTGATCCGCGCCTGACGGCCTCGCTCGTTTTCGCTTCGATGCTCGCGGTGGGCGCTTCGCTCTGGGCGGAGGCCGCGCAGGCGACCGGCGGGTTCAGCCAGCACTACCTGCGCGCCACGCTCCTGATGGGCTACCTCGCCGCCTTCGGCCTCGTCAGCCTCGGCCTCGCGCTCTTTACACGACAGCAGACGCTCAACTTTCTGCGCGAGCAACAAGAGCGGATCGAGGCGTCGATGGAGGCCGCCGCGGAGCGTGGTAGGAGCGAGCACCTGAGCGAGCTGAATCACCTCAAGGAAGAGTTCATCACGGTGCTCTCGCACGAGTTGCGCACGCCGATCTCGCCGCTGCGCTCCTCACTGGAGCTGCTGGAGGAGGATCTGAAAGGCCAGCCCGATGCGCTCGACACGCTGGATCTCGCCCGGGAAGCCACGCACCAGTTGCAGCACCTCGCGCTCGATTATGCGCAGCTGGCCGAAGTGCTGACGCGCCGCGACGACCACAACGCTTCCCAACCGCTCAACGTGCGCCTCGCGTCGCTCGTAGACGTGCTCGTGAAAAATCGAGGCGCAGCGAAGCGAACGCGCCGCAAAGGGCTGGACGAGCTGGCCGTCATCGCCGATCCCTACCTGCTGGGCGGTGCGCTGACGGCCCTGCTGCGCCGCGCCGACCTGCTCACGCCCGATGACCAGCGCTTTACGGTGCGCGGCCACGCTGACGACGGTGAGGAGCGCGTCGTGCTCGAAGTGAATGACCCCGGCAGCGAGATAGACGACGCGATCAACGATCAACTCGACGATCCGTTTTCGTTTTCGGAGGAGCGCGCCTACTACACACCCAATTCGGGGCTGGAGTTGATTCTGGCTCATCACGCCATCGAGCAACTCGGCGGTGCCTTGCGCGTGGAGAGCGCGCCAGGGGAAGGCACCACCGTCGTCTGCTTGCTCCCCGCCGCCCGCCCCGATGCCGAGTGGCTGGACGACGACCAGCTCCACTTCCAGTCCGGCGTGCTGCGCACCGCGTGAGGCGGGGCATCGTGCGGAAGGGTGTATGTTTACGTGTGTGCGTATGAGAGGCTGTATTCAAAGCGTCGTAGCGCGCTACGACGCTACTCATTCGACAAAAAACTACAGCGCTTCGTGGAACGACAACGTCTGAATACAGGCTCTGGATGTGTTCTACGTTCAAACCTACACACATTCACCCATCCGCACTTACGCTCCTTCAGATCGGGCCGTTTCGCTGAGTGCCCGGTCGACGGCTCGTTGGAGCGCTTCCCCTGACAGGTCGCCCCGGTAGCGACGCCCGTTGATAAACAGGTTGGAGGTGCGCCGCACGCCGCTCCGGATGCCGAACTGCCGGTCCTCGTGGACGCGCTCACGGCGGCTCTCGTCGCGCAGATCCCGCTCAAACTGATCGCGGTCCAGCTTCAACGCATCGGCGTGCCCCCGGAGGTCGTCCGCTTCCAGTTCGCTTTGCCGCTCGAAGAGTCGTTCGTGCATGTCCCAGAAGCGATCCTGCGCGTCGGCGGCCTCGGCAGCGACAGCCGCTTCCTCGGCGTGCGGGTGACGCCGCGAGAGCGGCAGGTGGCGGTAAGCGAATTGCACGTCGTCTTCGTTTTGTTCGAGAAGGTGCTTGACGGCCCGGTAAATCTTGCGACTCGTGGGGCACTCGTAGTCGCCGTACTGCGCGACGGTGACGGGCGCGTCGCTCGGCCCCTGCCGGTGGTCGCGCTCGCCGACGGGCGGGTTGAGTTCGATCTCCGCCTTGCCGGAGTCGTCGTCCGCGAGCACGGTCTCACCGTCCTCCGTGAGGCGCGGCTGCGCGCCCTCGCGGCCCAGCAGCCACTCGCGCCACGTGAGTTCGAGCTGGCCGCAGTCGCGGTCCGGAAAGCGAAGGGCGCGCGTCTGCGAGTAGTTCAAGATAGCGACCAGCAGCACGCCGCCCACGGTGTTGCCCAGCGCAGCGGGCGCAAGAAATTCCCAGAAGAACTGAAGTATGGTGGCCTGCCCCCGAAAGACGAAATACAGCACCTCCGAGGCGCCCACGATGCAGTGGGCCAGCTCCGCCATCGACACTGTGTACATGAGCACGAACGTGACGGCCACACGCGCCGTCGCCGTCCGAACGGCGTGGTTCAGCCACACCATGCTGGCAACAAGCCATCCCGCAAAGACGCCTTTCCAGAAGAGCGTCGCCCACGGCATTTCCAGAAAGTGGCGCCCGTATTCGAGAGCGACCTCGGCTGCCTCCGCACTAAAAACGTTCGTCTCGGCCAGCACGTAGGCGCACAGGCCGCAGCCCAGCACGTTGGCCGCGAGCACCACACCCCAGATGCGCAGGAGGCGCGGCAGACTGGCGATGCGTGTCAGCACGAGCGTGACGGGCGTGAGCGTGTTTTCCGTAAAAAGCTGGTAGCGCCCCAGCGGGCCCGCCGCCACACCGCTCAGAAAGAGCAGGCGCGTTGAACGGCTGAACTCCTCGTCAGCCGCCGCCGTGAGACGATGGAAAATCTCGTCGGTCGAAAAGAGGTCGCTTACGGCTTTGCCGGCGGACGGCGCTCCGCTGCGAGAACGCTCGACGACGTCGCGCAGGCCGTGGTCGTGAAGGCCATCTGGGTTGGAATGCGTTTCCATGGCGCTAATTTTTGGAAAGAATCGAAATCAGAAGGACCCTCCGGAAGCGTCTCTCATTGGCTACCCCCGCACCAGCACGCTCCCCGGTAGCTTCCCGCATGTGCTCGTCGCGTGGTGCCGTGAGCGCGACGAAAGACTCATTCCGAGGCAGTGCGCCCCGGAACGAGAGTGGTGAAGCAGGATGATTTTTCGTCAGCTTCCCTCGCACCAGTAACGTACCCGACTGTCTTCCGTGCGTTCATTTTTGCCTGACGTACCGTTTGCGGCGAGGTCCTGCTTCATCGCTTCTGGGTGGCTCGTCGTGCTCCTGGCCGCAGGCTGCGCGAGCGATCAGCCGCAGGACGCCCGCGCTCCCGCTTCGGATACCCGGCAGGCCGCCCTCACCGTGCTGGACTCGCTGCGTCAAGACGTGTTTCGCGGCGCGTTCGGCAACCTGAAGAGCTATACGTTCACGCGCCGCCTCCGCACCGTGCAACTCGGTGTGGACGGCGGCGCTCCCTCGGCCCGGCGCTCGCGTGTGATCCGCTACGGCTATCGGGGCGGTGAACGCACCGTGCAGGTTGAGCGCGCCGACTCGTCGGGCGCGTTCGATCTCGGCTGGCTGGGTAATTTCGCGGACCGGGGCGACCTGCGCGCCGACGTGGAGAACATGGGACGGCAGATCATCGACGAAGAACCGCCGTACCTTGCCAGGCGAAGCCGCGAGTCGTTCCGCTACCGGCTCGCCGGCGACACGCTGCTGGGTGGACGGAGCGCCCGCATCGTCGCCATCGAGCCGCGTCCGAGCGCTGCCGGCGAGCAGGCCGTCAAGCGCGCCCGGCTGTACGTGGATCGGGCCACCGATCAACTCGTGGGCGTGCGCCTGAAGCGACAAAGCCGCTCGCTGCTGCTCGACGAGACGAGCCGCCTTCGCGTATTTCTCCAGCCTACCTATATTGACGGTCCACTGCACAAGACAAAATCGACCCCTAACGGTCGTCTCCACATGAACCGCGCCCAACAGAGGGTGAACACGGCGTGGGTGCCCGCCTCCACGCGCTTCACAACGCGCCTCGACGTGCCGGTGCTGGACGAGCGCGCCTTCCGCACGTCGTCTTCGTTCACAAACTACGCCGCGCGTCGTTCAAGCCCGTAGTAAGTAAGTGGGTCCGCAAAACGACTGCGGCCCTTGACGACGGACCACGGCCGACCGACGACCGCGCAAACGTTCAAAATTCGTCAATCGTCGTTTACTTCGCTACGCTACGTGAGTCGCCTGCGGCTCGTCTGTCGGACGAGATATCGGATCATTTTTGCTCAGGCGCTTACTACTCAATATGCTCTTGCAGGCGCTCGTGATCGGTGAGGCGGTGCAGGAGCGAGTCTTGCCGCACGGCAATCGGGTCGAGCAGCGACGACTCGAAGCCGCGCTTTAGGATCATGGCGGCGTCGCCGGACTGCTCTTTCCGCACGAAGACACGCGCGAGCTGATAGTAAGCGTTGGCGAGCGACGAGTTCAGCGCCAGGGCCGTACGCGCGTAGGCTTCCGCCCGGTTGAGCAGGCCGAGGTGCGTGGCGGTCCAGGCGAGCCGCACGTGCAGGGACGCTTCGTCGGCCACCCGATCAGCAGCGCGTTCGAGCGCGCGGCGGGCCGTCGTGGTGTCGCCTTCGAGGCCGGCGGCTTCGGCCATCAGCAGGTGCGCCTCGCCGTCCTGCGGGGTAAGCTTTGCGGCGCGACGGGCATCGGCGAGCGCCCCGGCCGGGCGATTCAGCGCGAGCAAGACCTGCGCCCGGAGCTTGCGCGCAGCCACGTCGTCGGGATGCTTCTTGAGCACGCGATCCACACGCACCTTCGCTTCCATCATGCTCGCCCCGCTCTCGAACGCCGTGCGCGCCCGGTCCAACTGCGTCTTTACCTCCGGGGAGCGCGGCTGACGCACCGGCGACGCCTGCTCCGCCGACGACTGGCGCATCCCGCGGACCTGACCATGTGCCGGCCCGCTTGCGAGCAGCGCGCCTCCGAGAAGAAGGATTCCGATTATCCGTTGCATTACGACGCGGCCCCCGTGCTTGCTGAAAAACTGCCATGCTGCGACCGACCAAAACGAACACCGATTTTTGAACAGTTTGATCGTTCGCTTTCAGTTTTTGTAACGAAAACAATAATCGTTCCAGCGCGGTTTGTCACGGTCAAGTTTCTTGTCCGTGCACTGTGATGAACGGCGCTGTCCCGTTCGTGATACGCTTTTGCTCGCTCGGCGCAACAAAGCGTTCACCGTAATTCGTTAGTTCGCCCCTCGTCAGCCGCGTCGGAAACGGAAAAGCAGAAACATGAAAAGAACAGACTTGACGGTACGGTATGACCCATCTTCCGCTTCTCGACGACCTTCACCGTCACCTTCGCACGGAGCGCCTGGGTCGCCCGGCGCGCGGCTATCAGGAGACGGGTTCTACGAATCGACAGGCCATGACCTGGACGCGAGAGGGCGCGCCGGAAGGCAGCCTCGTCGTGGCTGAACACCAGACCGCCGGGTGCGGGCGGCTGGGACGAAGCTGGAACGACGCATCGGGGCGCAACCTGCTGTTCTCGGTCGTGCTGCGCCCCGACCTGCCAGCGGAGGGCCTTTCGCTCATCACGCTGGCAGCGGGCGTCGCTGTGACAGACGCGATAGCGGCCTGCCTCCCGCACCAGCCAGCCATCAAGTGGCCCAACGACGTGCTCGTCGGCGGACGAAAATGCTGCGGGATGTTGCTCGAATCGTCGTCGAAGGGTACCTCGCCGGGGCCGGTGGTGCTGGGCGTCGGGCTGAACGTCAACCAAGAGGTTTTCCCGGACGAACTGGCCGGGCGCGCCACGTCGCTGCTACTGGAGGGCGGGCGTCCCGTCTCGCGCGCGCCACTCCTGGCCGATCTGTTGCGCCAATTAGAGAAACGCTACGACGCGCTCCGATGCGACGAGGGGGCTTCCGTCCGCGAAGCTTACGAGGCGCGCCTCGCAGGATGCGGCGACGAGTTGACCGTGCGCACCGCCGATGGATCCGCTGAAGCCGGCGGCACGTTGCACGGCGTCAGTGAGACGGGCGCGCTCGTGCTGGAAACGGCGAGCGGGCGGCGCACCTTCCACGCGGGCGAGGTGACGGTCGTTGCGGATGGCGAATGACGAGGTTACTGAGGCGAGCATGGGTTTCTAAACATTGGCCCGCCAAAAGGAGAGTAGTCGTAATGGAACGTAGAGCGTTAGAGAAAGGCGAAAAGCGAAAGAGGAATGTGAGCGCTCGTCGCCCCTTTTACTACGTGAGTCGCTTCGCTCGTCTCTCCTTTCGCTTTTTTCCAGGAGGTGCTTTGTTGGCCCGGATACATCTTGGGAGCTTCGCTTCATCGATTTTAGCAATCCGCTCACGGATCAGTAAGAGCAGGTAACTCTCACTTCACCAGCACCATTTTCTTAGTAAAGTGATTTTACTGCGATTGCCCTGCGTTGCACTCCGGGAAGTGGTCCTGTATGTTACGAAATGACGGTTTTCACCGGGCCGAGCATGGCTGCTCAGCTCTATTGGAGCCACGCTCGCCTGCATCGGCAACATCGGGCCGGCCTGGGGCACCTTCGGCCCCACCGAAAACTACGCCCACGTTCCCATGATCGGCAAGTGGTTGCTGGCGCTTATGATGATGGCCGGACGGCTGGAAATCTTCACGGTGCTCCTGCTGTTCGTACCGGCGTTCTGGCGTCGATAGCGTTGGCGTGTTTAGTGGCGCGTTTGGATGTTTCGTGTTTGGCGTTCGGCAAGTCTGAAAGACCAGCTGGACTTGCTGGACCTGATAGACTTGTCATCCCGTATTATACTTTTCACACATACGGAACCTGTTTGGTGAGCGGAAAGAAAGCGAGCGTAGCGAACTGCGCATTCAGCAGACCACGACTCCAGAGGCGCGTAGCCGCGCTACGAGCCGAGGGAGGAGGCTGATGGGCGTGCAAGGCGCACGCGCAGCCCTTGACCGATTTGCCAAACAGCTTCACACACCTTCACACGTCCACACGCGCGCAGCGCCCCATGCCCACCATCCTCGAGGCCATCGCCACGGGCAACCCGCCGCTCAAGAAGCCGCAGATGGAGGCGGCGGCCTTCATGCAGCAGATCGAGGGGCTACCCGATCCGGTCAAAAACCGGCTGCCGGCTATCTACCGGCGCTCCGGCATCGACTACCGGTACTCGTGCGTCGAGGACTACGGGCGCGAGCCGGAGGACTTTACGTTCTACCCGAAGAACTGGGCGCTCTCGCCCGCGCCCTCCACCGCCGAGCGCAACCGCAAGTACCGCGAGGCCGTGGTGCCGCTCGCCGAGCGCGTGGCCGGCGACGCGCTCGATCAGGCCGATGCGCCGCCCGACGACATCACGCACGTCGTCGTGGTCAGTTGTACGGGCTTCTTCGCGCCCGGCCTCGACATCGAACTGGTGCGGCGGCTCGGCCTCCCACCCGACACGCAACGCACCGTCGTCGGCTTCATGGGCTGCTATGCTGCTTTTAATGGGCTGCGCGCGGCGCACGGCTTCTGCCAGAGCACGCCCGGAGCGCGCGTCCTGCTCGTCTGCGCCGAACTCTGCACGCTGCACTTTCAGGTGGACGACTCGCTCGAAAGCGCCATCGTGAACGGGCTGTTTGCCGACGGCGCGGCGGCGGCGGTCCTCGCGGAGCGCTCCGACGAGGAGGCGCAGGGCGAACTGGCGTACGCGGGCAATCACACGGTGCTCGACGACGACTCGATGGGCGACATGACCTGGGAGATCGGCGATACGGGCTTTCTGATGGGCCTCGCGCCGAGCGTGCCCGACACCGTCTCGCAGTTGCTACCGAACTACCTCGGCGCGCTCCTGCACCCGCACGACCTTGACCGAAACGCCATCGATTTCTGGGCGATTCATCCCGGCGGGCGCGCCATCGTCGAGAAGGCGCAGGCGATTCTGAATCTCGCGGACAAGGAGGTGCACGATAGCCTGGAGATCCTGCGGCTCTACGGCAACATGAGTTCGCCGACCATTCTGTTCGTGCTGAAGCGCTTTCTGGATCGCCGCCGAAACGGGGAGGATCATCTCAGGAACGGTGTGGCGATGGCGTTCGGCCCCGGACTTACGCTCGAAGGGGCGCTGTTTCAGGAAGTGCGCTGAGCCTGAATTACATATGGCGGGAAACAGCTTTCAAAAACGATAGGGGGATGGGATTGATAGGAATGGAAAGTAATACCGAATCCAAATGCCTGTGTCGGGATGCGAGAGTTCTAATTTTGACGTAACGACGCAGCGCGCTGTGTCGCTCCACATCCGGTGAAAAACGATGGCGACATCATCAGTTGGATTCGGTATAAGAGCGATGGAGCGCGCAAACAGGCTTTGGCCGCCCCAACCTTCCCTTCATCTCCCAATCTTCTTTCGCGCAAAATAAGACGACCAGCAATTTATTTACCCAGTCCATGCGTCGTAAATTCCTCGGTGTCATCGTTCTGCTGGCTCTCGCGCTCGCCGCGCCGCCCGGCAAGGCGCAGACGCAGAACATTTCTATGCGCTCCGCTGAAACGGCGGTTCCGGCACTCGCCCGACCCGACACGTCGCGCTACGTCAGCTACTTCGACACGACGCAGGCGGCGTACTACTACCCGTTGCGGTCCGACGGTGAACGTCTTACGTTGCGCTTCTCGCCGCCGCTCACCGGCACGCTCGACTCGGTGTTTTTCGCCATCAACGACTCGAGCGGGCAGAACCGGTCGCCGGTTCGCGGGGAAGGCCGCCTGCGCATCCGTCTCACCGACACCACGGCGGTGAGTGGTGCGGGCACGGACGAAGCCGTCATCGTGCCGCGCTCCTACCGCGACTCGGTGACGGTGCCGCTGTCGTCGCTGGAGCCGGGCGTCTTCAACGCAGTCGTCTTTGATGCGGCGGTGATCGACACCGTGGATTACATCGTGGAGTTCGACGTGCTGGCCGAAGACCGGGCGAGCGTGCAGTTCGTACTCGACGACGGCTCCGCCGGCGGCGAAGATGACGCTTACTTTCCGGCTCGCACGTTTCTGGCGCGCTCGTCGGCGGACACGACGGGCTACTTTACGTTTGCCTGCGAGAGTTGCGGTGAAGAGGAAACCGACAATGCCAACCTCGTGGCGACGCTCCGCGTCACGAGACCGGTTGGGTCGGGCGTGGCCGGGCGCGGCGACAGCCCCGGCAGCCCTCGGCTCGCGCCGGTCTATCCGAATCCGGTGCGGCGCGTCACTCGCGTTCCGTTCGTGCTCGACCGCTCCTCGCGCGTGACGCTGGCGGTCTACGACGTGCTGGGCCGTCGCGTCG
>PXTQ01000017.1 GCA_003022505.1 Bacteroidetes bacterium QS_8_64_10 | reverse complement strand
CAGCCACCTGCGACAGCGGTACGCCCATCGAGCGGTCCATCCACTCCACCACGACGAACATCCGGTTCCCACAATCATCTATGTCCGCCATGCCGATTGCTTCTACTTCGTCTCCTTCACGCAGCGGCGAGACGAGATGCTCTTTCGTGCAACGAGCTTTGAAGGGGAAGGCCAGGCGGTCGTCGAGGTAGCAGTACCATCCCGACAGCCGCTCTTCGGGACCGTAGCAATCCACGATGGCCTCCATCGTGATTCGATGCTCGCGCTCTTCATCTTTTTCCACCTTATCCATAGAACAGTATCTCCGGTCGAAAAGCATTTGTGAGTACCGTACTGCCGCCCGCCGTCCCGAAGTCACGTCAGCCGGGCGGCGTCTACGTCGATGGCGAGGCGGTAGCCGTTCGGCACGGAGCCGGCGGCGTCGGTGGCGGCGCGCAGCAGGCGCTGGATGCGACCCGGCAGCACGGAGCGCGCAGCCTTCAGGATCGTGCGAAACCGGTAGTTGCGCTTCACGCGCTCGACGAGTGCAGGCTCCGGCCCGATCACGTCGATCTGCTCGGTGCGCCGCTCGGCCTCCGCCGTCCACTGCCGCCCGATGCGCTTCGCTTTCTTTTTGCCCGGCCCACGAAACTCGACGGCGGCGATGCGTCCGAACGGCGGATACCGGAGCGCGCGGCGCTCGCGCAGGGCGTGGCGCGCAAAGCTCTTGTAGTCGTGCGAGAGCGCGTGCTGGAGCGTCGGACTCTTCGGGTTGCGCGTCTGCAAGAGCACCTCGCCGCGCAGGTCGGCGCGGCCCGCCCGGCCCGCTACCTGCGTCAGCAGTTGAAACGTGTGCTCAGTGGCGCGGAAGTCGGGCATCAGCAGGCCCGCGTCCGCGTTCACGACGCCCACCAGCGTCACGCGGTGAAAGTCGAGGCCTTTTGCCACCATCTGCGTGCCGACGAGCACGTCGGCCTCGCCGCTGCCGAATTCGTTGAGGATGCGGCGGTGCGCGTCCTTGCGGCGCGTGGCGTCGCGGTCCATGCGCGTGACGCTCGCCTCCGGGAAGGCCTTCTCCAGCTCCTCGACCACGCGCTGCGTGCCTGTGCCGAGGCGTTCCATCGAGCCGCCGCACGAGGGGCACTCGCGCGGGAAGCGGCGCTTTTTGCCGCAGTAGTGGCAGCGCAGGCCCCGCCCTCCGCTCTTGTGGAACGTGAGCGTGACGGAGCAGTCGCCGCACGTGGGCGAGAAGCCGCAGTCCGCGCACTCCACGATGGGGGCGTAGCCGCGTCGGTTTTGCAAAAGAATAGTCTGCTCGTCGCGCCCCAGCCGCTTGCGGATGCCATCGCGCAACGGCTTCGAGAGCACGCCGCCCGCGAGCTGCCGCTTCTTGCGCTCCTTCGTCAGGTCTATAATTTGGACCTCCGGCAGTTCGCCTTTGAGCGCCGGGACGCGCTCCGGCATCTCCAGTCGCGTATATTTTTCGCGGTGCGCGTTCATCGTGCTCTCCAGGCTGGGCGTGGCGGAGCCGAGCACGCAGGCGGCCCCGGCCTGCCGGGCGCGCATTACCGCCACGTCGCGGGCGTGGTAGCGCGGCGCGGGGTCGAACTGCTTGTAGCTCGTCTCGTGCTCCTCGTCCACCACGATCAGGCCCACGTCGCGTAGCGGCGCGAGCACCGCCGAGCGCGGCCCGATCACGATGCGGCGCTCGCCCGCCCGCAGCTGCCGCCAGGCGTCGTAGCGCTCGCCCGCGTTCAATGTAGACAGCTGTCTTGCCGCTGCCCGTGACGCCGTGCAAGAGAAACGTCCGGTAGCGCTCTTCGCTGATCGGCTTGCGGATCTGCTCGAAGGCGCGCTCCTGCGCCGGGTAAAACGAGTGCTGCGGCGGGTCGTCGGGCGGCGCAACGTCGGCGAAAGGCGAGCGCTTGATCTCTTGCTCGAAGCGCTCGATCATGCCCTTCTCGACGAGGCTGGCGATGGTGGAGGCGGGAGCCTCGGTGCGCGCCTTCACGTCGGCCTGAAGCGGTGTCGGCTCGCCCTCGTCAAGATACGAAAACAGCGCGTCGATGACGGCGCGCTGCCTGTGGCCGCGAAGCTGTTCCTTGAGCGCATCGGCGGAAGCGCCGTCGGCGGTGAGGCGCAGGTGATAGGCCGTCTTCGGATTCTCGCCTGCGGGTGGGAGCGCGGCCTTCGCGGCCTCGCCCCAGGCGCAAACATAATAATTTGCCATCCAGCGCGTGAGGTTAAGTAGCTCGCCGGTGAGCGCAGGGCGGTCCGTGTCGATGACGTCCAGCACGTCCTTGAGCGAGACGCCGTCGGGCGGCTCGGCGTCGGTCTGCGGGCCGAACGGGACGCGCACGCGGCATCCGGCGCGGGCGTCGGGTTGCATCGCCGGCGGCACGCGGTAGGCGTACGTCTGCTCCAGGGGCAGCGGCAGCGCGACGGAAACGATTTTGGATCTGGAGTTTTCGATTTTCGACTTTGGATTGGTGACAGGTCATACACCTGACGTGCAAAATCCCAAATCCTCAATCCAAAATCCAAAAATCAGGCGAGCCCTGTCATCTCTTCGCTCAGCTCCCAAAGCCGACTCGCGTTCGCTCCCACACGACAGGCGCTGGACGGATCAGCCTCGCTCTTTTTGTCGAAATACTTCCCGCTCACGTCGTCGAACTCCGGCGAAACGGCCAAGTAGCGCAGCGCCTCACCGCTTTCGTCCGCGTCGGCCATGAAGGGCTGAAAGAATTGCATGACGCGGCCCAGGATGTTGCTCTTGTTTTTCCAAAAGCCCGACGCCACCATGCCCGGATTCACGGCGTTGGCCGTCACGCCCGTGCCCTCCAGCCGATTAGCCAGGGCGCAGGTGAAGAGCACGTTCGCCAGTTTCGACTGCGCGTAGGCTTTCAGGCCGTTGTAGGGAGGGCCGCGCAGCGAGTCCTCGTCGATCTCGTCGACGCCCCGGTGCGCGTTCGAGCTGACGTTGATGATGCGCGCGGGGGCGCTCTCCTTAATGAGATCCAGCAGCAGGTTCGTCAGCAGAAAGTGCGACAGGTGGTTGACGGCGAACGTCTTCTCGATGCCGTCCTCGGTGAGCGTGCCTTCCTCGAGGTAGACGCCCGCGTTGTTAATCAGAACATCGAGGCGGTCGTAGCGGCTTCGCACGATGCGCGCCAGCTCGCGCACCTCGCGCTGGCGCGCCAGGTCGGTTGGAAACAGCTGCACCTCTTCGTTGTCGCTCTGCTCGATAATCTCGCGCCGCGCGTCCTCGCCGCGTTCCTCGCTGCGATTCACGAGAATGAGGCGCGCGCCTTCTTCGGCCAGCTTCAGGGCGGCGGCTCTGCCGATACCCGAACTCGCGCCCGTTATCAAGCAGACGAAATCGTCCTTTGTACTCATAGCCCCGTTTCGATTGGCGAGTTTCGATTTGCGAATACAGAATTACCCCAAGGAACGCGGAGTTCGCAAAGAATGATCTACGCCTTCAACGCACCTTGCAGTCAGTGAACATCAACATACGCAGCGCAGGGGAGAAGACGAAGCGCGGAATGGGAGAATCATGGCAAAGAGCCTATGAGACGAGGAGTCGAGATTGTGAGCGCAGATTCTTCGTCTCACAGACTCATGGATTCATAGACTCGTAGGCTCTCAGGCTTTTAACGCGAGCGCCTCGTGGAAAGCCTCTACGCTGTCAGTCACGGGCTGCTCGCCGCCGAACACGGCGCTGCCCGCTACGAGCACGTCCGCGCCGGCGTCGACGACCTCGCGCGCGTTCTCCGGCCCGATGCCGCCGTCCACCTCCAGGCGCGCCCCCGCGCCGAGGCGGCTCAGGCGACCGCGCAGATCGCGCAGCCGCTCCAGCGTGCGCGGCAGAAACGCCTGTCCGCCGAAGCCCGGATTGACCGACATCACGAGCACCAGATCCACGTCTGGCAGGATGGCGTCGAGCGCCGCGACGG
>PXTQ01000016.1 GCA_003022505.1 Bacteroidetes bacterium QS_8_64_10 | reverse complement strand
CTCGCCGGACGGGACGCGCGTGCTCATGCCCGGCCCGTGGGCCGAACGCGTCTTCAGGGGTTTGGTACGGCCGGTTAATCGGGGGCGGGCGTTGCTTCTACCGGCGGTCAGTCGTACTTTGCGCCGTTGCGAATGGGCGATCCGCACGAGAGAACGCCCTTCTTTTACTTTCATTTTGCCAACGCCTCACAACCAAGTCATGGCTAACGACCTCGAAGCTCAAGTCACGTCCATCATCGTCGAAAAGCTGGGCGTCGACGAATCCGACATCACCCGCGACGCCTCGTTCACCAACGATCTCGGTGCCGACTCCCTCGATACCGTCGAACTCATCATGGAGTTTGAAAAGGAGTTCGACATCACCATCCCGGACGAGGACGCCGAGCAGATCGCCACGGTGGGCGACGCCATCGATTACCTCGAACAGGAAACCAGCCAGGCCTGACGCTGATATATACGGCCCGCCCCGGCCTGCGAGCCGGTCGGGTTTCTTTTTCTTTCTCGCTCATCTCGGGCCTTGCTCTATGCCGAACGGATCGCGCCGCCGGGTGGTGGTAACGGGTATGGGCGCCGTCACGCCCATCGGGCTTTCCGCTGACGCCTACTGGGACGCTATGATGCGTTCGGAAAGCGGCGCCGCCACCATCACCAACTTCGACACGACGAACTTCCGCACGAAGTTCGCCTGCCAGCTCCCGGAGGCCTTCGACCCGCACGACCACCTGGAGCCGAAGGAGGCCAAGCGGATGGATTCGTTCAGCCACTACGCCGTGGCCGTGGCCGATCAGGCGCTCGACGACGCCGGGCTGGATCCTGACGACATGCCGCGTGAGGCCAAAGACCGCACGGCGGTCATCTTCGGCAGCGGCATCGGCGGGATGCAGACGTTCCACGAGCAAACGGGCAACTACATCGAGGGCGGGCCGCGCCACCTCTCGCCGTTCTTTATCCCGATGCTCATTCCGGATATTGCGCCCGGCCACCTCTCGATGCGGTACGACTTCCGGGGGCCGAACTACTGTATTGTGTCAGCCTGCGCCACCGGCAACAACAACATCGGCGACGCCTTCATGCTGATCCAGCGCGGCCAGGCGGATCGCGCTCTCTGCGGCGGCGCGGAGGCGTGCGTCTCGGAGCTGGGCGTGAGCGGCTTCAGCGCCATGCGCGCCCTCTCGACGCGCAATGACGACCCGGCCGGCGCCAGCCGCCCGTTCGATGCCGGGCGTGACGGCTTCGTGATGGGCGACGGCGGCGGCGCGCTCATCCTGGAGAGCTTGGAAAGCGCCCGCGAGCGCGGGGCGGACGTCTACGCCGAGATCGTGGGTCTGGGCATGAGCGCCGACGCGCACCACGTCACCGCGCCCGACCCTGACGGCGACGGCGCGGCCCTGGCGATGAACAACATCCTGCGCGACGCCGACATCGAGGCCGAGGACGTGGATTACCTGAACATGCACGGCACCTCTACGCAGCTCGGCGACTTGGCCGAGACGAAGGCCGTGAAGCGTGTCTTCGGCGACCACGCCTACGAGATGAATGTCTCTTCGACGAAGAGCATGACGGGGCACCTGCTCGGCGCGGCGGGCGCTATCGAGGCCATTGCCGCCATCAAGGCCATCGAGCACGACGCCGTGCCGCCGACGATCAACTTCGAGGAAGACGATCCGGAGTGCGATCTGAACTACACGTTCAACGAGCCGCAAGAGCGCACCGTGGACGTGGCTCTCTCCAACTCCTTCGGCTTCGGCGGGCACAACACGTCGGTCGGATTTCGAAGGTTTACAGGTTAGCAGGTTGCAAGTTAGCAAGTTGCTTGTATTCCGAAAAAACTTGCAACTTGTAACTTGTCAACTTGAAACCAGCCTCACCGAAACACGATCTTTTCGACGAGTTCGGAGCCGAGTTCGTCGTTGAGGCGGTCGCGCCAGTCGCTGCGCCGCATCGTGAGTTCTTGCCGCCAGGCCGCCGAGGTAAGCTTGACGTAGAGCGTCTGGCGGTTCACCCAGGCCGACTCGGTGACGCCGTTGATTTGCGGGCCGGCGATAGTCGCCCACGTCTCCACGACCCGCGCCTCGTCCAGCTCCCGCCGGATGCCCAACTCGTCGATCACGTCGCCGAGCACGTCGCCGATCTTTTGCGGGCCTTCGCTGGCTGGCATGGCGTTTTTGGCGTTTTGCGTGTGCCGTGTTAGCGCGTTTACGCGTTTGGCGTTTGGGCACTTTTGCATGAAAGGAGCCGGTCCTCGGAGTGTCAAACACCGGAAAAGGTTTAGCTTCCTTCAAGCAAACCCGACGTACAGATTTGCCAATTGCACGTGAAGATGAGAAAGCGCGTTACTTTTGCGTCGCTCCGCGCGGCTTACAGGTGTGCAATCGTATGGGCGACCCGCTTTCTTATCCGCCGTCGCACGCGCCCAGCACGTTGCAGTTTTCATCACGTAGTTTCCACCTCCATGCGGCATTGCCTGCTGCTCGTTTTGTTTTCGCTGCTTACCGGACCGATGCAAGGAGCCTTCGCGCAAGACGATACACTGGCCGTCACCGCCGAAGCGGCCATCCGGCGCTCCCTGAAGGTCAGCCCGGAGATTGACGTGAACGAAGCACAGCAAAATTACGCCGAGGCGCGGTACAGTCAGGCGCGCGCCAGCCGGTTTCTCACTGAATTTCAGACCACCACCGGTCACGCCGCCGCGCCGGGGCTGGAAGGCGTGCCCTCCGGCGCTCCGAAGGATGAACTGTATCTCGAACCGGAGGTGGACAACGACTGGACGGACCCGCGCCCCTACAATCAGATCGAGTACGAGGCGCTCCAGCCGATCTGGACGTGGGGCGAGCTGAGCGGCAACATCGACGCCGCCGAGCACGGCATCGCCGTAGAGGCCGCCAAGACGCGCTCGAAGGCGCTGGAGGTGGCTTTCCGCACGGGCGAATTGTATTACAACGTGCTCCTGGCCGAAGAGCTGTACCGCATCGCCGAGGAGACCGGCAGCATCGTGGAGCGCGCGAAGTCGCAGATCAACGAGCTGCTGCAAGACACCACCGCCACCGACGTCGATCAAGCCGACCTCTTTCAGGTGCGCCTCACCGAGCAGGAGTACCGGCGGCGCCTCGTGCAGGTAACGCAGCGCCGCAAGACGGCCCGCATGGGACTTCGGCGGCAGCTCTTCCTGCCCGACAGCACGCTCCCCCTGCCGGAAGCACCCGTACTGCAGCCGCTCGACTTCGACCTCAGGTCGCTCCGGCACTACCTGGATCTGGCGCTGGCAAACCGCCCGGAGATCGAGCAGGCCGAGGCGGGCCTCGCCGCACGCAACGCACAGGTGGAAGTGGCGCGTTCCGACTATTACCCGAAGCTCTTTTTGCGCGTAGACGGCGGGGCGCGCTACGCCGCCGGGCGGTACAAGCAAGAGAACGCCTACATCAGCGACAACTACCTCGGCAGCAGCCTGCGCGCGGGTCTGGGCTTCCGGCAACAGCTCAACTTTTTTCAGACGGAAGCGAAGGTCGAGCAGGCCGAGGCCCAGCGCAACGAGGTGCGCTACCAGCAAGAAGCCGCTCGCCAGCTCGCTCTCGCCGAAACCGAAGAAGCGTACCGCGAGGTGGTTGCGAAGCGGACCGCCGTCCAGGCACGCGACACGTCGCTTACGATCAGCAAAGAATGGCTGCGCACCGAGCAGGTCAGCTTCGACCTGGATCTGCCCGACAGCGACACCGAAAATCTGGTGAAGGCCGTGCGCCGAAATCTGGAGCTTCAAGCCAGCTACTATGAAACCGTCAAAGCCTATAACGTCGCCGTCCTCAAATTGCTGCGCGTGACGGGCGTACTGGCCCGCCGCGCTCGATCCGGCACGCTTGTTGATGACTCGTAAAAGTGAATCAGCGTTTTCGCTTTTACGCTCTCATCATTGACCCATTTGCCATGAAACGTTTCACGCTTCTTTTCGCCGCTCTCTTGCTTGCCGCCGGCTCCTTTGCGAGCGCGGCGCAGGCGCAGTCCTCGTCCGACGCCGACAGCAACGACATCCGCCGGCTTCTCGAAGAGCGCGACCGCCAGATCAAAAACGTGCTCGGCGACAAAGAGTCGTTTACCGACGAGCAGCGCGACAAGCTGATGGACCTGATCAACGGCGTCATCAACTTCCGGGCGATGGGCCGGACCGCACTCGGCCCGCACTGGCAGGACCTCTCGCCCGCCCAGCGCGACACGTTCGCGACCGTCTTTAGCCGCATCGTGCGCCGGCAAAGCCTCTCCGACCTGAACGTATACCGCTCGGACGTAACCTACGAGCAGATCGACGTGACCGGCGACAGCGCCTACGTGCTCACCACTACGGTCTACAAAGACGTGCCGACGAAGGTGGAGTACACGCTCGGCTACGACGACGAGGCCGACGCCTGGAAAGCGCACGACATCATCCTCGACGACGTGAGCACGGCGGAGGGCTATGCGCGCTCGTTTCAGAACGTGGTGCGCAGGCACGGCTTCTCCGTGCTCATGAAGAGCCTCCGCAACAAGCTCAACAAGATCAACAAAAATAGCTGACAGCCGCAGACGCACACTGACGATGCGCCTGCGGGCAGCGCGTCGTCGTTCGAGCAGAGGCGGCTGTACCGTTCACCAAACGCCGTCTCACCGCACTATGGCCACCACGCCCACGCAAGGCTACGTTCTCCATTCGTTCGGCTCCGAGCGCTACCTGCACCACGCGGTGGCGTCCGTCACTACGCTGCGCCGCTACGACACCGAGCGGCCCGTGGCGCTCTACTGCCCGCGTCACCACCGCACACTCCTCGAAGAGCACGGCCTGGACCGCCTGTTTCAGTACATCGGTCCGCTGCCCGCCAAAAACCGCTCCATCGTGGGCTTCAAGCACCACCTGCACAGCTTCATGCCGTTCGAACGGTCCCTCTATATCGACACCGACGTGGTGTGGTGCCGCGACCCCGATCCGCTCTGGAAGAAGCTGGCCGCCTACCGTTTCACGGCGACGGGCCTGGAGCGCGCCGACTTCTTTTTTGGCGGTCCGAAGGGGCCGCGCGTGGCGCTCGACGTGCTGCTGAACCGGCGCAGGCGCACGCTCCGGCGCTTCGGCCTGACGCACCTGCCGCGCGTGCAGGCCGGCATGATTTACAGCAGCAATCGCGGGCTGGCGCAGCAGGTCTGCGAGACCTCGCAGCGCTACCTGGACCGCCGCGACGAGACGCACTTCCGCAGCCGCCTCAACGACGACGGCCGCAGCGAGGAAAGCTGCGAGTGGAGCATGGCGATGGCGATGAGCCGCCTGGAGCTTCCCATCCTCCCGTGGATGCAGGGCTATCAAAGTCCGCAGCTTGATTTTATTAAGGGCATGACCGAGTACGATGATGACTTCGAGCACGTCACCTGCCAGTATTACTCGCACCGCCTGACGTACTCGCTGCGCAGCCTCTGGCCTGCGCGCCTGCGCAACGCCGTGCTGAAGGGGCTGGAATACCTGCCCGGCCTGGGCGACCGCAAGGACGTGACGCCCTTCGTCCTGCACTTCGGCTGGCTGCGCTACAAGAAACTGTTCCACCGCTTCGCCGAGCGCACGTGGACACGCCTCACGCGCCGCAAGCAGCCGACGCCGGCGCACCTCCCGCTCTCTACCAACGGTAACGGCAACAAGCAACCCGCCCTTCAGGAATATGGCCAAACAGCATAGCCCCGCCTTTCTCGAACTCGTCGACGACGCCAAGACGCGCATCAGCGAGCTTGACCCCGATCAGCTCCGCGAGCGCCGGCAGGCCCATCCCGATCTTCAGGTGGTGGACGTGCGTGAGGATCACGAGTACGAAGACGAGCACGTACGGGATGCCCATCATCTCAGCAAGGGCACCATCGAGCGCGACGTGGAAGAGGTGTTTCCCGACAAAGACACCGAGATGGTGTTGTATTGCGGCGGCGGCTTTCGCTCGGCCCTTGCCGCCGACAATCTCCAGCGCATGGGCTACCGCAATGTTCATTCTCTCGACGGCGGCATCCGCGCACTCAAAGCGGCGGGCTTTGAGATGAGTGCGTAGGTTTGTGGGGGGGGTGCGTACGTGTGGAGGTGTGTAGGTTCGGTACGTTTGCACGTGCGAACGTACAATGCGAGTCAAGAGATGGAATGCATCAACTTTACGTTTTGTCGTTGATTTTTGGAAGTCATCGGCGACGGATCCGGTGCCGATGGCGGTCCCAGACAGACAGTTCTGTGCTACTCTTGATTCGCGTTTACCCCCTTTGCACCTACCGACGTTATATCCAGCGGTCTCACGTGTCTAACGAAGTAGAGCCGTCCTCTGCTTCGTTTGCCGCTTGCGCTCATGTCTCCCGACCGCTCCCTCGCCTGGCGCGCCGTTCCCGCTCTGCTGGCAGCGCTTTGCTTTAGCGTCGGCGTGCTGACCGCCCGCTCCGCTCCTGGCGTTTCCGCTTGGTTGTGGACCGCTGTGCCGGTGAGTGCCGGAATCGTGCTCATCACCCTCGCCGCGTGGCCGAAGCGCCGGATCGTGTCGCTCGTTCCGCTCGGACGCACGCTGGCCGTCGCACTTCTGCTCGCGGGTGCTGGTGCAGTGCGCTATGCTGCTTTCTTTGAGCGCCCGGCGCCTCGCGCAGTAGCACACCGCGTTGCTGCCGAGGGAGGCGAGCAGCGCGCCGTGCTGTGGGGGCGCGTGAGCGGCGTGCCCCGACGCGACGAGCACGGGCTGCGCTTCCGGCTCGCGGCGCGGCGTATTTCGAGCGGCGACGACACGGCGCGAACGTCCGGCCTCGTGCAGGTCACGCAGTGGCGACGGCAAGACGCGCCGTTGCCCGTGGTGCGCGAGGGCGATGCGCTCCGCCTGCGCGGAGAACTGAAGCCGCTCCCGGTGCGGCGCAATCCGGCGGATTTCGACTACGGCGCGTACCTGCGGCGGCAGGGCGTCTTCGCAGTTTTCACCGTTTCGGATGAACCGGGTAGCCTCACGGCCATGCAAGCAGATGGTCCGGGAGCGCTGGAGCACCTCACGCGCGACGTGCGGCGCTACGTCCGGCGTCAGGTGCATCGGTTCGTGCCGTCGCCCGGAAGCCGCCACGTGGCCCAGGCGCTCGTCCTGGGAGAGCGTCACCGCTTGAAGCAGGCCACCGAGGATCGCTTCGCGCGCCACGGCCTGATGCACCTGCTGGCAGTATCGGGTCTGCACGTGCTGCTGGTGGGAATGGTGCTCTTTCAACTGCTTCGCCCGATCCTGCTGCGGCTGGGTGTGCCGCGCCGTCCGGCGGAGATCGGACGCGCCGCGCTCACGTTGCTGATTCTAGGAACTTACGCTCTGGTGACGGACGCACCGGCGTCGGTGGTGCGCGCCACGCTCATGACGACGCTCTGGATGGGCGGGATGCTCCTGCAGCGCCGCACGCGTCCGATGAACCTGCTGGGCGTGGCGGCAATCGTCTTATTATGGATCCGCCCGACGCAGCTCTTCGAGGTGGGCTTTCAGCTCTCGTTTGCGGCGGTGGCTGCGCTCATCGTGCTCGCGCCGCGCTTTTCAGAATGGATGCCGGCGTGGTGCAAACGCTCGGAGGTGACGCGCTACGTGAGCGGTCTGGTGGTGACGTCCGCGGCGGCCACGCTCGGCACAATGCCGGTGCTGCTGTTCCACTTCGGGCGCGCTTCGTTTGCGGGCCTCGTGCTGAACGTACTCGGCATCCCCGCCACGATGTTGACGCTCGGCGCGGTGCTCCTGATGCTCTTCGCGGGAGCGATGATTCCGGCGGCGGGAATGGCGTTCGGGGGGGCCGCTGATCTGTTCGCGCAGGTTCTGTTGTGGACGGCGCGAGCGGGCGACGCGGCGTTCGCGTGGGCGGCCATCCGGCAGCACGTAACGAGCGGGTGGGTGCTCGGTGTGATGGCGGCGCTTCTCGTGACGGTGGCGCGGTGGCCGCATCCCCGGTGGCGCTGGCGGTCCGGTCTTGCCGCGTTGCTGCTCGCTGTGCTCGGACTCGGCGCAAACGCGCTCGACCCATCGTCCGGTGCGGACATGGAGACGGTGTTCTTCGACGTGGGGCACGGCGACGCGGCGTTGGTTACAATGCCGAACGGCCGCCACGTGCTGATCGACGCGGGGCCGCGCACGGCGTTTACGGATCGCGGGGCGCGTGTCGTGAAGTCGCACCTGAAGCGCTACGGCATCGACCGCCTCGAAGCGGTTGTCGTCACGCACGCGCACAGCGACCACCTCGGCGGGCTGCCGGCACTGTTACGCTCGGTGCCGGTGGGCCGCGTGATCCACAACGGGCGTGGTCATGAGTCGGAGCTGTACGCTGAGGCCGTCCGCACTGCCGATAGTCTCGGCGTGCCGCGCCGCACCGTGCGAGCAGGCGACACGCTGGCGCTCGACCCCCGCGTTCGCGTGCAGGTGCTCGCTCCCTCGCGTCGTGTTTCTACTGACAATGCTAACGACGCCTCGGTGGTGCTTCGCGTGGCGTACGGCGCGACGGACTTTCTCTTCACCGGAGATATCGAGCGCGGGACGGAGCGGAGGCTGGTGCGGCGCTACGGGAAGCTACTGACAAGCGATGTGGTAAAGGTGCCGCACCACGGGTCGGCCACGAGCAGTACGCAGGCGTTCGTTCAGTTTGCTGCCGAAGACGACACGCGCGCCGTCGCCAGTGTCAGCCGAAGCGGGCGATTTGGGCTTCCCGACGGTGAGGCGCTCCGGCGGTGGAGGCAAAACGGAGCGATCATTCGCACGACGGCAAGGGGGGGGGCGGTCTGGTTTCAAAGTAACGGAAGGACGGTTGAGCGGGTCCGGTGGAGATAGCTCACACGCGCCAAGAGCACGCACGTCAAGGCTTTACACGAACATATATGGATACGCGAATATATTCCTCTGCCGGAATACAGATAGAGTTCGTACCAGTATAGTTAAGTATATCGGTGGGAAACGGGACGTTTTTCTCCACAGGGCCTATACTCTATTGTTCTTTTAAATAAAATGTTGTTGATGTAGTAGTAGGAGGTTGTGGATTTGTGGAAAACGGGTTTATGCACATCGATGAATCGGGAGTGTGTACAGTTCGGACTAAAATGCCCGATTTATCCACAGAGAGACGGTTGTTAACAGTTGCGTAACTACAATCTGGAGCGCGTGAGGCGGGTTTGGGTCGAAGTTATTCACATTTCCACAGCTATCCACAGAAGATTGTGGCGGATGCGAGGACCACTATCCACAGTCGTCCACATTGTGGAAAAGTGCGGATAACCTGTGGAGTGTGCACAAAGTTATGCACAGCTATCCACATTGTGGATAACCCTCTTGCGTTATAAAGAGGGTTTCCACAGCGCCGTCCACCGTTAGAGTGGGGTTATCCACAGTGATCGTGGAAAACCGGCTGCGGTGGCCTGAGAGGGGGGGGTATCAAGTTCGCAAGCTTCTTGGTATGTGGGTGCGGAGGTTTGAAAGTTTGTACGTTTACTGCAGCTTCAACCGGTAATTTGGATGATGACCGTCGAAGCAACCTTTTTGGGCCGTGCCTTTCTGAACGTGAGTATGGGCGATCGGGAGAGCGGGAGGGGGCCGAGCACACCGCACGCCCCATCCCCCAC
>PXTQ01000015.1 GCA_003022505.1 Bacteroidetes bacterium QS_8_64_10 | reverse complement strand
CGCCTGCTCGATCTGACAGACCGCGCCGAAGTATCGTTTTGCGTCGACACCGCTGAGGGCATCCGGGGCGCGTCCGACTTCTTCGCCGAGCGCGAGCACGAAGCGCCCGTGCTGCTCGAAATCGACACGGGCCACCGCCGCACGGGCGTGCCCTTCGAAAGCGACGACGAAGCCGTGGAGCTGGCGCGGCTCGTCAACGACTCGCCGGGGCTTCGCCTCGCTGGCATTCTGACGCACGCGGGGCACGGCTACCACGGCCCGCAATCCGAGGACGAATCCGAAACTGAAGCGTTGCAACGCGTGGCGCGCGAGGAGCGCGACCGGATGCTCGCCGTCGCCAACCGATTGCGCGAGGCCGGCGTGAACGGCGCGACGCCCGGCGAACTGGAAATCAGCGTCGGCTCTACGCCCACGATGGCCGCCTTTGGGAATCGAACAGAAAATGGCTTCCGCGTCACCGAAATTCGGCCCGGCAATTATGTCTTTTATGACGCCATGCAGGTGGCCCTCGGTGCGGCCTCACTCGACGACTGCGCGCTCACGGTGTTTACCACCGTCGTTAGCCGGCGACGCAGCGGCAGCGGCGCGGAGCGGCTCTACCTAGACGCGGGCAAGAAGGTGCTCACCACCGACACCGGTTACGGCACCGACGGTTACGGCGTGCTGCTCTACAACGCGCAACACATGCGCCGCCACCCGCACGCCCGCATCACGCAGCTCTCCGAGGAGCACGGCTGGGTGAAGGTGCCCGGCGGGGCCGCCTTCGGCGTGGGCGACCGCGTGCGCCTCGTCCCCAACCACGCCTGCGTCGTCGCGGGCATGGCCGATGAGCTGCACCTCGTGGACGGGCAGAACGTAACCGGCACGCTCAACGTAGACGCGCGCGGTGCGTCCCGGTAATGCTGGTTTGAGACGTTCGCGTGTCCTGCAGGATTTCGCGCGTTGCCTGTAACATTGTTTTCCCGCCGCGCGTATGTTCCGGGCACGGGCAGTCAGCCCCCGGTCGGCCAATCGTAAACCAGCTAACCGATCAACAGCCAACCAGCCAACCTAAAAGTGCGCACGTTTCTGCTCGAAGTCACGGAAGGAGTGCGCATCGCGCTGCGCGCCATCTGGGTCAACAAGACGCGCTCGGTGCTCACGACGCTGGGCATCATCATCGGCATCGTCTCGGTCACGTCGATGGCGACGGTCATCAACGGGCTGGAGAACGCCTTCGACGAATCGCTTTCGGACCTGGGCGCGGACGTGCTCTACGTGGAGAAGTGGCCGTGGGCCAAGTCGGACTGGTGGAACTACGTCTACCGCCCGCCCATCCGCGAGGAACTGGCCCAGACGATCCGCGAGCGCTCCGACCACGCCCAAGCGGTGGCCGTCAGCGAGGACACCGACCTGACCGTGCAGCGCGGCAATCAGAACATGCCGGAGGTCGAAACGCGGGGCGTAACGCCGAGCTACGGGCGCGTGCAGGGCATCAAGCTGGCGTCGGGGCGCTTCTTCAACGACATCGACGAGCGCTCCGGGCGCTCCGTCTGCGTCATCGGCGCGGAGCTGGTGAAGGGCCTGTTCCCCATTGCCGAGCCGCTGGGCAAAGAGATCCGGGTGGGGCAGCACCCGTGTCGCGTCGTCGGCGTGCTCGAAAAGAAAGGGCGCGGGCTGGGCGGCGAGAACCGCGACAAGCGCGTCTTAATGCCGTTCTCGACGTTCAAGCGGCAGTTCGGCATCTGCGACTGGGGCGGCGTGGAGATCTAGGTGAAGGTGCGCTCGCCGGAGCAGATGAAGGCCGCCGAGGGCGAGCTGACCGGCATCATCCGCACGGCGCGGCAGGTGGACGCGATGGAGGACGACAACTTCGCCATCAACCAGCAGGACACGATCCGCGAGCGGATGGCCCCGGTCAAGAAAGCGATCTACGGCGTCGGCATCTTCCTGACGGCGCTGGCGCTGGTGGTGGGCGGCATCGGCGTCATGAACATCATGTTCGTGTCGGTGCGGGAGCGCACGAGCGAGATCGGGCTGCGCAAGGCCGTCGGCGCGAAGCGGCGCACGATCATGCTGCAATTCATGATCGAGGCGGTGGTGGTGTGCCTGCTGGGCGGGGCCATCGGCGTGGGCATCACGTTCGGCGTGTCGGCGCTCATCAACGCGCTGGGCGTGCCGGCCTCGCTGCCGTTCGGCACGGTGGTGCTGGCCTTCGGGATCTGCGTGGCCGTGGGACTCCTCTTCGGGCTGGGGCCGGCGTGGTCGGCGGCGAAGTCCGAACCCATCGAGGCGCTGCGGTACGAATGAGAAAAAACAAACCGAGTAAGGCGATGCGGATCTTCGTTTGACGCAGACGCCGAAAAAAACCGTAGAGACGTTTCGGCGCAAACCAGCAAACGAACGAACCAAATGGGCATCACAGAAGCCTTTCGGATGGCGGCCTCGGCGCTTCGGGCGCACAAGACGCGCACGGCGCTGACGCTGCTGGGCATGGTGATCGGCGTGTTTGCCATCATCGCTGCCGTTACCGCCGTCGAGGTGATCGACCTGTACTTCAAAGACTCGCTGCGCTTCATGGGGGCGAGCACGTTCACCGTGGCGCGCCACGGACCGCGCATCGGCGGGGGCGGGGAGCACGAGAAGTACCGCCCGCCCATCACCTACGATCAGGTGCAGCAGCTCCGCGAGATGAGCGGCAGCGAGCTGACCGTCAGCCCGCTGGAAGGCTTCGACCGGGCCGAGAAGATCAGCTACTCTGGGCGTTCTACGGAGCCGAAATACCAGATTTACGGTACCGACGAGCACTTCCTGGGCAACTTCGGCTACGAGCTGGACGAGGGTCGCCCGCTAACGCGGCAGGACGTGCGCTACGGGCGGCCCGTGGCGCTCATCAGCCAGCCCGTCGCCGAGGAGCTGTTCCCCAACGAGACGGCGCTGGGCAAGTCGATCACGGCGGGCAACGCGCGCCTGGAGGTCGTCGGCGTGCTCAAAGAGAAAGGCAGCTTCCTGGGCTACCGGCCCGACAACCGCGTCTTCATGCCGATCTCCTACGCCTTCTCGATCTACGGCGAGGCGCGGCGCAACATCAGTCAGGTGAGCGTGCGCGCCGGTGACATCACGGAGATTCCGCAGGCGATGGAGCGTGTAACCGGTCACATGCGCGTCATCCGGCAGGTCGCGCCCGGCGAGGAGAATAACTTCGATTTGCAGACCAACGACTCGATCCGGGGCGTCTTCGACACGTTCACGCGCGTCCTCACGATTGGCGGCGCGGGCATCGGCGCGATTGCGCTTTTGGCCGCCGGCATCGGCATCATGAACATCATGCTCGTGTCAGTGCGAGAGCGCACCCGCGAGGTGGGCGTGCGCAAGGCCGTCGGCGCGAAGCGGCGCGACATCCTGCGGCAGTTTTTGCTGGAGGCGTTCTTTCTGTGCCTCATCGGGGGCGTCCTGGGCGTAGCGTTCGGCGCGCTCTTCGGCAACGGCGTGGCCGTGTACTTCGATCTCACTGTCGTCTTCCCGCTGTGGTGGGCGCTCGGCGCGGTCGTCATGGTGACGTTCATGGCCGTCGTGTTCGGCGCGTATCCAGCGTACAAGGCTGCCGGGTTGGATCCCATCGAGAGCCTGCGGTACGAATAAGTTTCAAGTTGGCAAGTTTGCAAGTTGCAGGTTGAAAGGTTCTCTTATAACAACCTGAAACTTGCTAAACCTGAAACTTGCAACTTGATTATGCAGGAAGCCAAAGAAGCGGCGGACCAAGCCGCGGCCCAGCTCGTTGAGGACGGCATGACGCTGGGCCTCGGCACCGGCTCCACCACCACCTGCGCGCTGCGCGCCATCGGGCGGCGCGTGGAGCGTGAGCAGCTAAACGTCGCGGGCGTGCCCACATCGCCGGCAGCAGCGCACACCGCGCGCGAGGCCGGTATCCCGCTCGTCTCATTCGATGATCTGTCGGTCGAAAACAGCACGGCGCGCCTCGACTTGGCCTTCGACGGGGCCGACGAAGTGGACCCGGAGCTGCGCGTCGTGAAGGGACGCGGCGCGGCGCACTCCCGCGAGCGCGTCGTGGCCCATCAGGCCGAGCGGTTTGTCGCGCTCGTCGACCCCTCGAAGGAGGTGGACCGCCTCGGCACGCAAGCGCCCGTTCCGGTCGAGTTCATCCCGATGGCCCGTGCGCCGGTGACGCGCGCCATCGAGCGGCTGGGCGGGCGGCCCGCGCTCCGCACCGGCAAGCGCAAGGACGGCCCCGTCGTCACCGATCAAGGGCTGTGGGTGATCGACGCGCATTTCGACGAGGCGGATGCTGACAGCGAGGCCGGCATCGACGATCCCGAAGCCATGAGCGAAGCACTCCGCGCCATTCCCGGCGTGCTGGATCACGGGCTGTTTCTAAGCGAAGTGACGACGGTGCTAATCGGCCACCCCGACGGTTCGGCGACGACGCGGCGATCGGAGTGACTTCGTGGTTTATCGAGACAAGCAGGGCTTGGTAACGGTCACTCCTTCGCCCAGAACGCATCGCGGAAGTGCCGGATGGTGGGCGGCTCGTCGCCCGTCAGGAGCACGGCGACGACGTCGAAGCGGCAGGCGGCGTCCGGCCGGTCGTGCTCGTGGAGATAGCCGCGCGCCGCCTTCGTGAGCTGCGCCTGCTTGTCGGGCGTGACGGCTTCTTCGGGTCGTCCGAAGCCCAGCCCGCGCCGCGTCTTCACCTCTACGAAGACCAGCTCGTCCGCGTTGCGGCTCACCAGGTCCACCTCGGCGCGGCCGAAGCGGTAGTTGCGCGCCAGGATCTCATGACCCTCCTCCCGCAAGTGGCTCGCTGCCAGCTCCTCCCCGCGCTCGCCGGTCCGGTTCACTGGTTGGCTGGTTTCGGGTTCGTGGTTCGTCGTTTTGGGTTTTCAGTTTGCGCGTTACGGCGCTTGCACATTGCCTCCATTCTCCGTCTCCTCGTCTTGCCGTCGCTCCGTTGCTTTCTGAGGCATCTGCTCCTGAAGCGCCTCGGCGAACCGGATGAATTGCTTGACCTGCTCGATGTTGCGCTGCTGCACGAACGGAAGGAGCGTGCGCGAGAGGCCGTTGAACACATCCATCACGCCAATCAGGTTGTCAATGCGCCGGCACAGGTGCTCGCCGCGCTCGTCGAGGTCGTCGCAGTGCTCAACGTCCTCGCGTCCGTCCGTCAGCGTCTCACGGCAGGTTTGAAGCTGCTCCCTCACCGGCGACACCTCTCGGTGCTCGCGCTCTCGGATGATCCGCGCGGTGATAGTCCACACGTCTTTTTCCGCCTCGTAGAAGTCCTTGCGCGACCCCGACCGGCGTACCTTGTCGATCAGGCCCCAGTCGATGAGGGAGCGCAGGTTCATGTTGGCGTTGCCCCGGCTGATGTCGAGCTGCTCCATGATCTGATCGGTGTCGAGCGGCTCTTCGGCGCAGTACAAGAGCGCGTGGATCTGCGCCATCGTGCGGTTGATGCCCCAGTTGGAGGCCATCTCGCCCCAGAACGTAACGAACTGGTTGAGTGCGTCCTGGTAGCGCGTTTCGGTGTCGTCGGAGGCGCGCAGGTCCGGGGCGGGGCCGCGTTCGTGCTCGGCGTCGGGCATGGAGCGGGAGGCAAAGGTGGAAAAGGCGGCACGGCGATTAGACGGTTGCGCCGCCGGGTTGGTTCGAGCACGCGAGGAGCGTCGTGCCCGTTCAACCCTTCACCGCGCCCAGCGTGAGGCCCGCCACCCGCCGGTAACGGCTCAGCACCAAAAACAACAATACCACCGGGATCGAGACGAGGAGCGCGCCCGCCGCGTAGAGGCCCTACTGCGTCGTCATGCTCCCCTGAAACATCTGCGCCACGAGCAGGCCCTTCAGCATGGAGCCGCGCCCGGCGAACTGGTAGCGGCTCAGGGCGTATTCCGCCGTGGAGGCCAGCGCCACGCCCGTGGCCGTCACGACGCCGCTCACGAGAAGCGAGTTCAGCATCGGGCGCAGAAAGTGCGTTTCGGTAAGCAGCGTGTAATAGTTCGCCAGCGTCGCTCCGTATCAGCTGCAGCGACGTGGACAAGAGCTGGTTGCCGGGCCGCAACGACACCGTGAGGATGCGCGAGATCGGGAAGAGCGATGATCAGTATCGCGTTCGTCCTACCCAAGTTGTGTGGCATGTGACGAAGAAGCCGATAGACGGCAGACGGCGGACCGTCGCTGGCCGCCGTTCTCGGATTGTGAGGATTGGTTCCATGATGAGGCGCGGTCTGCCGTCCGCGGTCCGCCGTCGTGGGGCAACATCATTTCGGTAAGGCACAACTTGCATTTACACACTTTCTCACGGCTCGGTAATGTACGTTCAACACCTGTCATGCAAAACGGCTTCGACGTGCGAATGCTCCCGGTAAGCATACTGTTGGCATTCCGCCTGGCGGCCTGCGGCGGGGTTGATGCGGTGCGCACGCAACCGCCTCAGCCCGCTGACTACGACAGCGATAGCGAAACCGCACCGCCCGCTGCAGCGCAGGTCACGGTCGCGTTCCGCACCGGGAGTGCGCTGCACCAAGACGTGCGCGCGCTCCGTTTTCGGCTCGACGCCGTGACGCTGCACACAGCGGCAGACACCGCGAGCGCCTACCGGGTCGGCTCCGCCGAGATCGCCGTCACGCCCGACCCGGCCTCGCGCCGCCGCGTGCTGCTTCAGGCGCGGATGCCGCCCGCTCGCTACGACACGCTCTCCTTCCGGATGAGGGATACGCGCGTCCGCTTCGGCCCGAACGCGGGCGGCCCGCTGACGACCGCCGGCGGCGGCGACACGATGCGCGTGCCGCTCAGCTTCTCGCCCGCGCCGGGCGACTCGGCGCGGCTGCGCCTGCGCTTCGACGCGGCGGCCTCGCTCGAACGCAGCGACGACTGCCGGTGGCGCTTCGCGCCGGCATTTGCGGCGGAGCAACCGTAGAATTCGGGAGGATGTTTGCGGGTAACTAAAGCCGTTTCACTTCAAGCAGCTTACAGATGCGTGGCACGCGCTCCACCTTGCGCGCTACGACACGGTAGGCGTCAATCCCAACGTGGTGCTCTTCGAGAGCGCGAGCGGCGAGGCGACGTTCACGAAAGAATAGGCTCGGAAATGCGCTCCTCGCGGCGATCACGCTCAAGGCGCGCGTGGTAGAGCACGCGGACCTTCCAGGCGGCAAAAGCGCCGAACAGCGCCAGGGGGAGTGGCGTCGTCATCGGAGAGAAGAGTCGAATCGAAATTGAGAAGACGCGCCACGGCACATCGCAACGGATGCCCTCCGCCTTCTGCCAGTCTAAACAGCCGTCTGCCGTCCGCTACGCCGCCGGCGCGTTGACGGCCTCCACGCGCGATATTTTGGGCACGGAGCGCTTGAGCGCCTGCTCGATGCCCGCCCGCAGCGTCATCGTGCTCATCGGGCAGGTGCCGCACGCACCCAAAAGCTCCAGCTCCACCACCAGATCCGGCGTCACGTTCGTCAGGCGCACCGAGCCGCCGTCCGCCATCAGGTACGGGCGGATCTTGTCGAGCGCTTCCTCGATGTCGTCGTGCAGCGCCGGGTCGTCGCTGGGATCGTACAGGTCGTCGCCGTTCGCTTCTGAAGGGTCGTCCGTATCGGCAGGCATGGCTGGTGGAGGGTTGAGTTTCGATTAAGTTTGGCTTTCCTCCTGCAACGAAGTAAGTAATGGAAAAGTTTGCAACCCGTGCTGCGTGATCCGTATTGCGCAAAGCCGCTACTCATACAGAATCTCCACCTTCTGCGTGGCAGACTGATCGGCGTTGCGGATGGCGACTTGCTCGTCGGTGCGCTCGGCCATCTGCGCCAGCGCCTCGGCGGAGGCGCTTTCCGGCGCGTCGAGGACGATGGGTGTGCCGTCGTCGGAGGACTCGCGCACCCGCTGCTCGATGGGCACCTCGCCCAAAAACGACACGTCCATCTCTTGCGCCAGCCGTTTCGCCCCGCCGCGCCCGAACAGGTAGTACTTGCGATCCGGCAGATCCGGCGGCGTAAAGTACGACATGTTCTCGACCATGCCGAGAACAGGCACGTCCACCTTCTCGAACATCTTGACGCCCTTGCGCGCGTCGGCGAGGGCCACGTCCTGCGGCGTGGAGACGATGACCGCGCCCGTCAGCGGCACCGTCTGCACGATGGTCAGCTGCGCGTCGCCGGTGCCGGGCGGAAGGTCCAGAATCAGGTACTCCAGCTCGCCCCAGGCCGCGTCGTTCAGGAACTGCCGAAGCGCGTTCGTCACCATCGGCCCGCGCCAGATGACGGCTTTTTCCTGGTCCACCAGAAAGCCCATCGAAAGCAGCCGCACGCCGTGGGCTTCGAGCGGCACGATCTGCTTGTTCTGATTCACGCGCGGCTTCTTGTTCTCGACGCCGAACATGGTAGGGATGCTCGGCCCGTAGATGTCGCTGTCCAAGAGGCCCACGCTGTACCCTTGCTCGGCCAGGCCCACGGCCAGGTTGGCGGCCACGGTGCTCTTGCCCACGCCGCCCTTGCCGCTGGCGACGGCCACCATGTTCTCGGCGAGCTGCGGGCGCTGCTGTTTTTGCTGCCCGCCGCCGCCGCCGCCATCGCCGCTCCCACCCGAAACGCCCACGTCGTCGCCCAGCGAAATCATCTCGTTGTCCAGTTCCACGTCCACCTCCAGGTCGGGGTCAATCTCCTCGCGGAGGACCTGCGTGCAGGCGGCCTGGGCTTGCTTGGCGAAGGCCGTGTCGGGCCGCTCCACGATGAGGGTAAACGACACCGCGCCGTCCTCGGTCGTCAGATCCTTGACCATGTTGAGGCGCACGATGTTTTTTTCCTTTTCGGGGTGCGTAACCTTCTTGAGCGCCTGTAAAACGTGTTCGCGCGAAACGGACATAGCGAGGTTGCTTGAAATGAGCGTGCTGCCGCGTGCGTTACAGGAAGGAATTCTATGCTTTGTTCCCTCCAGATCGAAGGTCCATCAGGTCTTTCAAGTCGGCAAGTCCGGCAGGTCAGAAGGACGAAGGTTGCTCAGCCACAGAGAATATGCGACGCGAAAGTGCACTAACTCGCCAACGCGCAAGCGCGAAGCCCCCCAAACACTCCTCAAACCCCGTTTCGAGTTACCGTTCTGTTCTTTACCTTACGAAATCGAGCCGCGCTTTCGTTGCGCGTTGTGACTAATATGCTCTCATAGACTCGTCGACTCACAGGTTCGCCCTGCAATCACATTTTCGCTGCTCGCGTACGGATGCGGCGAATCATCAATCGAAAATCGCGCTTCGCCAATCGCTTTATGCCCGACTCCTCATTCCAGCCCGATCCGCTTTCCGAAACCGATCCCGACGACGACGCCCCGCCGCCGGAGGACGACGAGCCGTCTCCTCCGCCGTCCGCCGAAACGGAACCGCCCGCCGCGCGCACGCCGGAGTCGTCATCCGAAGAAAAGGACTTCGACATCACCGTCGTCAACGAAAAGATCAAGCGCCAGAGCGCGTTCGTGGACGACTTGCTCGACGAGATCGGGCGCGTGGTGGTGGGGCAACGCTACATGATCCGTCGCCTCCTGATCGGGCTGCTGGCAAACGGCCACGTGCTGCTGGAGGGCGTGCCCGGCCTCGCCAAGACGCTCACCGTGCGCTCGCTGGCTTCGGCCCTCG
>PXTQ01000014.1 GCA_003022505.1 Bacteroidetes bacterium QS_8_64_10 | reverse complement strand
CGCGAGATGGCCGCCGACTTCGGTCTCGACCGCGTGGCCGACAAGCCGGACTCCTACGAAATCTGCTTCATCCCGGACGACGACTACCACCGCTTCCTGAAGGACCGCGTGGACGGCCTCGAAGAGGAGGTGGCGGGCGGCGATTTTATTTTGAGCGACGGCACCAAAGTGGGCGAGCATGACGGCTATCCGTTTTACACGGTGGGGCAGCGGCGCGGCCTCGGCCTCGCGCTGGGCCACCGCATCTACGTCACGGATATCGACGCGGAGACGAACACGATTACCGTCGGCCCCCGCGAGGAGCTGCAACAGCAGACGCTCACCGCGCGCCAGATCAACATGGTGGGCGCGGCGGACCTGACCGAGGAGCGGCCCGTGACGGCCTCGATCCGCTACAACGACGCGGGGGCGCCTGGGCTGGCCTGGCAGCCGGGCGAGGACGAGCTGGCGGTGGCCTTCGCCGAGCCGCAACGTGCCATCACGCCGGGGCAGGCCGTGGTGCTCTACGACGGCGACGATCTGCTGGCGGGCGGCTGGATCGAAACCGTCGGCGCGGACGACGAAGCGCGAGAACGTGAGGACGAAAGTTTTGTGCCGCTGCCGATGGCATCTGCGTGATACGGCGCGGCGGCAGGACCAGTCCGAAAACCCTTGTCTATCTTCCGGCTTGCTTAGCCTCACCGTGCATATTGCGTGTGCGCGTCCCGAATTAACGTACGCACTCATGTAGTCTGATGCACACCTCCAAAAACTCGTTGCGTGGCTCCGCCGCGCGACGCCAGACGTGGCGGCTCTGCTTCCCAAAACCGCTGCAAGGGCGGCAGAGCCGCCGATTTTGCGTTTACTACGCTTCTGCTTCGTGAACCTCCCGCTGGTCGGTTTCACGGCAGGGCCGAGGAACGAGTGAGGAGAGAAAAAACATGTGCGAGGCTCTACGTGAGAGCGTGTTCGTTTTACACGGCGCACGTAGTTTCCGTTATTGCAGTAGCGTAGACCTGCAAGCTCAAGCGCCGGCCGCCGCCGCGTATTCCGCTCGTTGCGGGGGGACACGCAGCGAGGAGACAGCGAAACAAGCGTGCGGGCGTCGGGAGTTTAACAAACAACTCAAGCTCCGCTTTTCGTGCCATGCGCCGATTTCTCCTCTTTCTTCTGGGAGGTCTTCTCGCGTTGCCCGCTGCCGCGCAGTCGCCCGATGCGCTCATCACGAAGGGGAAGAAAGCGTTTCAGCAGCAGAACTACGAGCGCGCCGAGCGGCTGCTGACCCGCGCCGCCGAGCGCGACTCCAACAACGCCGACGCGCACTACCTGCTCAGCAAGCTCTACTACGACACCCCGCTCCGCGACGTCGACGAGGCCGGCGACCGGATTCATAAGGCGCTCGACCTCGAACCGAACAATGTGCGCTTTAAGACGGCGCGGCTCCAGATCCTGCGGCGCGACGCCGGCTCGCGCACGAGATCCTGCAACTCGATTCGACCAACGCCTTCGCGCACGAGGAGCTTGGCATCTCCTACATCCACGATTTCTGGCGCTACCGCAACGCCGTCTCGATTCCCAACCTGTCGTTCAGAAAGACCGGGCAGAAGCGGCAGGAGGAGACCGGCGCGATACGGCGGGAGGAAGACAACAATCCGCTGTACAGGCCGGTGAACGCGCAGGCCAGCACCGATCCCGCTCCGCCCGGCGGGCGCTCCGGCACGGAACCCACCTTTTCGGTCGGGGAGCCGCCGCCCGGAACGGAGGCGAGCCAGGTGTTCGTGGCCGACCGCTTTGACCTGAAGGCGCTCAAAGAGCGCGGCGTGCCGCTCAAAGATCTTTCCGCCCGCGCCGATTATGCGTACGACCGTGCCATCGGGCACCTGCGGAAGGCGCTGGAGATTGATCCGCGACGCCGCCCGATTTACGACCGCTTCATGCAGATTTACGCTCTTAAAGAAGAGCCGCGCAAGGCGCTCAAGATGCTCGAAGAGATGTACGTCAACTTTCCGAAAGACCCGGAGCTGTGGCTCTATCTGGGGTACGCGCATCACCAGCTCGATCACCGCGAGGCGGCCTCAAAGAGCTTCCGAGAGGCCTTTAAGCGCATGAAGCCAAAGACGCGCACGGCTTTCTCAAACATCAGTTACATCATCCCGGACGATGAGAAAAAGAGCTACGAAAGCGACTCGGTGCGCTACGCCTCGCGCTTCTGGACGAGCAAGGACCCGCGCTATCTGACGACGTACAATGAGCGCAAGTTGGAGCACTACGCTCGCCTCGTCCACGCCGATCTGCTCTACGCCGCGCCCGATGTGGAGAAGCGCGGCTGGGAGACGCGGCGCGGGCGCATCTACGTGCGTTACGGCGAGCCGAACGTCAATGCCGTGCTGTTTACGAGCATTCTGAACAACACCGATCCCAGCCTGGGCATCCAGAGCAGTGACGATTTTGCCGAAGCGGTGTCCCGGCAAAACGCCTTCAACATATGGGAGTACGGCGACTTTCGCTTCGTTTTCGAGGATCCCATGCGGAACGGCGAATACCGGCTGTACAGCCCGCCTGCCGATGTAATTGCCTCCGGCAGCGCGTTGCCGTGGACCAACGACTACAAAATCAAGGCGCGCGAGACGTTCCGCGAGCACCCGGATCGCTACGAATACGAGGGATCGGGGCGGCGCGTTCAGCTTCCGTACGTGGTGAACACGTTCAAGGGAGAGAAGAAGACGGATATGTACGTGCACTACGGCATTCCGCTCGCGGATCGGACCCGGCCCGACAGCACGCTCGAAGTGACGGCGCGTGTAGGTACGTTTTTGGTCGGCGAGAGCCGGGACCTGCTCGTGGAGCGCCGCCGCACGATCTACGGCTTCAAGCCGGAGCAGGTGCACGCGTTCGAGGAGGCGACGCTCTGGATGAACACGCAGACGATGGACGCGCCTCCCGGCGAGCATCAGCTCTCGATGGAGCTTGAGACGTCGAGCACGGGCGCGTTCGCCGTGCAGCGCCGCGACGTGAACGTGCCGCGCTACGGCGACGAGGAGCTGGCGATGAGCGACCTGATGCTGGCTTATAACATCGAGGTCGCGCCCGACGGCAAGCCGCTTTCATCCTCGGACGTGGTGCGCCGCGGCCTGTCGATCCAGCCCGCCCCGTGGAACGTATTCAGCGCCGAGCAGCCGATCTACATTTTCTTTGAGAACTACAACCTGGCGAAAGAAGACGGCAAGACGGCCTATGAGGTGGAGGCGGCGCTCGCTCCGAAGGAGACCGACAAGGGCGTCACCAAGTTCATCAAGGACCTGTTCGGCGGTGGGGGGGAGGAGGGCGTCTCCGTGCGGTTCGAGGGCACGGGGCAGCGCTCCGACGACGGGCAGTACTTCATCATGGACGCTTCGGACGAGGAGCCGGGCGTTTATACGCTCGTGGTGCGCCTCACCGACACCGTGACGGGCGAGACCGTGGAGGCGCAGCGCGACCTGTATTTGGAATGAGGGGAGAGGCCAGAATCTACGAGTGTATGAGTCTACGAGGCTAAGATTTACTGACTCGTGAGCGGTATCGCATAGACTCATAGACTCTCAGACTCGTAGACTCGTTTCAGAAGGAGAGTGAGCATCGGCGCTTGCCGTGCGCACCAGAAACACGTCTTCGAGCGTCGGTTTTCGTACTGTAGCCTCCTCAATCTGATCGCCCAGCGACTCGTAGACGGAAGATAGCAGCGCGGGGGCGTCCTCGCTCGTCACCTGCACGCGCTCTCCGATCACCGTCGTCTCGGCTCCGAATTGCGCCTCCACGCGGTTGCGGAGTGCGGTGGGAGCGCCGACGGGATGCAGCCACAACGTCTCGTCGCCGAGGCCAGCCTTGAGGCAAGCGGGCGAGCCGTTGGCGACGCAGCGGCCTTCGTTCAAGATGGCAACCTCATCGCAGCGCTCGGCCTCGTTCATGAGGTGCGTCGCCACCACGAGCGTCACGTCGTCGTCGCGGCGCAGGCGCTCCAGAGCACGCCAGAACGTGCGACGCGCTGCCGGATCCAGGCCTACCGTCGGTTCGTCGAGCAGCAGCACGGGCGGGCGATGCAGCAACCCGCGCGCGAGATCGGCGCGACGCCGCAGCCCGCCCGACAGCGTGCTTACCGCGTCGCCCGCGCGGTCGCGTAACTCGAATATGCTCAGCAGCTCGCGGATGCGCTCGCGCAGCCTTTCGCCGCGCAACCCGTAGAGCGAGCCGTGGAAGTGCAGGTTCTCGCGCACCGTGAGCGCGTCGTCCAGTGCCGGATGCTGAAAGACGCAGCCGATGCGTTCGCGCACCGCCGCCGGATGCCGCGCAACGTCGTGGTTCCAGACGCATGCCGCGCCCTCGCCCGGCGGTAGAAGCGTCATGAGGATGCGAAAGAGGGTCGTTTTGCCGCTGCCGTTCGGCCCAATCAGCCCGAAGAGTGCGCCTTGTGAGACGCGGAGCGACACGTCGCGGAGCGCCACGTGCTTGCCGTAGCGGTGCGTCACACCGTCGATCTCGAGCGCCGGTTCGGGCATGAGGGATGATTGCATATTTCGTCGTGCGTATTTCGTAGTGCGCGTATCCCGTCAAGCGTAGTGAGTTTACGCAATACGCACTACGGAACACGCTAAACCAGCCAGTCTACCGCAATGAGAACAACCAGCGCCGGGACGTACCAGATGGAGGCTTTGAGGACGCGGCCCGCGCTCTGATTGGTGCGCCGCCGGTTGAAGCGAATTCCCTCGCACAGGAACCATCCGCCGAGGGGCACGGCGCCGGTCAGGTAGATCATCCCGAGCGGCCCCGCAAGCGAGAGCAGCGTGCTGAGCGCGAGCAGGAGCGTCGTGTAAGCGATCGTCTGCCGCGCTGTCGACGCGCCGCCGTCGGCCTGCACCGTGGGCGTCATCCGAAAGCCCGCGCGCTCGTAGTCGGTGCGGTACATCCAGGCCAGTGACAGAAAGTGTGGCATCTGCCAGGTGGCCATCACGCCGAAGAGCAGCCAGCCCGTCACGCTGAGGGAGCCAGTCGCCGCTGCGTAGCCGCCGAGCGCGGGAAGCGCGCCGGGGATCGTGCCGACGAGCGTGTTGTGCGAGGTCTTTTGCTTGAGCGGCGTGTAGACGTACAGATAGAGCACGCCCGTGAGGATGGCGAGCGCTGCCGTCAGCGGCCCCACGAGCGGGCAGAGCAGCCCCACGCCCGCCGAGGCGAGCGCCAGCCCATAGCGCCGCGCCGTCTTCGGCGAGACGCGGCCCGCCGGGAGCGCGCGGTCTCGCGTCCGTTTCATCTGCGCGTCGAGGTGGCGCTCCAGGTAGTGGTTCAGTGCGCCGACGCCGCCCGCACACAGGAACACGCCGGCAAGGGTAAAGACGAGCTGGCTCCCCGAAAAGACGCCCGTTTCGGCGGCACCCAGCAGGAAGCCGGCGAGCGCCGAGATGGTAACGAGAAACGAAATTTCGGGCTTGGCAAGCGACCAGAAGTCCCGCATCGACGCCGAAGCGACGTCGCCCTGCCGAGCGCGAGCGCGGCGCTCGGACGGGGCGGCAGCGGAAGGTGGTCGTTCGGGCATGAGTAATACCGAATTGAGAAGTTAGTGTCGTGATGCAATCGGTGAAACGTAATGATGACGCTTCGCCGGAAAAGCCGTAGCGACGCGGCGCGCCGCGTCGATCTGTAAGCAACCAGGCTGTTTACAACAGCACGACATTAACGAAGCAAAAGCGTATACGTGGTCCGCTTGCTATGTAAGCACGGTTTTGATTTGAGTCAAAAGCCTGTTCAGGTTTACCTCGCAATCTGGTGTCATGAGGCGGCGGAAGCAGGCTGGAGCGAAGACGATCCGTTGGAAGCGGAGCGAGCGAGCGACTGCGCCGGGCGCCATACCAGCAGGGTCAGGCTGAGCGCTGCCGCCATGAGGATAGCGCCCACCACGAGGTGCGCCGAGTTCAAGGCGACCTGTAAGACGCTGCGCCGGGCTACCGCCGATTCGTAGACGAGCACGAGGTACGCCGAGAAGCCGAGCACGAATTGCAGCGCCACCGCGCCCGCTGTGGCGAGCACGCCCCGCCGGATCAGCGCTTTGCCCCAGAAGTGCTTCAGCGCGATGGCTCCGGTTACGCCGACGAAGCCGATGACGAGGCACGCCCCTGTGACGTGCAGGCCCACGTAGAGCGGATCCGTGCCGCCGCCCTGATGACGCAGCAGCGCGCCGAGTACAATCTGAACGTACAGCGCGCAGACCGTCGCCAGCGTCGCGCGTCGCAGACCGGGCAGCCGGGACGTGGAGGCGAGCTGCGAGGACGCCTGGAGCCAGCCCTCCGACGTAAACAGCGCCATGCTTACCAGCAGCGCGAAAAAGAGTTGGGCCACGCAGGCGTGCACCATTGCCAGATTCGTCGAAACGAAGACCACGCGCAAGCCGCCCAGCACGCCCTGCGCGACGACGAGCAGCACGGCGACGCCGCCGAGCCAACGCATCCACGCGCGCGGATCGGTCTGCCACGTCCACACCGCCAGAGTGAGCGTCAGGAGGCCCGTGACGGATCCCAGAATGCGGTGCCCGTGCTCGGCCAGATACGCCGGGTTCGCCCACCAGCGATCCACCGGATTGAGCCAGTTGTAGGAGCCGAGCGACGTGGGCCAGTCTGGGAACGCCATGCCCGCGTTGATGCTCGTCACCACGCCGCCCCAGGCCAGAAGCAAGACCGTAACCACCGCCGTCAGAATCGTAAATCGGTGGCGCCACTTGGTCTCGCGCGAGACCAGATAGGTCGTTTTTCCGACGGGAAGTGAAACCATACGGGAGGCGGCCAAATCCGGCTTGCTCAAGGGAGCTAATTGGACGGTTGTTTGCCCCAAACCGGTTCCATTAAAAGGGGAAGAAGGGCGGTTGTGTTTGAGCGTTGCGCGTTTCTCTGGACCAAACACGCCAACGCGCCAGCCCGAAAACGCACCAACGCACGATAAACGTAACGCCTCTGTGTAAAAGCAGCTAAGCGGGTGAGGCTTCGCTCGTCGTACCTTATTATGCACCTACCGATCAGCTTTATCGAACGAATAGGCTCGCAGGCAACGATGGACAAGACGCTCATCCGATCCATATCCGGCATCAGAGGCATCTTCGGGCGGGGGCTGGACCCCGGCGTGCTCGTGCGCTACGCCGCCGCCTTCGGCACGTGGTGCCTCCGCCGGGCCGAGACCGAAGACCGCGCCGCTGCCGTCGTCGTGGGACGCGACGGGCGCGTCACCGGGCCGCTTTGCCAGAGCATCGTCGTAGACACGCTGCGAAGCACCGGCTGCGACGTCGTCGTTGCCGACATGGCGACCACGCCCACCGTCGAGATGGCCGTGCTTGCCGAGGAAGCGGCGGGCGGCATCATCCTGTCGGCCTCGCACAATCCCGCCGCATGGAACGCGCTCAAATTGCTCAACCATCGCGGCGAGTTCCTGACGCCCGATGAAGCTGAGGCGCTCTTCGAGGCGGTAGACGACGACGAGCCGTCGTACGTCGGCTTCGAGGATATCGGCGAGCGGCGCGAGCGCGACTTCCTGGAGCATCACGTTGAGTCTGTCCTCGCGCTCGACTACATCGACGCGGGCACCATCGCCGACGAGGACTTTCACGTCGTCGTCGACGGCATCAACTCGGTGGGGGCTGTGGCGATGCCGGAGCTGCTGGCGCAGCTGGGCGTCTCTGATGTGGAGGTGCTCAACGGCGAGCCGACGGGTCGCTTCGCGCACGAAGCCGAACCGCTCAAAGAAAACCTGACCGGCCTGATGGAGCGCGTCCGCGAGACGGGCGCGGATCTGGGCCTCGCCGTCGATCCCGACGCGGACCGGCTGGCCTTTGTGACCGACGAGGGTGACTACCTGGGTGAGGAGATGACGCAGGTCGCAGCCGCCGATTTCCTGTGGCAGCAGCGCTCCGGGCCGTTCGTCACCAACCTGTCGTCCTCCCGCACCATCGAAGACGTGGCTGGGCGCTACGGGGAAGAGGTGCACCGCTCGTCCGTCGGCGAGATCAACGTAGTCGAGAAGATGAAAGAGGTGGGCGCGGTGCTCGGCGGCGAAGGCAACGGCGGCATCATCCCGCAGGATCTGCACTACGGGCGTGACGCGCTTGCGGGCACGGCGATGGTGCTGCAACATCTGGCGAACGAACAGGCAAAGCTCTCGGCGCTTCAGGCCGATTATCCGAGCTACGAGATGGTCAAAGACAAAGTGCCGCTCGGTGAAGGCGACGATCCCGATGAGCTGCTTCAGCATATGGAAGAAGCGTATCGCTCGGAAGAGCTTTCGACGATTGACGGCGTGAAGATCGACTTCGAGAACAGCTGGGTGCACATGCGCGCCTCCAATACCGAACCCATCATTCGCGTCTACGCAGAAGCGCCGACCCGTGGGGAAGCGCGGGAGCTTACGCAGCGCTTCATGAAGGAATTGCAACAGAACGGGTGATTTTTGAAAGCAGGAATGGTTGTTGCTGTACATGTGATGAGCGTTGCTTTCACTTAAGAGTGAAAATGACAGAACCAACGAGGTGGTTGTCCTATGAAGTTTAGCCCAGCTTCTAAAAATGGAATGGCCTTGCTCGTGACCCGCATCGTGGGCCGGCAAAAGGAGCGGCTTCTCGGCGCGTCCGTCGCTCCGAAACACGCCGACCGCGCACCGGCGCTCGACTGGAGCAAAAAGCGTCCGTTCTGGGAGGCGCTCCGGCGGGGCGTGCGTCGGCTTCGCTACGTGGAACCCGCACCGTACTGCTGATCTATGCGACGGGATTGTAAAGTCGGTTGCGTCGCGGCGTATGTTGCGGCTCCGTCGTACTGTAATGCGAACACCGCTCGGTGAGCTGCTGTAGCACAGCGTGATTAAACCGGAAGGCTTGATTCCGGGTCACTTCTCTCACGTCGTAAGAATAACATGCTGACGAGGGGCAGTCAGGCAGTTCAGTGATGCAAGACGATGGCAAATCGAAAGCCGATTGGCGAGCGGAGGCGCGTTCCCTCCGGGCGCAACTCCGAGAAGAAAGGCGGGGCGGCTCGTCGCCGCCGGGGTGTGAAGAGACGCTATCTTCCGTTGCGGGCGCGCAGCGTCTCTTCTACGATGCCTTTCACCTCGGCTCCTTCTCGCTCGCTATCTTCCGGTTGGAAGACGGGGCGTTTATCGACGCTAACGAGGAGTTTCTCGAATTGAGCGGATACGAGCGCGAGGAGATTATCGGCAATTCGTCGCTCTCGCTCGGTCTCTGGGAACGGCCCGCCGACCGCCGCCGCGTCATGCAGGATGTGCAGGCGCATGGCGACGTGCACGACGTAGAAACCATCATCCGCCGTAAGGATGGAGCGAAGCGCGAGGTGCTGACGTCCGCGCGGCAAATCGAGGTGGAGGATGAGGCGTGCGTGCTGACCAGCGCGGTGGACGTGACTGAGCGCAAGCGTGCCGAGCGCTCCGAGCGGGAGAGCCAGGCGCTCTTTCGCAAAATCTTTCGCATCAGCCCGACGCCCATCTGCATCACGCGCATCGAAGAAGGGACGTTCGTGGATTTCAACGAGGCGTACTGCTCGATGATGAACTACGAGCGCAAGGAACTGGTCGATCAGGCGCTGGAGACGCTGAAAATCTGGGACGAAAGGGAAAAGCGCCGGAGCCGGTGACGCTGCTCGGATCGTTCCAGCGGATTCAGATAGACGGCGAGGATTGCCTCCTATCGGTGCTGAGCGACATCACGCGGCGCAAGGAGGCCGAGCAGGCGCTCCGCGAGGCCAAAGAGGACGCCGAGGCGATGGATCAGTTCAAGACCTCTGTGCTGGAGAACCTCACCCACGAGGTGCGCACGCCCATGACCGTCATCCTGGGCTTCGTCTCGGTGCTGCGCGAGGGCGTGCGACCGAACTACGAACGCTTCGTCGATCTCGTCGAGCGGAGCGGGCGGCGGCTTCTCCTGATGCTCGACGCCATCCTCGATCTGGCGCAGCTCGAAGCCGGTACGCTCGATCCCTCCAATGATTGCTTCAACGCCAACGGTGTCGTGCGCGTCGCGAGCGACACGCTACGGCCCATCGCCGAAGAGCAAGGGCTGGACTTCGAGATCGACGTGCCGCTGGAGCCGACCTACGTGCGCGCCGATCACGACGTGCTGATGCGCGTGGTGAACAACCTGGTCGACAACGCCATCAAATTCACCGACGAGGGCAGCGTCGAACTCATGCTGCGACGCGCAGGCGACGAAGTCGTCATCTACGTCCGCGACACGGGGGTCGGCATCAAGGCAGATTACTTGCAGGAATTGTTTACGGAGTTCACGCAGGAAAGCGAGGGGATGGAACGCTCGCATCAGGGAATGGGGCTGGGCCTGGCTGTCACCAAGCGCCTCGTCGAGCACATGGACGGCTCTATCGCCGTGGACAGCACGAAAGGAGAGGGCACGGAGTTCAGAGTGAGGTTGCCGAGAGCCGAGCGCATGAACACGGCGGCGTGATTCCCAATCCACACTAAAAAAAGGACCTCTCCGGATTGACCGGGGAGGTCCTTTTCGTATGCGTGCCGAACGGGTGAGCGTCCGGGAGCAGCGTGGGGTGCGCCGGGCGTTTACATCATGCCGCCCATGCCGCCGCCCATGCCGCCCATGCCGCCGCCCATGCCGCCCATGCCGCCACCGGCACCGGCAGGCATGCCGCCGCCGCCACCGCCGCCGTCGTCGTCCTCATCGCCTTCTTCCTGACGATCAGCGACGACGGTTTCGGTGGTGAGCAGCAGACCGCTGACCGAGGCCGCGTTTTCGAGCGCGGTGCGTGCGACCTTCGTCGGGTCAATCACGCCTTCGCTGGTCAGCTTGCCGTACTCTTCGGAGCGAGCGTTGAAGCCGAAGTCCCCTTCGCCGTCCTTGACCTTCTGGACGATGATGGAGCCTTCGTGGCCCGCGTTGTTGGCGATCTGGCGGAGCGGATCTTCCAGAGCGCGGCGCAGAATCTGCACGCCGGTCTGCTGATCCGAATTTTGCGTCTCCACGTTGTCGAGGGCGCTCAGGGCACGCAGGTACGCTACGCCGCCGCCGGGCACGATGCCTTCTTCCACGGCAGCGCGCGTCGCGTGCAGGGCGTCTTCCACGCGCGCCTTCTTCTCTTTCATCTCCGGCTCGGTGGCTGCGCCGATCTGCAGGACCGCCACGCCGCCGACGAGCTTCGCCAGGCGCTCTTCGAGCTTCTCCCGGTCGTAGTCGCTCGTGGAGGATTCCATCTGCTGGCGGATCTGATTGGCGCGTGCCTTGATCTGCTCATTCGAGCCTGCGCCGTCCACGATGGTCGTCGTGTCCTTGTCGATCACGACGCGCCCGGCGGTGCCGAGCATGTCCATTGTGGCGTTTTCGAGGCGGTAGCCTTTGTCCTCGGAGATGACCTGGCCGCCCGTCAGGATCGCCAAGTCTTCGAGCATCTGCTGGCGCCGGTCGCCGAAGCCGGGGGCCTTCACCGCCGCCACCTTCAGGGTGCCTCGGATCTTGTTGACCACCATCGTCGCAAGAGCTTCGCCCTCCACGTCTTCGGCGATCACGAGCATCGGCTTGCCGCCCTGCGCGACGCTTTCGAGCGTCGGGAGCAGATCCTGCATGTTGCTGATCTTGTCGTCGTAGATCAGAATCTGCACATCTTCGAGCACCGTCTCCATGTTGTCGGAGTCGGTAACGAAGTAGGGCGAGAGGTAGCCTCGGTCAAACTGCATACCTTCGACCACGCTCAAGTACGTGTCGGTGCCTTTGGCCTCTTCGACGGTGATGACGCCGTCCTTGCCAACCTTGTCGAAGGCGTCGGCGATGAGGGTGCCGATCTCTTCGTCGTTGTTGGCCGAGATCGTGGCGACCTGCGCGATGCGGTCTTTTTCGGTGACCAACTCGCTCTGGGCGCGGAGGCTTTCGACCACGGCGTCTACGCCGGCGTCGATGCCGCGCTTCAGCTCCATCGGGTTGGCGCCGGCGGTCACGTTCTTGAGGCCGGCGGTCATGATGGCCTGCGCGAGCACCGTCGCGGTGGTCGTGCCGTCGCCCGCCACTTCCGAGGTCTTGGTAGCGACCTCCTTGACCATCTGCGCGCCGACGTTTTCGAGCTTGTTCTCCAGCTCAACCTCTTTGGCGACGGTCACGCCGTCTTTGGTGATCGTGGGAGCGCCGAAGCTCTGTTCGAGAATTCCGTTGCGGCCTCTCGGGCCGAGGGTGACTTTGACGGCTTCGGCCAACTGGTCAACACCGCCTTTCAGCTTGTTGCGGGCCTGCGCGTCAAATTTGATTTGCTTAGCCATAGTTAAATGTGATTAAGTTAGTGGGGGAATGCAATGCGAAAGGCAGCCTGCGAGGGCTGCCGTGGGCGAATCGTTATCCTTGAACGATGCCGAGGATGTCGGACTCGCGCATAATGAGCACGTCGTCGCCGTCGAGGGGGATGTCCGTGCCGGCGTACTTGCCATAGAGCCGGGAATGTAAAGGCCGCCCGAGGTCTTCTCGTCAGCCGGTTCGGGCTTGACGACGACCCGGTCGCCAAGGGGTTGGATGGAAGTTGCCATGTCTATCACCTCCTGTCTATTGGTGAAAAAAGCGAATGCCGTTGCAGCATTTCGGATGTTGTTAGCACTCTCGGTTGCCGAGTGCTAAGTCGGCGAACCTTCGCAGGCGGATCCGGTTCCCAAGTCAAATCACTTTTTTGATTTCTTTATTCCATGCTAAGTGGACTTGAAATTGAGGCGGAAGCTGTCCATCTTGCGAGACGGTGATATGATCGACCTCGTGGGTTCATAGACACACAGGCTCGTAGTCTCACAATCTCTGCCAACTTGAAATCAATCGAGACGCATCGCTCATTCCGGGTGGGATGGTCGGCGGCGCTCGGCGCGGGCCTGCTGCTCGTGGGGCTGGCCGCGCTGCCGCCGTTTGCGGGCGCGGAGCTTCGCGCGTCGCTGATGCAGGCGTTTGCGCCGGTGTGCCATCAGATGCCGGGGCGTTCGTTTGCGGTGGGCGGCACGCCGCTGGCGGTCTGCCATCGCTGCATCGGGCTGTACGCAGGCCTGCCGCTCGCGGCGATTAGCTTCCCGTGGCTTCGGCGGTGGGAGGGCGCGCTCGACCGCAACGCTCGCTGGGTGCTCGTGGGAGCGGCGCTTCCGCTCGCCATCGACTGGAGCGGGTTGCACCTGGGCCCCTGGGTGAACACGGCGGCGAGCCAGGTGCTCACGGGCGTTGTCTTCGGCGGAGCCGTCGGCCTTTATTTTACGCGCGCCCTCGTGCGCCTTGCGCACCGGCGCTAATCCCAATCTGTAATCTGCCAACCCGAAACCACTCAAGCCACCATGCCCGACCGCAACGAATCCATCTTCGTCGGAGCGCTCGTGACGGCGCTCCTTTCCACCTCGTACCTCGGCGTCATTAACTGCTTTTGCTGCGCGGGCGTCATCATCGGCGCGCTCGTCAGCGTGTGGCACTACAC
>PXTQ01000013.1 GCA_003022505.1 Bacteroidetes bacterium QS_8_64_10 | reverse complement strand
CAGGCCCACCGTACCCGTCATCACGATGAGCAGTAGCATCGTGAGCAACCGGCTGGTACGGCGCGAGGACGAGCGAGCTTCCCCGGCAGAATCGTCATCGGAGACGGCGGGCGCGGCGGAGCGCTCTTCGGGCGTCGCATCAGGCGTCTTCCGCTCGGCGATCAGGTCGGTGACGGCCTGGTGCAGCGAGGCCGGCGTGGAGGTCGGCTCGTCGGTTAGATGCTCGGCGAGGGCGCGACCCAGCGCCTCATCGGAGAGGTGCGGCGCGAGCAGGTTGCGCTCATCGTTGGGGGCCGAGCGCAAGAGCCGCTTGCGCAGGGCGTTGTAGGCCGACTTCCGCTCGGCGCGAGCGCGCTCCGGCGTCAGATCCAAGATGCGACCAGCGTCGGCGGGCGAGAAGCGCTCGGCGGCAACGAGCAGGAGCAGTAGCTGCTGGCGTTTGGGAAGCGCGAGGAATGCGCTCGGCAGCGCGCGGCGCAGGTGGTCGTGGGCGAAGCGTTGGTGGAGCGCGGCGAGCGCAGGACCATCGCTCTCGGCGGCCTCGTCGTCGCCGGCGCGCGTTTCGAGCAGCATCCGAAACAGCTGGGTGCGGGAGAGCGATTCGCTTTGTTGAAGCCCGCGGCGGCCCACGGCCATGACGCGTGAGATAGCGGCCTCGTCGTCGCCGGTCAGCAACCGCGCGAGGCGGTACAGCGGCGCGAGGTGCCGCCGGAGGGTCTGGGCGCGCTCGGCGAAAGCGTCATGATTCTGATTGGGGGGCGTGCTCATGCGGCAAACAGCGTCTCGATGGGCACCGAAAAGCCGTCCAGCGCGCCCTCGCCGTCGAGCGTGTCGCCCGCCTCAAGCTCGGTCAGATCGGTGGGGGAGCGAAAGACGAGCACGGCTTCGTTCTCCGACTCCACGACCCAGACGCGCTCCGTGCCGAGGTCGAAGTATTCTTTGAGCTTGTCGCGCATATTCCCCCAGAAGTTCGAGGGTGAGATGATTTCGACGATGAGTTCGGGAGCCACATCCAGGTACGTCGCTTCCGGTGAGCGGGTGCCGAAGCGCTCATTTGATACAAAAACCATGTCTGCGCCGCGCAACGTGTCGGGGTCGCGTTCGGTGTAAATGCCCACCTCTCCGCCGGCAACGTGCCCTAGGGCGTGCTCCTGCACAAACTCGTCGAGATGACGCCCCAGGCGGACTTCGATCTGGCCGTGTCTGAAACTTGGGAATCCCATCGTTGCTTCTTTATCGACTTCGACAATTTGGCCTTCCACCAACTCGTACCGCCCGTCCATCTCGCCCATTGCGAGAAACTCCTCGCTCGTGATCGGCTCCTGAAGCTCATCATCGGAGGCTTCCCGTTTCTTCGCTTTGACTTCCGGCATGGCCGTTTGCTGGAACATTGAGAAAGACGCTCGGAGAGTATACTTTTCCTGCTGCCAATCGTTCGCCTCGAAAAGAAAAAAGCCGACCCCGCGATTGGCGGAATCGGCTGGATCGTAGGGGTTCAGCAAGTCAACTTGGAGAAGGCGACGAAGGACGCCGCACCTGCAAGTTGCAAACTTGCCAACCTGAAACCTAAAAAGAGCGGAGAGGGAGGGATTCGAACCCTCGATACCCTGTTAAAGGGCATACTCCCTTAGCAGGGGAGCGCCTTAAACCGCTCGGCCACCTCTCCTTCGAGTTGCGAGTTTCGATTGGATGCTACGCGCAAACCGGTTCGGAGTTCAGCGCCTTACGAAAGCCATTCGCCACTCGACATTCGAAAATCGTCACCTCCCTTCTTCGAGGGCTTCTGCACCGCTCGTGATCTCCAGAATCTCCGTCGTGATGGCGTCCTGACGGGCGCGGTTGTACGTGAGTTCCAGGTCTTCAAGCAACTCCTCGGCGTTGGTCGTGGCGTTGTCCATCGCCACCATGCGCGCGCCCTGCTCGGCGGCGTTGGACTCCAGCAAAACACGCCAGATCTGGAAGTTCAGGTAGCGCGGAACGAGCGTTTCAAGGATGCGCTCGGCGTCCGGCTCGAAGATGAAATCAAGGTTGGCGTCTTCGTCCAGCTCGGCAATGTCCTCCTCTTCTTCCTCCATCACCGGCGTCGTAAAGCGCTCCGTCGGGATCGGCAGGACCGGCTCCACGATGCGGTTCTGGGTGATGCTGTTTTTGAACTCGTTGTAGACGACATGCACCTCGCTCCAGCGCTCGTCCAGGTAGCCTTCCGCCGCCGTCTCCGCGATGTCGCGTGCCGTCTCGAACTGGAGGTCGTCGAAGATGCCCTGGAAGTCGCCCACCAGGTCGTGGTCGTCGCGGGCGAAGTAGCGGTGGCCTTTTTTGCCAACGGCGAGCAGGTGCAGGTTGCCGTTGCGCCGCTCCTGCGCGAAGCGCTCCTCGATGGTGTCTTCGGTGAGGCGCGTGATGTTGGAGTTGAACGCGCCGGCCAGCCCGCGATCCGCAGTGACGGCGATGAGGAGCACGCCGCTCGCTTCCTCGCGCTCGGCAAACAGGCGGTGCGCCTCCGGCTCGGTCACGCGCTGGAGGTGCGCGATGATGTCGGCCATCTTGTAGGCGTACGGGCGCGTCTCGAAGATGCGCTCCTGCGCCCGGCGCAGCTTGGCGGTCGCCACCATCTTCATAGCGCGCGTCACCTGCTTGGTGTTCTCCACCGAGTCGATGCGGCTTCGTATGTCGCGGAGGTTAGCCATCGCCCTTTAAGATCGAGTATCCTGTTTTCGTCGGGGCGTCGCGCCCTTACGTGATCTGTGATTTACCGTCTTTGCTACGCTTCAACCGGCTCGCGCTCGTCTTCTTCCGCTGTCGTCTCCTCGTCGAGGTCGGCTTCGCCGTCTTCGCGCCCGCCTTCGTAGACGCTGGCAAGGTCCTGTGCCTGCTCCTTGATCGTCTCGAAGTGGTCGTCGCTCATCTCGCCGGACTCACGGATCTCCGTGAGCATGTCGTCGTGACGGAGGCGCATGCGTTCGAGCAGCTCCTCTTCGTAGTCACCGATCTCCTCGGTGGGCACGTCGTCGAGCCAGCCCTCGGTGGCGACGCTGATGATGACCACCTGCTCCTCGACGGGCATCGGGTCGTACTGGTCCTGCTTCAGGATCTCGACGAGGCGCTCGCCCCGGTTGAGCTGCTGCTGCGTGGTGGGGTCGAGGTCGGAGCCGAACTTGGCGAAGGCCTCCAGCTCGCGGTACTGTGCCAGGTCGATCCGGAGCGTGCCGGCCACGTCTTTCATGGCCGAGCGCTGCGCCGAGCCGCCCACGCGGCTGACGGAGGTGCCCACGTCGATGGCGGGCCGCACGCCGGAGTTGAACAGGTCCGTCTCCAGGTAGATCTGGCCATCCGTAATCGAAATGACGTTCGTCGGGATGTACGCCGACACGTCGCCGCCCTTCGTCTCGATGACGGGGAGCGCCGTGAGCGAGCCGCCCGGTTCGATTTTGCCTTCGAGCGCGTCCGGCACGTTGTTCATCTGCGTGGCAACGTTCGGGTCCTCGTTGATTTTGGCGGCGCGCTCCAGGAGGCGGCTGTGCAAATAAAAGACATCGCCCGGATACGCCTCGCGGCCTGGCGGGCGCCGGAGAAGCAGCGACAGCTCGCGGTAGGCGACGGCCTGCTTCGAGAGGTCGTCGTACATCACCAGCGAGTCGCGGCCCGTGTCGCGGAAGTACTCGCCGATGGCCGCACCCGCAAACGGGGCGATGTATTGCAGCGGCGAGGGCACGGCGGCGGGGGCGTTCACGATGATGGAGTACTCCATCGCGCCGTGCTCTTCGAGCGAGGTGCGCACCTGCGCCACCGTCGAGGCCTTCTGCCCGATGGCCACGTAAATGCAGTAGACGGGACTGTCGGTCTCTTGCGTACCTTTCTGGTTGATGATCGTGTCGGTGAGCACCGCCGTCTTACCCGTCTGGCGGTCGCCCACGATCAGCTCGCGCTGCCCGCGCCCAATCGGAATCATCGCATCCACAGCCTTGAGGCCCGTCTGGAGCGGATCCTCAACCGGCTCGCGGTAGATGACGCCCGGTGCTTTGCGCTCCAGCGGCAGGTCGAACGTCTCGCCGCTGATGGGGCCTTTGCCGTCCATCGGGCGGCCCAGCGGATCGACGACGCGGCCCAGCATGTCTTCCGATACGGGGATGGAGGCGACCTGCCCGGAGCGGCGCACCTCGTCGCCTTCGCTCACGGCGTCGGTCTCGCCGAAGAGCACCGCGCCTACGTTGTCTTCCTCCAGGTTCAGCACCATGCCCTTGACGTCGGTGCCGGGAAACTCGATCAGCTCGCCGGCCTCCACTTTCGAGAGGCCGTAGATGCGCGCGATGCCGTCGCCCACGGTGAGGACGGAGCCGACTTCGTAGGTGTCGGCGTCGGCTTCAAAGCCGCCGAGCTCGCGTTTCAGGACGGACGTTACCTCGTCGGGTCGGATTGCTTCTGCCATGGCTTTCGTATTCTCGCTGCGTGTTTTAAGAAAGATCGTCGCTGTACTTATCGGGCCTGCCTGTGGTTCGGCGCGTAAAACGTGATGCGTATTGCGTAAGGGTGCTTTCCCGAACGGCTTGCCTGGATTTCAGCGGTGGCGCTTTCGGCTTGGGGTGCGTGAGTCCAAGACGGCAGACCGCGGACAGCGGACCGCCTCTCAACGTCACATGCCCATCTCAAGCTGTGGAACTGCCGTCAGCGGTCTGCGGTCCGTCGTCCGGCCCATGCGCTGTCGGTGCCCCGTCGCCCGAATAGTCGGAGAGCGCCCGCTCCTCCATGCGGTCGTGCAGGCTTTCGAGTTGGTGGCGCGCGCTGCCGTCGTACACTGTATCGCCGATGCGCACGACGACACCGCCGATCAGGCTCTCGTCCTGGCGCGTCTCGAGGCGCACGGTCTGGCCGGTGAGGTCTTCGAGTTCGCTCTTCAGCTTCTCGCGCTCGGTATCGTCGAGCGGGAGCGCCGTGCGAACGCGCGCCGTCACCACGCCGCGTTGCTCGTCGCGGAGCGCCCGGTAGGTGCGCATCACGTCGGACACGAGCGCGTCGCGTTTTTTCTTGATGAGCAGCTTCAAGAAGCGGAGCGTCAGCGGCTCGACGCGCCCCTCGAACAGCTCCTCGACGACGGCCCGTTTCTTGGCGCGCTGCACGATGGGCCGCTCGAAGAGCAGCGTCAGCTCGCGCGAGTCCTCCAGGCTTTGCTGCACGGCCCGCACGTCCTCGTCAATGGCGTCGACCTCACCGTTCTCGTCGGCCTGTTCGTAGAGCGCCTGCTAGGGCGACGCGACGCGTCGCCCTTACCGGCGATGGCGAGACTCGATGAGACGCGAGAGCGTTTAGTTACGAGGCAAGTCTTCGAGGAACTCGTCCACCATGCGGCGCTGGTGGTCCTGGTTCATGTCTTCGTGCAGGATCTTGCCGGCGGCCTGAACGGCAAGGTCGGCCACTTCGGAGCGCAGCTCGTTGAGGGCGCTTTGCTTCTCGCGCTCGATCTCGTCGTGGGCCTGCTGCTTCATCTCGTCGATCTGCTCTTGCGTCTTCTGCCGCTCCTCGTCGCGCAGTTGCTCGGCCTGCTCGCGCGCCTCGCGCAGGATGCGCTGGGCCTTCTGCTCGGCCTCGCGGCGCGCCTTCTCATTGTCGGCCTGAATCTCCTTCGCCTCCGCAAGCGCTTCTTCGGCGCGCTGGATGGAGGAGTCGATGGTTTTCTCGCGCTCCTCCATGGCGCTCACGATGGGACCCCAGGCGTAGCGCCGGAGCACAAACAGGAGAATAAGAAACGTGAGGGTCAGCCAGAAAGCCAGCCCCCAGTTCGGGCTTAACAGGTTCACGACAAAGAGGCGTTCAGACGATAAAGATTAAGGGCGTTACGCTCGTTCGGGCAGAAGCCGAATCCATCAAGCGCGTGCCCGGATGGGTCGCTGCGCGCGCCATTCCGGAAAACTCACTTGAGAGCCAGAAGCAGGCAGATGATGAGGCCGAAGAAGGCAACGCCCTCAATCAGCGCGGCGGCGACGATCATCGAGTTACGGATGTCACCGGCGGCTTCCGGCTGGCGCGCGGAGCCTTCCATGGCGGGTCCGGCAAGGCGGCCGATGCCGAGGCCGGCGCCGAGTGCGACGAGTCCGGCTCCGAGTCCGGCTCCGAGGAATGCAAGTGATGTGGGTTCCATAGCGTAGTTGCGTTTTGAGTCAGTTCATAAGGTGATTAGGTGAAAGGAGGCGGCTTATCAGCGAGAGAGGCCACCGGCGCAAAAAAGAACCAAGCGGGCGCGCCACGGTCCGCAAAACAGTTGCAGGTTTCAGGTTGGCAGGTTGCAAGTTTCAAGTTGGGCTCAGTAACCGTAATTCTTCGTGTCGGAGCGGTCGACTGTCCTAAAACGTCATACGTAAAACGTCAGGATGCCGTTTTCACGCATCATGAAAAGTCAGGCTCGGCGGCACACCCCAATCAAGCCGGAGCGGGTTGAAGCGAGTGATCGCTCTGCTCAAGTTCCTCTTCCTCCTCGTCGTGATTGCCGCTGAGCAGCGACGGCGAGATGTCGCGCCGCTCGTCGCGCTGCATCGGCTGGCTGGGATCGGCCTCGTCCATCATCTCCGCCGCGCCGTCGCCGTGGTCCTCAATCGCCATCCCGATAAAGAGCGCCGAGAGCATTGCAAAGACGTAGGCCTGAATGAAGGCGACCAGGATTTCGAGCGTGAAGATAAAGAGCGAGAACGCCACGCTTGCAAAGCCAGTGAAGACGCCCCAGCTCGCCCCAAACAGATCGTTCATCGTAAAGATTAGCCCGATCAGGCTCAAGATCACCAGATGCCCCGCCGTCATGTTCGCAAAGAGTCGCACGGCCAGCGCAAAAGGCTTCGTAAACAGGCCGATGATCTCAATCGGAATCATGATGGGAGCCAACCACCACGGGGCTTCCGCGCCCAGCACTTCTTTCCAGTGATCCGAGGAGGCGTTGAACTGCGTGACGATGAACGTAAACACTGCCAGCACGGCCGTCACCGTGATGTTCGACGTGGCGGTTGCGCCGAAGGGCACCATGCCCAGCAGGTTGCAGACCAGAATGAAGAAGAAGACCGACAGGATGTATGGCAGATAGGGCCTGTAGTTGTTGCCCAGCGCGGGCCGCGCCATTTCGTCGCGCACGAAGACGATCACCGTCTCCAGCATGTTCTGCCAGGTTCCTTTCGGCGCGGTTTCGCGCCCGACGCCGCGCTTGTAGCGCCGCGCCAGGGCGATGAACACGCCGGCTACCAGCAGAGCGGCCAGGAGCGCGAAGATCAGGTGCTTCGTGATCGAAAAATCTACGACGACGTGACCGCCGCCCGCCGGCACGAGCGTCGCGCCGAGGTGACTGCCTTCTGCGATCATCGCCTCCGCGCTGCCGCCACCGCCATGCCCCGGTGAAACGTTGCCGTGTCCCTGATCGCCGCTCCCGTGGTCGCCTCCTTCGCCGGAGGACGAATCGCTCCCGCCGCCGTGCCCGCCCGACTTGGCGCGGTAGCCGCCGGAGCGGAGAGCGGAAGCAGTCGAAGCATAGGCGTCGAGGCCGAAGCTGCCGCCGGCGCGGCGCACCAGGAAGATGCGCGGCAGTTCCACAATGCCGAACGGCTTGAAGTCGAGGTAATTGCTGTCGGCGTTGTGGTGCACGGCGCTGAACTCTTCCTCTTCTGCGGCAGCAGGAGAAGCGAGCGCCGCGGGAACAGCGAGAAACGCGGCCAGAACGGCAATCGAAAGCGTTTTGAACAGGCGCGTCATGCAAAAAGCGCGTATTCCGTTACTGATGCAAAGATAACCGGAAGAAAATTACCGGCGATGAAAAAAGATCACTTCAGCGGTAAGTCCGAGAGCGAGCATGGTCAGGAGCGAGACGACAAAAGCCGGTCGGTGGGCGGGGGTAAGCAAAAGTACCAGTGCTGCGAGCGCGAGGGCCGCCCCGAGCCGCGCGATCATGCCGCCGACGACCAGGTACAGAAAGCGCGATCCAGTCTGCCGCACCGCGTAGCGCGCGTTCAGGAAGCTCGCCGCGCCGTAGGCCCCTCCGATGACCGTTCCCAATCCTAATCCCAACCACCAGGCCGTCGTCATAAATCAGCGCCGAGTGCGACGAAGCCCCTCCCGCGAGTCACAGCATAAAGTATAATCACACAGGTGGCTGTGGATTAGCAAGGCGTAGTGAATTGCAAATGAAAGAAATGTTGGTGGCTGTAAAGGGTTGCAGGTTGGCAAGTTGGCAGGTTACAGATGGCGGCGGGGGCACCAATTGGGCACGTTCCGTCAGTGACGGCGAATGAAGAGCGGGGGCGTCAATTGGAAGTCCGTAGGCACGTCGCGTCTTCCTACCATGCAGGCCATCGGAGCTTACGAAGGCGGGGGGGCGTTGTCGGTGGAGTCGGCGTTCATGGAGCGCGTCGTGCGGGTGAGTTGCACGAACACCGCGACGAGACCCAGCGCGCCGCCGGCGATCACGCCCCACGGCGAAGTGCCGAGCCAGCGGTCGATCAGGTAGCCGAGGCCGGCGAAGGCGGCCATCGTGAGCGCAATCTGAAAGCCCAGCCCCAGGTACGGCCCGACTGCCTGCATTGTGGCCCCCCAGCTCGTGCCCGCCGGGTCGTAATCGGAGTTGTTGGCGTCGGGCATACTGATTCGTGAGCGGGTTGCTAAACTTGGGCGATGGACCTCTCGAAAACGGATGGCGTGGTCCGAGAACAGCGGCCAGCGGCAGTCCGTCGTCTGCCGTCCTTCGTCTGAACGCTTACGTTTCGGATTGATCTTCAAGAGGCGTCGCTGTGCCGTTCGAGACGTCGTCGGCCTCGTCACCAATTACCTCGTCCGGCTCGTTCACGTCAGCGCTGGCGTTGCCGTCCAGGGCCTCATCTGTGGCGGCGTCCTCCCCCATGCGGCACTCGCCCGTAAACAGTGCGCCTTCTTCCACGACGAGACGCTCGGTTTCGATGTTGCCGTCGATGCGTGCCGAGCTTTTCAGCAAGAGGCGCTCGCCGACCTGTACCTCGCCCTGGATGCTGCCGGCCACGTCGGCGTTGGCCGCCGTCAGTTCGCCGTCGATCACGCCTTCCTGCGCGATCATGGCCTTGCCGTCCACGCGCAGGGTCCCCTCCACGCGTCCGCTCACCCGAATGTCGCTCTCGGCGTGCAGGGTGCCCTCCACCACGGTGCCCTGCCCGATCATGTTGACCTGGCCGGGCGATGATAAGTTGGACTGATCGGTCACGGAAGCGTCTTCGTCTCCAAAAAGTGCCATGCCTTGCAATTTGCGATTTATGATTTTCGATTCGTCATTCGTCACTTCGACAATCGACATTCACCAATCGTCATAGACCAATAAAATAGGAAGCAGGGTCCTGCGCAAGCCCGTTGCGCCAGAGTTCAAAATGTAGATGCGGCCCCGTCGTCACCTCGCCCGTGTTGCCGCTCAGGGCGATGGCCGCGCGCGCCCGAACCCGGTCGCCCGTGCGCTTGAGCAGCCGCTTGTTGTGTTTATAGACGGACACGTACCCGCCGGCGTGCTGCACCGCAATGGCGTATCCGCCGTCGTGGGTCCAGTCAGCCAGAATGACGTGGCCGTCGCCAATGGAACGCACGACGGTGCCTTCATCGACGGCCAAGTCGACGGCATAGTGGCCGGTGCGAGCGTCGTAGCCGCGCGTAAGCAGACCCTCGACGGGCGGCAGCACGGGGAACTGCAACGCGGAGAGCGAAGCGGGCGCAGACGTAGAACCGGGTGGTGCGGAGGAAGAGGAACCGATGGTCGTCTGCTCTATCGAAAGGGCAGGCTGCTGGTGCGCGCGCCAGTCTTGCGAGTATGGCTTCGGAGTCGGGCCGCTTTCAGGCTCGGCAGCGTACGCTTCCGCCGAACCGCTGGGCGCCGGGGCCGCTGCGGTGTCGGTGGGCGCGCCGGTCATGAGGTTGCGGAGCTGGCGGACGTAGCGCCGCTGCATAGACAACGAGTCGCGCAGGGCAGTCAGGCGAAGCGCGTTGAGACGGGCGTCGCGCTTCATGCGCGCCGTGCCCGTCCCCAGAATCACCTCGCGGAGCGGCGTAAACACAATCATCCCCGCCGTAAGCAACGCCACTCCGAACAGCGAAGCGCTCCAGCCCCACATCAGCCGGCGCGGGCGCACCTGATGCTGGCGCGGGTGCTCCATGCCTTCCTCATCCATCACCACGACGGTGTAGCGCTCGTCGCTGGGGCTAAAAAACTCGCCGAGAAATGACTTCATGAAAGCGCAGGTGCCAATTGTTGCGTGAGCAGATTGCTAACATTTTCAGAAGCGGGTGCTGAGAAGATAGGAGGCAAAAGCAGGCTTAACGCGCTAACCTTCCTACCTATCCTCCTTTTCACAAAAGCCTCCGCTCTCATGTAGTCTGCCCCCTTCGGACTTTGGCTACTTACGCACGGCTCGAGTAAAATGTCTCGCTCGAGGACGTCTCTATTCTCCACAAACACTTAACGGTGAGGGGAAGGCAGGGCGTTCTTGACTTTGAGAGCGGCAGCAGATACCTTGCGCGACTGACTCTCATCACGTACACGCACGAGACGCCAAACAGTTGACATGCCGCAGCACGACTCCGCCAAGAAGCGCGTTCGGCAAAACGAGCACCGCCGCGAGAGCAACCAAGCCCGGCGCAGCCACATGCGCACGATGATAAAAAAGGTGCGCGAGGTCGAAGATCGAGACGAAGCCGCGCGTCTGCTAAACGAAACGAAGAGCTTGCTGGACCGGCTGGCCGGGAAAAACATCATCCATAAAAACAAGGCAGCCAATTACAAGAGCAAGCTCGACCGTCACGTCAGCGAAATGGAAGCGTAAGATCGTATTCTCTTTTCATCCTCTTATTTATTAGGAACTTACCAGCAATGAAAAAAAGCGCCGTAATCGTTCGCTCCGGCAGCAGGAGGAAGCGGATACATGGCTTTAATAGGTGACTTGTGGGAATACATCAGGCGCAATTCGGCTTAAAAGATACAAGAAATTCTCAAAACGGACTCGTAATAAAGGTGTAAACGTGATGGCTATGCAGGAAACCTTTGTTACATTGGAAAACATCAGCGTACAGTTTGAGTCTAAAGGCACGATTTCAAAAAAACAGACCTGAAACCAGGTTGGGCTTCTGGTTTTTCGTGCGGATCACCTGAATGCGACGAAAAAGGTATATATCTGTCTTTCGGGTTGCAATTGGGGGATCAGATTCGCATTCTTTCCTTCGTCGCCCGGAAGACGGAGCGGACAATGGTTTCACCACCCGGCTTGACCAAGGGAAAAAACGAGTTCTCAGCGACGAGAAATTTATGCTTTTTATCTGACTGCTTGCGTCTTGCACCGGTCAGCTTTCGTTCTTATCCTTCATGCTTCATCTGAACTTGCGCATCAACAACCAACCCACCAAAACTATGAAGAGGCGCTACCTTTCATTCCTGACAGCCTGCGCGTTGCTGCTTGCTTTTTCCAGCGACGCCTTCGCACAAATGGACGTAGACCCCGATGACAAACGAGCCGTGGGTACGTTCTACCTCATGCCCAAGGGCGGCATCACCAACTACCTGGGCGACCGCGACCTCACGCCGCTCGACTTTGAGGACTGGAGAGCCAACATCATTCCTTACACGGCGGGCCTCGAGGCCGGTTATCAGTTCACCCAGGGCTTTAGCCTCAGCGGTGCATACGTCTTTGGAGAATACCCCTCCATCCAGTTCAACGATCACCGCATCGAACGGGGCGGCTTCGACTTCGGTTCTCCCCAAGGTGGCGACCTTCCCCAAGGCGGCGACGGCACCCTCACCGGCCAAGACTTTGACCGTCAGGCTCAAAATGGCGATGAGTTCGCCGAGCGCTACGATGATAATTTCTACACCCGACGTCACACCGCGCAGCTCATCTTCCGGTATCTGTTTACGAACGACTGGACGGTAGCGCCTTTCATTGAAACCGGCCTGCACGGATCCGTAGGGCTTACGGACTTCGACTCCAACGATGATGGGGATCCCAACGCCACGCAGGATGACGAAGATCTGATTGCCTTCGGCCCCATCGGCGGCCTCGGTCTTGACTGGGCCGTCTCCGATCAGTTCTCCGTCGTCCTGGAAGCCGTTGGCAACCTGGCGGTGCCGGACGAAGCCCTCGATGGCGTGCGGGAAGAGCAGCTTTCCCCGAGTGAATCCCGAGACCGGTTCAGCCGCTTCGACGTAATCTCGCAGGTCAACTTGGGCCTCAAGTACAGCTTCCAGGAGCGTTTCGTGCCCGTTCGGGTCATGAGCCTGGATTGCCCCTCGGAGCTTGAAGTGGGCGAAGAGGCCACCTTCACGTCCACCGTCAACGACAACGTGGCGACTCCGCCGCTCAGCTACGACTGGGACTTCGACGACGGCACGACGGGCGACGGCCTGCTGGCCTCTCATTCCTTCGATGAAGCCGGCACCTACACGGTCGAGTTTACGGCCTCCAACGATGGCTCGACGCGCACGGAAACATGCGCCGTCAACGTCGTCGAGCCGCCCGCCCCGGCGCAGATCACCTTGCTCAACGCCGACCCGCGCTCCTTCCAGGTGTGCGAGCCGACCGAAGTCGAGTTTACCACCGACGTCGAGGGCGAGAACGTCGAGTACGACTGGGACTTCGGCAACGGCGAGACCAGCTCCGATCAGGAGCCGCAGGTCACGTACTCGCAGCCCGGCACCTACACGGTGACGCTCCGCGTCTCCAACGACGTGGGATCCGACACGCGCACTGTCACGATTCGCGCCCGCGAGTGCGAACGAGTACCGGACATTTGCGACGAGGTGACGGAACTCAACCCCGTCTTCTTCGACCAAAACTCCAGCCAGCTTTCCAGCGAGGCTCGCTCCGCGCTGCGTGAGAACATCGAGATTCTGGAGCAGTGCCCCAACATCTGCGCCCGCATCGAGGCCTTCGCCGGCCCCGCTGAGCGCAATCCGGAGGACCTCTCGGAGGCACGCGCCGACGCCGTGGCTGAGTTCTACGAAGACAACGGCATCGACTCGGACGACCTGCGCCCCGTGGGCCTCGGCCAAGTCGGTGGAACGACCAGCAAGAAGCAAGGCACCAGCCAGTTCCGCCGCGCCGACTCCATCCCGCTCGACTGCGAGGATCTCGGCGACATGGACGAGGACGAAATGGGCATGGACGACGATGATGGCATGTAATCGTCGCGTCCGGTTCCCACGCCGCAAGACGAAACGGGCCTGCTCCTCGCGGGGCAGGCCCGTTTTTTTGTTCGCCCCGGTTTGCATCTGTGGGGCGCGTGGTGATTTCTTGACGTTACGCATCGCAGGCCCACAGCACCCGGCGAATTCGGACGAGTGACTTTCACCGTCGGCATAACGCGCACGCCGTCGTCTACCGTCAATCGTCCGTCGTCGGGTCCGAACACGTGAGGACCCTTACACATGCTCCTCAGCAAACTCCAGCTGCACGGTTTCAAGAGCTTCGCCGACGAAACCACGCTCGACTTTGCGCCCGGCATCACGGCCATTGTCGGGCCGAACGGGTGCGGCAAGTCCAACATCGTGGACGCCGTGCGCTGGGTCATCGGCGAGCAGCGCCCCTCGGTGCTCCGCGCCGACACGATGGATAATCTCATCTTCAACGGGACGGCGCGCCGCCGCCCCGTCGGGATGGCCGAGGTGGAGCTGACCATCGAAAACACCGAGGGCGTCCTACCTACCGAATATACGGAGGTCGTGCTCGGACGCCGCCTCTACCGCTCCGGCACGTCGGAGTACCTTATCAACCGCAGCCAGAGCCGGCTGAAAGACATCCGCAGCCTGTTTATGGACACGGGCATGGGCGCGGATGCCTACTCGGTTATCGAACTCAAGATGATCGATGAGATTTTGTCGGAAAACACGGACGACCGCCGCCGCCTGTTTGAGGAAGCGGCGGGCATCACCAAGTACAAGCAGCGCCGCCGCCAGGCGCTTCGCAAGCTCGAACAGACGCAGGCCGACCTGGACCGCGTGCGCGACCTGACCGACGAGGTGCAAGGGCGCGTAGAGCGGCTGAGCCGCCAGGCCGACAAGGCGCAGCGGCATCAGGAGCTGGACGCCGAGCTGCAACGCCTGGAGCTGCAACTCGCGCAGGCGGAGCACAACCGCCTCGCCGAGCGTCGCCACACGCTCCGCGAAAAGCACGACGCGCTGGACGACGAGATCGAGGCGCTTTCGAGCCGGCGCGCTCAGGCAGAAGCAAGGCAAGAGAAACTGCGCACCGAGCAGGTGGAGTGTGAGCAAGACGTTGCCGAGCATCAGAAACGGCTCAACGAGCATCAGGAGCAGACCCGCGAGCGCGAAACCGAGCGCAAGCTTCAGCGGCAGCGCCTCGACAGCGCGCGCGACGAACGCGAGCGCCTGCACCACGAGGATGAGCAAGCGGAAACGCGCCGTCGGGAATTAAAAGATACCGCCGAGCGCCTGAAGCGCGAGCTGGGCGAGGCCGAGCCGGAACGCGAGCAGGCCGAGCAGACCCTCGAACAGACGAAGCAGGAGCGGGACCGCGCGCAGGCCGACGCCGGCGAGAAGCGCGAGCGGCTTCAGACGGCGCGTCAGCGTGAAAACGAGGCGGCCCAGGAGCGCCGCGAGCATGAGCGCAAGCTGGATCGCCTTACCAACCGCCGCGACCTCAAGGAGGAAGAACAGGCGCGCCTCCAGACGGAAGCGCGCGACCTGTCGCAACAGGCCGACCAGCTCGACCAGCGAGCAGCGAAGGCCGAAACAAAAGCGGACGAGGCGGAACGAGCGCTTCGGGAAGCGCGAAAAAAGCTCCAGGACGCCGAGGCCGAACACGCCGACCGTCAGAACACGCTGGAAGAACAGCAGGATGAGCTGCGCCGGATCCAACGGGAGCGCGACGCCGTCTCCGCCGAAGTCGAACTGCTCGAAGGACTCGTCGGCTCCTACGAGGAGTTCGGCGACGCCGTCCAGTTTGTCATGGAGCACGCCCCCGATGCGCTCGGTGATGACGCGCCGCGCACCGTGGCCGACCTCA
>PXTQ01000012.1 GCA_003022505.1 Bacteroidetes bacterium QS_8_64_10 | reverse complement strand
CGATGCGGGTGTCCGATCTGCGCCGTAGGGCGCACAATCTCCATCAGAAACCGAGAAGCCGAATTGTTGGAGATCCTGAATCAAGTTCAGCATGACAATTTCTTTTGGGGATTTTTCGGCCAGTGAAAGACGCTCACGGAAAAGTGTACGGTAGCTAACGCCCGACCCTTACTCACGTACTCTTCGTCGCGGCGTGGACGTGGATGGGCGGGACGTTCAGCCACTCGCGTTCGGCTTCTACCTGCGCGAAGATGCGCCGCAGCGGCTCGTCCATGTGATCGTGATGCTGGTAAACGAGAAACTGACCGCCCGGCTTCAGCACGTCGCGGGTGGTGCGGATGAGGGCCTCGCGGTCTTGCTCGTCGAAAAACGAAAACGGGATGCCGCTCAGCACGTAGTCAGCCCCTGCAATATCGCGGTTCGCCAGTATGTCCTTCACGTTCTCCGCCGTGTCCTGCACGACCTCCACGCGCTCGCTGGTCGTCAGCGCCTGCAGCTTGCGGGTGAAGTCGGGATTCGTCTCGATCAGGATGAGCCGGCTGTCCGGCGACATGCGCTTCCAGATGTGATTTGAAAAGACCCCCTCGCCCGGTCCGTACTCCACAATGATGCGCGGCTCGTTGAAGTCCATGCGCCGGCAGATGCGTCGCACCAGAAAGCGCGACGACGGCGTGACGGAAGCCACGTCGCGGTCTTTGAGGTAGTTTTTGATGTAGGAGAGTGTACCCATGACGGGATCGCTTTGCGCTTGGCGTATCAGGCGGACCACACGCGGTTCGTTTTGTTCTACCTCGTATTTCGTAATGCGTATTGCGTAAAGTTGTCCGCCTTTTTACGCAATATGAAATACGCAATACGAACTACGACCCCAGCTTTTCTTTCAGGAGATCGCGCACCACCTCCGGGTTCGGCGAGCCGTTGAAGCGGCGCTTTACCCGCCCGATGAAGAAGCCGAGCAGCCCCGTTTTTCCATTTCGGTAGGCGTTCGCTTTGTCCGAGTGGTGATTCACGACGGCCTCCACGACGGGTTTGATCTTGTCGCGGTCGCTTACCTGCGTCAGGTTGCGCTCGCCCACGACCTGCTTCGGCGGCTTGTTGGAGTCGAGCATGGCCTCGAAGACCGTCTGGGCGGCACTGGAGCTAATCTCGTCATTCATGCGGAGGTCCACGAGCGCGGCCAGGCGCTTCGGGGCGAGCGGCAGCTCCTCGGCGTCCAGGTTGCGCTCGTTCATCGCGCGGAGCACGGCGTTTGTGACGACGTTGCTGGTGGCTTTGGCCTGCGCGCGCCAGTTGCCGCCGCCCTGCCGGCTCGCCAGCGCCGACACCGAGGCCTCGAAGAAGTCGGCCAGTGCGCGGTCTTCGGTAAGGAGGCCCGCGTCGTAACCCGACAGGTCCATATCTTTCATGTAGCGGAGACGGCGCTCCGCCGGCATCTCCGGCAGCTCGCCGCGCAGCCGCTTCAGCGTGTCGTCGGTGATCGCAACGGCGGGCAAATCGGGATCGGGAAAATAGCGGTAATCGCTGTCGGTTTCTTTCGTGCGAAGCACGCGGGTCTGCTGCTCATTGTCGTCCCAGCATCGCGTTTCGTCGCGCAGCGCCTCCCCGCGCTCACTTTGCCGAATCTGACGGTCGATCTCGTGGGCGAGTGCTCGCTCGACGTGGCGAAACGAGTTCAGGTTCTTCAGCTCCGTCTTCGCGCCCAGCTCGCGTTCCCCGCGCGGCCGCACTGACACGTTGGCGTCGCAGCGCAGCGCACAGCGGCACCCCACAGCGGTTGTAATCCACGCGCGTCTCGCCGCCGGCGTGCGTCATCTTGCCCGCGTCTTCTTCCAGCTGGACGCGCGCCAGGCCGACGCGGCGGGTGCGCGGAGCGCCGTCGTCCCGGCTGTCACCGGCAGGCAGCGTCACGTCGAGATAGCCGTCGTAGCAGAGCGGCGCGCGGTGCTGCGTGATCTGATAGCCTTTCGGAAGATCCGGGTAGAAGTAGTGCTTGCGGGCGAACTCGGCACGGTCGGCGATGCGGCAGTGCGAGGCGAGGCCCAGCTTGAGGGCGTGCTCCAGGGCGCGCCGGTTCAGCACGGGCAGCGTGCCGGGGTGCCCCAGGCTGACGGGATCGACGCGGGTGTTGGGCGGAGCGTCGTGACCCGACGCCGAATCGGGGCTGAAGAGCTTCGACTCGGTGCCCAGCTGGCAGTGAATTTCCAGACCGATGACCGGCTCGTACTTTTCATAAAGCATCGTATCCACTACGTTGGTGTGCACGACCTGCCGGGCGGTTGTCGGAGTTTGGGAAGCGGGGGGTTGCAGGATAACTTAAATGGCTCTGGAAAGTTCAAATGGGAGTCTGTGAGTTTATGCGCCTACGAGTCTATGAGGCTATGAGTCGAAGAGTCTGCGAGGCTATGATCTTTGTTGTGTGGAGCGGTGACTCGCAAGAGGCGATGCGAAAGTCTGGCGGGAACAGACTGCTCTCTTTCACCCGACCAATTTCCCTCAATAAGATCGCATTGACGCTCATGCTGGTCAGCAGCCTGCTCATCGCGGGGTGCGGAGACGAGGGCGATCCGCTCAAGACGCCGCCCGACCGCGAGGAGAATGCGGAAGGCTTCGGGGCGGGCTACGAGATCGTGATGAACCGCACGCCGGACCTGCCGGACGAGCCGCCGCATCTGGCGGGCGACACGCTGGTGGCGCAGGTGGCGTATCCGGGCGGGTGCGCCGAGCACGAGTTCCGGCTGGGCCACGAGGCCTCGCGCGAGACGACGCAGCTGTGGCTGCACCACCGGGCCGAGAGCGAGACGTGCTCGACGCGCGTCTACGACGAGATTCGCCGCGCGGTGCCCGACTCGGTGCTGGGCCGCCCCACGACGCTATTGTTGATGCCGCAGGATAGCGTGCCGTATATGTTGCGCATGAACCGGTGAACTGCGGTTGGACGTCTTGGCTGCGCGATAGCGGTGGAGCCGTCGATGAGCGGAGCGTAATGCGTATTGCGTAAGGCTGCTATTCCCACACGCAATGCGAAATACGCAACACGTAAGCGCCTGAGCAAACATTATCCGGTATCTCAAACGAGCCGCAGGCGACTCACGTAGCGTAGCGAAGTAAACGACGACCGACGGCTGGCGATTTCAAACGTTTACGCGGTCGTTTACTACGCCTTCGGCTCCGTCAGTCGGCCTTCGGCCTCGTGTGGGGCCGCAGAAGTTTGGCGGACCCGCTTAACGCGCTCAATACACCAGCAACCGCTCCAATGCAGGCCGCAGCTTGCGACGGCCTGAAAACACCTCGTCTTCCAGCTGCTTCGAGAACGGGACGGGCAGATCCTCGGCGGCGACGCGGGCGGGTGGGGCGTCCAGCAGCTCGAAGCCGGTCTCCGTGATTTCGGCGGCCACCTCTGCGCCGAAGCCGGCGGTGCGCGTCGCCTCGTGCAGGACGAGCAGGCGGTTGGTTTTTTCGAGCGAGCGGAGCACCGCCTCGCGGTCCCACGGCACGATGGTGCGCAGGTCAATCACCTCGACGCTCGCGCCGCGTTCTTTTTGTCGCTCGGCCTCTTCCAGCGCCCAGCCCACGCCCACGCCATACGTTACGACGGTGGCGTCCGCGCCCTCGCGGGCCACGCGCGCTTCGCCGAACGGCGTGTGGTAGACGCCCTCCGGCACGTCGCCGCGCAGCGTCGCCGCGCAGCGAGCGGTACAGCTTCTTGTGTTCGAAAAAGAGCACCGGGTTCGGCTCCTCGATGGCTGTCAGGAGCAGGCCCTTCGCGTCGCGGGGCGCGTACGGAGCGACCACCTTGAGGCCCGGCACGTGCGCGAACCACGCCTCGCGGCTCTGCGAGTGGAACGGCCCTGCGCCGATGCCGCCGCCGAAGGGCGCGCGGATCGTGACGTTGACGGGCTGGTCCCAGCGGTAATGCGTGGTCGATAGGTTGTTGACGATCTGGTTGAAGCCGCAGGCAATAAAATCAGCGTACTGCATCTCGACGACCGGCTTGCGGCCCTCGACGGCCAGCCCCAGCGCCGCGCCGATGGCTCCGCTCTCGATGATGGGCATGTTGCGCACGCGCTCCGTGCCGAACTCCTCCGCAAAGCCTTCCGTCACCTTGAAGACGCCGCCGTACTCGGCAATGTCCTGCCCCATGACGACGACGCTCTCGTCGTGCTCCATTTTCTGGCGCAACCCGTCGCTCACGGCGTCAATGAAGCGCTTCTCGGAGGCTGCGTCGCCCGGCGGTTCGTGCTCCGAGAAGGCGGGCGCAAACAGATCGGCGCGCTCGGCCTCCGGCGTGCTCCCGACCTCCGGCTGGTCCAGCGCCCACTCCGCCATGTCGTCGATCTCATCGGCCAGATCCGCGCGGAGCTGCTGCCACTCGTTCTCGCTCATCACGTTCTGCTCGATCACGTCTCGCTTGAACCGGTCGATGGGATCTTTCTCGCCCCACTCGTCGAATAGCTCGTCGGGCACGTATTCGGTGCCGGAAGCTTCTTCGTGGCCACGCATCCGAAAAGTTTTCATTTCGAGCAGCGTCGGGCCGTTGCCATTGCGTGCCCGGATGGCAGCGCTGCTCGCCGCGTCGATCACGGCCAGTACGTCGTTGCCGTCCACCACCTGGCCCGGCATGCCGTAGCCCGCAGCGGCGTCGGCCACGTCCTCGACGGGAAGCTCCTCACCGGCGGGCGTAGAGAGCGCGTAGCCGTTGTTTTCGACGACGAAGATAACCGGCAGATTCCACACCGAGGCCAGACTCAGCGCCTCGTGGAAGTCGCCCTCGCGCGTGCCGCCTTCGCCCGTGAGCGCCAGCGCCACGAAGTCGTCGCCCCGCAGCTTGGCGCTCAGGCCCAGCCCGCAGGCCACGGGCAGCATCGCGCCCATGTGCGAGATCATACCGACGATGCGGCGCTCCGGCAAGCCGAAGTGGAAGGTGCGGTCGCGCCCTCGCGTGAAGCCGCTCTCCTTACCCATGAGCTGGCAGAAGAGTCGTTCGAGTGGCACGCCGCGCGTGGTCCAGAGGCCCAGGTTGCGATGCATGGGCAGCGCGTAGTCGGAGTCGCGCAGCGCCCACGCGCAACCCACGGCGATGGCCTCCTGCCCGTACCCGCTGAACCACTTCGAGATGCGGCCCTGACGGATCAGGCTCAGCATCTTCTCTTCGATGACGCGTGGGAGCAAGAGCGCACCGGCAAGGGCTTTCGGGTTCTTGGTTTTCGGTTCTTCGGTTCTTGGTTTTCGGCTCACAGTTTGCGGTTTCGGTTTTGCGAGACTTATAAAGCCGCTCGTCATGTGTCTAACTGAATGTAGGCGCTCGTATCCAGCTTATTACGGGAACGCCCTCGTCGCCGTGCGGCGCGCGCTGGAGTTTGCCAAGAGCGCGGGCGTGGCCAGCCTCACGCTCCTGAGCGCGCAACAGCCGCCCGCCGACGGGAATACGGAAAACCCCATGGAAGACGGCCTGCCGCAAGACAAGTACTACACGCAAGTGACCGTGGTCGCCGACGTGGCTGGTGCGCTTCCGCGCGTGGCTAAAGACTTCGACATCGTGTGCATCAGCGCTGCTCACGACGACACGCTGATTCCAGTCCTTTTCGGTGAGGAGGACAGCCGCATTGACGGCACAATCGTCCTCGTGTACGGGCCGG
>PXTQ01000011.1 GCA_003022505.1 Bacteroidetes bacterium QS_8_64_10 | reverse complement strand
GGCGACGTGGAATCTCGACGTGCTATCCTCGACGAAGCCGCCGGAGGCCTACATCGGTAAGACCAACTCCGACTTGGCGTTCACCGGCAAGTACGCCATTCAGGGGAACTACCACGGCATCCTGATCTGGGACATCTCCAACCCCAGCTCCCCGGAGCTTGTCACCGACTACGTGTGCCCGGCCTCGCAGAACGACGTGTCGGTTTACCAGGATCTGCTCTTCGTCTCGGCCGAGGGGATGGACGGGCGGCTCGACTGCGGCACGCAGGGCATCGACAAGGAGGTGAGCCAGGAGCGCATGCGCGGCATTCGCATCTTCGACATTAGCGACATCGAGAACCCCGAACTCGTCACCAACGTGCAGACGTGCCGGGGATCGCACACGCACTCGGTGCATCGCGCGCCGGACGACGAAGAGAACGCCTACATCTACGTCTCCGGCTCCGCGCCGGTGCGCCCCGAAGAAGAACTGGCGGGCTGTTCCGACGCTTCGCCGGAGGAAGACCCCAACACGGCGCTGTTTCGGATTGAGGTCATCAAAGTGCCGCTCGATGCCCCCGAAGAGGCCGAGATCGTCAACTCGCCGCGCATCTTTAAGGGCCTGACGAAGGCCCCGCAGCACGGCCTCGCGCCGGCGGACCGCGCCCGGATTGAAGAGGCGCGTAAGGCGGGCAAGTTCATCATCGAAGTTGAAGGCACCCCGCGCGTCCTACCCGACCGAGTAGCGAATCGGATGCTCAACGGTCTCGTGAAGCAACGCGGCGGGAGCGGCGCTCCCACCGCCGCCGACAGCGCCACGCTCCGCAAGCGGCTCCCGAAGATCGTCGAGAAGCGGTTCGGCAGCCCGGACGAAGGAGACGGCCCGGAGCCGGGTCCCACGCAGTGCCACGACATCACGCTCTACCCAGAGATCGGGCGAGCGGGCGGGGCGTGTGAGGGCTACGGCCTTTTGCTCGACATCACCGATCCCGCCCAGCCGGAGCGCATCGACGCCGTGGCCGACTCGAACTTCTCGTACTGGCACTCCGCCACCTTCAACAACGCTGGCACGAAGCTGCTCTTCACCGACGAGTGGGGCGGGGGGCGGCAGCCCAAGTGCCGCGCTACGGATCCGATGGAGTGGGGCGCGAACGCAATCTTTAGCACCGACGACGGCGAGATGAGCTTCGAGAGCTACTACAAGATGCCGGCCACGCAGACCGAGCAGGAGAACTGCGTCGCCCACAACGGCTCGCTCGTCCCGATACCGGGGCGCGACGTGATGGTGCAGGCCTGGTATCAGGGCGGCGTCTCCGTCTTCGACTGGACGGACCCGGAGAACCCCGTGGAGATCGCCTTTCACGACCGAGGCCCCGTCGACTCCACGCAGATGCAGATGGGCGGCAGCTGGTCGGTCTACTGGTACGACGGCATGCTCGTCAGCTCCGAGATCGCGCGCGGCCTCGACATCTTCAAGCTGGAGCCGAGTGCGCATCTTTCGGACAATGAGCTGGCGGCGGCGCGGACGGTCGAGCTTGATTATTTGAATGCGCAGGGCCAGCCGAAGTACACGTGGCCGTCCTCGTTTGTGCTCGCGCGCGCCTACCTCGACCAGCTCGAACGCTCCGGCGGCCTCTCCGACGAGCGGATCGCGTCGGCGCGGCAGGCTCTCGATGACGCCGAGGAGGCGTCCGACGCGGAGCAGCAGGACATGCTGATGGAGCTTTCCGAGACGCTTTCGGGCGAGGTAAGCGATGCTCCCGACGCGGCGAAGGTGCAGACGCTGGCGGAGGCGGTGCGCGAGCTGGCCGCCGCGCCCGAAACGGCGATGCGCCGGTAGCGCGCGTGCGAAGAAATTGTATTGCGGACGATTGTCCGTATAAAACCTTGTTATACGGCGCAAGGTTGGGCTTTGAACTTACGCTTGGTTCTCGACGTAAACTTTGCACGCAATCCAAAACTGGGCAAGGCTGTTTATGTCACAACCAACTAGCAAGACGAAAATCGTTCGCGCTGTTGAGGAGTTGCCGGAGACCGCAACCATCGAGGATGCCATCGAGCGCCTCACTTTCCTTCATAAGATCGAGGTAGGTTTAAAGCAATCGCGGGAAGGCAAGACCGTGCCGTTAGACGAAGTGGAAGCGCGCCTCAAGCGTCGCCGCCAATCGCAACAACCGACGGAGAGAAAACGAAGCGCCCGTGGCTGAAATTTGTTTTACTAAGCAGGCACAGAGCGAACTTGATGCCATCGTTGAGTATTACGAGCGCGTCGGCGCTACCGATTTTGCGGAGGTCTTCGAGGAAAAGGTGATAGAGAAGATTCGTCCGTTGGAGCAGTTTCCACGTGTGGGCCGCATGGTGCCCGAGATCGAAGATGAAGCAATCCGCGAAGTGATCTACCGCAATTACCGTATCGTCTACATTGTGGACCGCGATGATGAGGAAGTTGAGGTACTGACGATTTTCCATTCATCACAGCAGTTTGGACCGCTGGATTCAGGAGGTGAATGATGCGCCGTATAACAAGTCGTTGCATATGACAATGGGCGCACGGCTTCCAAGCGAAGGTATGAGCTACAAACGAAACGTCAACGCAAGTGGGGAGGGCTCACGCCGATGAAAGCCCGCCGCACCGGGGCTTCGCGTTATGCCGCTCACAGCCGGATCCGTTCCGCCGCCTGCCCCGCTCGCTCACGCGCCTCGCCGAGGTCGTCGCCCACGACGGTGACGTGACCCATCTTGCGGTTGGGGCGCACCTCCGGCTTGCCGTAGACGTGCACGCTCGCGCCCGGCACGTCGAGCGCTTCCGGCAGCCCCGAGGCGTCGGGTGGCGTGTGCTGCCGCCGGCCCAGCACGTTCACCATGACGGCGGCGGGGGCCTTGAGCGACGGATCGCCGAGCGGCCAGTCGAGCACGGCGCGCACGTGATTCTCGAACTGTGAGGCGCGCGAGGCGTCAATCGTGTAGTGGCCTGTGTTGTGCGGGCGCGGGGCCAGCTCGTTCACCAGGATGCGTCCGTCGTCCGCCAGAAATAGCTCCGCTGCCGTGATGCCGACGCCCTCCACCGCATCCACGGCCTCGCGGCCCACGCGCTTCGCCTCATTCAGCGCCTCGCCCGAGATGCGGGCGGGCACCTCGACGGCGTGGCAGCGGTGATCGCGCTGCACGGTGCGCGCCACCGGATACACGATGCTCTCACCGCCGGGCCGCCGCGCCACCAGCACCGACAGTTCGCACTCGAACGAGACGAGATTTTCGACGAGCAGGCCGTCGTCCGCCGCGAGGTCGTCCCAGGCGCTCCGCAGCTCGTCGTCGCCGGTGGCGGTGGCATTGCCGTAGCCATCGTAGGAGCCTTCGTACTGCTTGAGCACGACGGGATAGCCGAGGTCGCGCGCGGCGGCGAGCGCTTCGTCGAGCGCGCGGCAGCAGCGGAAGCTGGGCAGCGGCAGGCCGGCCTTGCGAAGCCGCGTCATCTGGCGGCCTTTGTGCTTGATGACGCCGACGGTGCCGGGGGCGGGCCAGAGCGCCGTCTCATCCGGCAGCACCTCGCTCATCGGACCGGCGGGCGCCCACTCGCTCTCGACGGTCACGGCGTCGCACCCTTCGGCGAAGGGACGGAGCACATGGGCGGCGGTCCAATCGGCAACGGTGCAATCGGCGAAGGTGCTCATCGGGCCGGCGTCTCTGGGGGCGAGGAAGCGGGCGTTCACATTCATGCGGGCGGCGGCGAGCGCCATCATCTTGCCGAGCTGTCCGCCGCCGAGGATGCCGAGGGTGGGAAAAGGGGTCATGTGGGTGTTTGAGGGATTTGGTGGTGGAATTTGACGTTTCATTCCATCTTTTCATCTTCCTATCAGTATTCTCGCCGACTCGAGCTGATTGCGATGGGCGTGCGCGTCACGGTGCTCAGCGAGGACTGGAACCCGCCGGGCAGCACGTTCGACCCCGACTGCCTCTCGCAGCCCGGCGCGATGTCGAACCTGAAGAACGGTTTCGGCTTCTGGGGAAGCACGGCGACGGGGGAGGTCGACTGGATACCGTCGGACAAGCTCGCCCGCGCGCTGGGCTACGTGACTCGCTGAGGTGCTGGGGTGAACGCTTGCCTCACTGCTGCGAAGAGGAGAGCAGGCCGCGCTTGCGGTCGAAGCGGCGCTGCTGATTGCTGCCGGGCGGCACGTCGTAGGGATCGCCGGGCAGCTCGATGCGCTTCAGGATGGGGTAGCGCCGCTTAAACGTAAACGGTCGGGGCGCGCTCGTTGGATTGTCGCCGATGACGAGCACCGTGGTACCCTGCTCCAGGATGCGCCCGCGCGAGGCCACGCCCGATCCGCTGGAGGTCGTCTCCCAGCCGTCGGCCCAGTGATACACCCAGCGGGCGTCCGCGTCCACGAGGCGCACGCAGCCGTGACTGGCCGGCCCGCCCGTCGGCATCTGGTACTGGTGCACGTGCATCCCGCGCTCATCATGAAAGTTAAACACCCAGTACATCTCCCACGGATTGTCGGGCGGACTCAGGGTGGAGACGCGGTCCTCCGTCTTCCAGTTAAAGTTGTAGCGTCCCGTCGGCGTGGCCGTCTTATCAGGATCGCCCGTGTTGATGATGCCCCAGCGCACCAGCTTGCCGTTCTCATACGCCGCAAACGCCTGGATCTTTCGATGCATGATGAAGAGCTTGTCGAGCTCGCGCGCGCCGGGGTAGTAGCGCGGAAAGGGCGAGTAGGCGCGCAGATCCAGCCCGAAGCGCGTGGGCACGACGAGCGTGTCACCGATCTTGGCGTCCTGGATGAGCGAGCGGTTCAACAGCTCTACCAGTTTCGCGCGCTTGCGCCCGCGCTCCACGTTACCGTCGCCAATCGTTTTGTAAAGCCGATTCCGGGCAACGACCGTGTTGTCGGTGTGTTCACCGAACAGGTAGTAGTCGTAGTACACCTCCGGCAGTTCGTCCAAGCTTTCGGCGCGGCGGTCCAGAATCGCCCCCAGCGCCTCCTGATCCATAAACGACTGCGCCTGCGCGGCTTCCGTGCCGAGACAGGCGAAAAGAGCGGCGACAAATGCTACTGCTATCCGTTTCGGGGCAACCATGTGGGCAGAACGAATCAAGTTGACAAAAACCGGCTGCGTTCGCGTCTGACGAACCAGTGCACGCACGGTTTCCAAGCAACGCGCAAAAAACGTGCGACGCTCCGTAAGATTAGCAGGGTTGTTGGCCTGAATCGCGAATCGAAAATCCAAACTCGAAAATCGCTACGCCGTGCAACCTTCCTGCTGGAGCCGCTCGATCATTTCGTTGTTGCCGAGCACCACGAGCGTGTCGTTGGCCTCCAGCTCGTCTTGCGGGTGCGGGTTGAAGTTCATTTCGCCGGAGTCGTGATCCTTGATGCCGATCACGATGGCCTCGAACTCCTGACGGAAGTTGCTATCGGCCAGCGAACTCCCGGCCAGCAGCGAGCCGTCCTCGATGACCGCTTCTTCCATCTCCAGGCCCAGCGCCCCGGTGCGGAGCACGTTTTCCATGAACTGATCGACGGTGGGGCGCAAGATGACCTGCGCCATGCGGTCCGCGCCCACCTCGTCGGGGGCGATTACCTTGTCGGCGCCTGCATTCAGGAGCTTGCGGCGGTTACGGTGGTAGCCGGTGCGCGCCAGAATGAAGATGTCGGGATTCAGCTCGCGCGCCATGAGCGTGACGAACACGTTGGCGCTGTCTTCGGGGAGGGCCAGCACGAGGCCGTGCGCGCGTGCGATGCCGGCTTCTTCGACCACGTTCTCTTCCTCAGCGTCGCCCTCTACCAGCAGCAGATCGGTGTTTTCCTTGATCTCCTCGATCACCTCCGGGTCATTCTCGATGACGACGACGCGCTCGCCGGACTCGTTGAGGTCGCGGGCGATGCGCGCTCCGACGGTGCCGTAGCCGCACAGGACGTAGTGGTCGGAAGTGCGTTCGATGCGCTGTTTCATGTGACGTTCGCGTAAGTGTTGAGACGAAACGAGCATCTGGGCAATCCGCGTGCCGATGACGCCCACCGTGCCGATCCCGATGACGGCCAGAAGGACGGTGAACACGCGGCCCCGTCTGGAGAGCGGTTCTACCTCGCCGAAGCCGATAGTCGTAATTGTGACGAAGGTCTGGTAGAAGCCGTCAAACCAGCCCCATCCTTCCGAAAAGTGATACCCAACCGTGCCCGTAATGAACAGGAAAAATAGAAAGAGCGACGCATATAGAATCTCGCGGTGCGTGGGATCGGCCTGCGCCAGCCAGCTGACGGCCTGGTCGTAAAGGTGGCTAACGTAGCTTCTCATTGCACCGTCGGGGGGTCTGCTTCGAGGTCGGGGCACCTTCGTTTAGGCGGGCTGGGAAGGTGTGAGAAGGGGCGTATGTGAGTTTTTCTCCCGGCCTCTCTCACTCTCATGCCCGCGCAGAAGAAGACAGGGTCGTTTCCACCGGTCAATTTGCAGGGCGATAATTACGCATACTATCCCAATTCGACGGCAGCGTCGGCGAGATCGAAGGCGCGGGCGTGCCAGGCGTCGGCGGCGGGCCGTTCGAGCGCACCCTGACGCAGCGCGCCCACGGTGTCCACGGACAGGTCGAAGACGGGTGTGGCGCCGGTGACGCGGCCCGCCTCGGCCAGCTCGCGGAACGCGGGGCGCGAGGCCGTCTGCACGCGGCCCTCGTCGTCGCGGTAGACGACGGTGAGCGGGGAGATCCAGGAGACGCCCGCTTCGGCCCCGGCCTCCTCAACGACGTTGACGGAGGCGTCGATGCCGCATCCGGAGATGCCTTCGCCCTGTGCCATGCCGCCGACCAGAAGCAGCCGGTCGTCGAGGAGCGTCGCTTCGCCGCGCACAGGACGACCGTGGGTGGTCCAGTCCTCGAAAAAAGCACGGAGCTTATCCAGCAGCTTCTCCTGCTCGCGCTCGGAGAGCGAACGGTCGGCGACGTAGGCCCACAGGCGCGCTTCGTCGGGCAGATCAAACGGTGTTTTTTGCATGTCAATTGGTGCTTATTCAGGACGGCGTATTGAAATGGAAAAGGACGGGTGATTTGCGGCGTTGCACATAGCAATAACGCGGAGCAGCAAAAAACTTTCCTCGTGGGCACACAGAGTAACACAGCAAGCGTAAAAAATCTATTTCATTGGACGTTTTGCACTCGTTCTGCTATTTTACCATTTCGTTGACATTGAACCATCGCAATTATGACATGAAGCCGCCTGTTTCACAACGCCGCGTGGCGCGAACACCGCTCGACAAACTGGAACGCTATTACCACCAGGCGCAGCGCTACGCCTGGGACGTCGACTCGCTCGGATGGGACGAGCACCCGCTCGTGCCCCGCGCCGACGCCGACCGCTGGCGCGTCTTCTGGAAGAGCGTCATCGACCAGCAGCTCCAGGCCGACCGCCTCGCCGTGGAGGCCGCCACGAAGCTTCTTTTGCGCGTGCAGGAGCGGGAGGCCAAGCTCTACTACGGCACGATGGTGCAGGACGAAGCGCGCCACCTGGAGGGTTGGACGCGCCTCGCCGATCCGCTGCCGGAAACGGGGGATGAGGATCCGTATCTCGAACAGATGGGGCAGATGGTCATGGACGGGGAGACGCTGGAGGAACAGGTCGTGACGTTTCAGGTGATCTTCGAGGGGCTGGCGATTGACGCCTTCCGCGACATCGCGCGCTCCGCCGAGGCCACCGTGCTGGGCGCGATGGCCGATCAGCTCGTGCGCGACGACAGCATCCATCACAATTCGGGCGTCGCCTACGCCGAGCACCTGCTCGACGACGCCTCGCCCGCTCTCAAGAAACACGTCTCCGGCGTGCTCAAGGAGTTCGCCCCGCTCTACATAGAGCACGCTCGCTGGCGCCCGCCCGCCCGCTCGTGGCTCGCCCGCCGCATGAAAGCGCGCGACGAAGCCCAGTTGGAGCGTAACAAGCACACCGTCAACGAGGCGGTCACCGACCTGGGGCTGGACCCACCGTATGATTTATAAGTAGGACTTACGCACTTGAGCCGGGACTTGCTGCTTGCAGCTTGGAAACAGAGGAGCACGATGCCTCTGTGAACTTACAAAACGGCCTTTGCTGTTTTTGCAAGCATTTTTCGATTTCAACTGCGTAAGTCCTATTCACAAGTTAGCAAGTTGATCGATTTATGAGAAACTTGCCAACTTGCAACTTTTCCACCTCGTCACGTGGCTCCGCGGAGTAACGCCGGACGCGCGCGGTGCCTCTGCAATCTATTTTTGTTCGCGCGTACGCTAAACGGAAACGCGACTTGCCCTTACGGGGACGTCCAACACCTTCACACCTACCCACCTACACACGTTCATACCTAACGCTGTGCCCACTGATTACGCCGCCGAGCGCCGCGCCGCCGCCGGAGGGGGCGACCGCGACTTCATTCGCACGATCATCGACGAGGACCTCGAAATGGGCCGCCACGACGGGCGCGTCGTGACGCGCTTCCCGCCGGAGCCGAACGGCTACCTGCACATCGGCCACGCCAAGAGCATCGTCTTAAACTTTGGCCTCGCCGAGGAATACGCGGACCGCGCCGACACGACCTGCCGCCTGCGCTTCGACGACACGAATCCTCACGCCGAGAGCGAGGAGTACGCCCGCGCCATCGAGGAGGCCGTGCGCTGGCTCGGCTACGCGCCCGACGAGGTGCGCCACGCCAGCGACTACTTCGAGCAGTTCTACGAGTACGCCAACGTGCTCATCCGCAAGGATAAAGCCTACGTCGATAGCCAGTCGGATGAGGAGATCCGCGCCAACCGGGGCACCGTCACCGAGCCGGGCACGCCCAGCCCGTACCGCGACCGCAGCGTGGAGGAAAACATGGACCTGTTTGAGCGCATGAAGGCGGGCGAGTTTGCGGACGGCGAGCACGTCCTGCGCGCCAAGATCGACATGGCCTCCCCGCACATGATTATGCGCGATCCGCTGCTCTTTCGGATCCGGCACGCCGAGCATTACCGGCGCGGCGACGAGTGGTGCATCTACCCGATGTACGACTTCGCGCACTGCCTCGAAGACGCCATCGAAGACGTCACGCACTCGCTCTGCACGCTCGAATTCGACAACAACCGGCGCGTCTACGACTGGGTGCTGGATCATTGCCTGCCCGACGAAGAACAACCGCAGCGCCCGTATCAGTTCGAGTTCAACCGCCTGAACCTGGGCTACACGGTGATGAGCAAGCGCAAGCTGCGCCAGCTCGTCGAAGACGACGTCGTTTCGGGCTGGGACGATCCGAGGCTGCCGACGCTGGCCGGCCTCCGGCGGCGCGGCGTGCCGCCGAGCGCCATCCGCCGCTTTTGCCGCGACGTGGGCATCTCGCGCACGCAGGGGCGCGTCGAGATCAGCCACTTCGAGCACGCCATCCGCGACGATCTGAATTACAAAGCGCCGCGCGTGATGGCCGTCCTCGACCCGCTGGAAGTGACCGTCACGAACTGGCCCGACGGCGAAACCGAGCGGCTGGAGATGCCCAACTTTCCGCCGGAGGAGCGCGACGCGCTACGAGATGAGCTGAACGACAACGAACGCGCCGAGAAGCTGCTCGGCAGCCGCGAAGTGCCGTTCTCGCGCACGCTGTTTATCGAACGTGATGATTTCAGGAAAGACCCGCCGGAGGGCTACCACCGCCTCGCGCCGGGCCGCGAGGTGCGCCTGCGCTACGGCTACTTTTTTACGTGCGAGGAGGTCGTCACCGATGACAACGGCGACGTCACCGAAATTCGAGGCACCATCGACCGCGACACGCGCGGCGGGGAGGCTCCCGCTGGTGGGCGCAGCCCGCGCGGTACGATCCACTGGGTAAGTGCCGAGCACGCGCTCCCCGTGGAGGCGCGCCTCTACGACCGCCTCTTCGAGCATCCCGCGCCCGACGCCGGTGACGAGGATTTTGCGGAGCACCTGAATCCCGATTCGCTTGTCACTCGGCGCGGCTTCGTGGAGCCGAGCGTCGCCTCGGATCCGCCGCAGCAGCGCTACCAGTTCGAGCGGCAGGGCTACTTCTGGCAGGACCCGGACGAGCGCCGCAAGGCCCGCCAGCGCGAACAAGCCAAGGCCGCCGAGCGTGATCCGACCGCCGGCTTCGACGAGGAGCAGCAGGCGCGCTTCCACCGCTACCGGCGCGAGTTGGAACTGGACGCGGGCGACGCCGCGACGCTGGCCGAGAGCGCGGAGCTGGCGTCGTTCTTCGAAACCGCCGGAACGTCGAGCGGTGCGCCGCAGGCTGCGGCCAACTGGGTCGTGAACGAGCTGCTGCGCGAACTCAAAGACACCGCGCTCGCCGACCTGCCGTTCGACGCGAAAGACGTCGGGCGCCTCGCAGCGCTCGACGACAGGGACGAGGTGTCGAGCCGCGCGGCCAAGAAGATCTTCAGCGAGATGCTGGCGACGGGCGCCGATCCGGATCAGATCGTGGAGAAACGCAACCTGCGCCAGGTAAGCGATGCCGAGAAGCTGCGCCCTGTCGCGCGCGAGGTCGTTGAGGCGCACCCAGACGAGGCGGCCCGCTACCGCGACGGCAAAGAGGGGCTGATCGGCTTCTTTATGGGCCAGCTCATGCAGGAGACGCGCGGCAAGGCCGACCCGGAACTGGCGCGGGCGCTCTTGCGCGAGGAACTGGCAGCCTCGCCGGAGCAGGAAACGGACTGATCGTCAGAGATCATCCAGCGAGCTTTGGGCACCGACGCCGCCACCGGCCACGTGCGTGTAATCATCGTTGTTTCCAGCATAAAGAAAGGGAATCGCTTTATTGAGCTTCGGCGTCAATCAGGGAAGGCGAGTCGCCGTGAATAATGCACTGACGCTACATAACAATTCGTTGCAGGTGACGGTGGGCGTGCGGCTCCCAAACGATGCGACGTGCTACAAGAAAACCGTCACCGCAAGTAGAAAAGGCTCACGCCGACGGGAAGCCCACCGCACCTGAACTCGGGCGATTTGTCAATCGCCGCTGCGAAGGGCAAACTGCCAAGCCGCCTCCAGCGTGTCGTCGTCGAAGCCGCCCGCGACGTGCGCCTCGCCCGCCGCGCGCAATAGCACAAACCGAACCGCGTCGCCTTCGTTTTTCTTGTCCTGCTGCATCGCCCTGCGCAGCGCCTCGAACGAGAGCCGCGCCGGGTCGCCGCCGCGTACGGGCAACCGCGTGACGAGATCGAGCGCGGCGTCCCCGCCAAAGTCCGGGTGCCGCTCGCGCGACAAAAACAGGGCGGCGCGCATCCCGACGGCCACCGCTTCGCCGTGCGTAAACGATCCGTAGCCTGCCGCGTGCTCAATGGCGTGACCGAAAGTGTGGCCGAAGTTCAGGATGGCGCGTCGGCCCCGCTCACGCTCGTCCTCGGCCACCACCTCGGCCTTGACGCGCGCGGCCCGGTGGATCATCTCCGGGAGCGGGCCCGCTTCCCGGTTGAGGATGGCGGCCCAGTGCTCACGCAAAAACGCCAGCAGGTTGGCATCGGCGATGAGGGCGTGCTTGACGACCTCGGCCAGGCCGCTCGTCCACTCGCGCTGCGGGAGCGTCTCCAGCACTTCGGGGTCGGCGGCGACGAGCACCGGCTGGTGAAACGCGCCGATCAAGTTCTTGCCGGTCGCGTGGTTGATGCCCGTCTTGCCGCCGAGGCTGCTGTCTACCTGCGCGACGAGCGAGGTGGGCAGATGCACGAGCGGAAGCCCGCGCAGCAGCGTCGCCGCCGCAAAGCCCGCGAGGTCGCCCACCACCCCGCCGCCGAGCGCCGCGACGGGCGTTTGCCGGTCGAGTCCCCATTCGAGGGCCGCGTCGTAGAGGCGACGCAACGGGGCCTCCGACTTCGACTGCTCGCCGGGCGCGACGACGTGCGCTTCGGGCGTGAAACGGGCCGCGCGGAGCGCCTCCATCAGCCGGTCCAGATACAGCGACGCGACGTTCTCGTCGGTTACGACGAAGCAGCGCTCGGCGTCGAGGCCGGCCTCGCGCATCAGGCCGGGAGCGCCTTCCAGCGAGCGCACGTGCATCCGGTAGCTGCGCGGGCCGAGATCGATGGTAAGAGAGGAGGGCGAATAATCGGGTTCCATGATGAAGGTGTTCAGGTCAAAACGACAGAAAAGCGCACACAGATGAACGCGGATTGCGCAAGTAAACCCCCTGGATTGTTGAGCATAAAAACACGAGCACGCAGGCGACACCAACAAACCGAATGAGCGTGAAAAAAAGTAGTCCCGCTTTGCCGTCCGTCCTGCAGAAAGCGCACCGAGTCGTGGAACGTGTTCTTCGGCACGGTGATGTGGCCGTCGATGCGACGGTCGGGAACGGGCGCGACACGGTAGCGCTCGCCCGATCCGTGGGGCGCGACGGGCGCGTCGTGGGGTTTGACGTGCAGGAGGCGGCGCTGCGGCGAGCACGCAAGCGGCTCCGCGAAAACGAACTGGCTGATCGCGTCGCGCTGGTGCGGCGTGGGCACGAGGCCATGCGGGACGAATTGGCCGAGCGCGGGCATCGGCGCATCCGCGCCGCCGCGTTCAACCTGGGCTACCTGCCCGGCGGCGACCACGCCGTCATCACGCGCCCCGAAACGACCGTCCCTGCGCTTGACGCTGCCGCTGCGATGCTGGAGGAGGGCGGGCTGATTACGGTGGTGTGCTACGCCGGGCACGCGGGCGGGGCCGAGGAAACGCGCGCCGTCAGCGAATGGACCGAACAGCTCTCGCAGGAACGCTTTCACGCGCTGTCGTATCGCTTCGTGAATCAGAAGAACGATCCGCCGCGTTTGTTTGTCGTCGAAAAGTTAAAGTGAGAGAAAAGAAGTTCGCTGCTACGATTGGTCGAGCGTCCTCACGCATCACGCGCAACACGCATCAAAAATGTGCCTTATCCTGTTCAGCTACGACAAGCACCCGGCGTACCGCCTCGTGCTGGCGGCCAACCGCGACGAGTTTTACGACCGTCCCACGGCCCCCGCGCACTTTTGGAAGAAAGGCGGCGGGATCCTGGCGGGGCGCGACGAAAAGGCCGGGGGCACCTGGATGGGCCTGACGCGCGCCGGACGGTGGGCCGCCGTCACCAACTACCGCGACTTCCGCACGCCGCCCGACGACGACGCGCCGAGCCGGGGACGTCTCGTGACGGGCTTTCTGGAAAGCGACGACGCCCCGGCTGTGCATCTCGACGACCTGGCGACGCGTGCCGACCGCTACAACGGCTTCAACCTGCTCGCGGGCACGCCCGGCGCGGTCGGCTACCTCTCCAACCGGGACGGCGCGCCGCGAACGCTCGATCCCGGTCTGTACGGCATCAGCAACCATCTGCTGGATACGCCGTGGCCGAAGGTGCAGGGGGGCAAGGCCGCGCTCCGCGAGCAGATCGACCGCGACGCTCCTATCGAGCCGGAACCGCTGCTGGAGGTCCTCGCCGACACGGCCGTTCCGCCGGACGACGAGCTGCCGGACACGGGTATGAGCCTGGAACGCGAGCGGATGGTCGCCCCCCGCTTCATCCGGGGCGAGCGCTACGGCACGCGCTCCTCGACGGTGTTGCTCGTGCGCCGCGACGGCGGCGTGACGTTCGTGGAGCGCCGCTTCGAAGGCAACTCGGAGAGCTACGAAGATCGCCGCTTTGACTTCCCGCTCGAGCAATGAGCAAAAAAACGATCAGCCAGCGAGCTTTATCATCATGAATGTATGGGCGATCCGGTGTGATCGCCCCAGCCAACGCCCAAACTCACCAACCCGCAAACGCCCATGGAAGCCATCGTCTACGACGAACCCGGTTCGCCCGACGTGCTGCGGCTCGGAAAGCATCCCACGCCGGAACCGGATCCCAACGAAGTGCTCGTGCGCGTCCACGCCACCGCGCTCAACCGCGCCGACACGATGCAACGCCAGGGCCGCTATCCGCCGCCCGACGGCGCCAGCCCGATTCTGGGCCTGGAGATGGCGGGCACGGTGGAGGAAGTCGGCGAGAACGTGATCGACTGGAAGCCGGGCGACCCCGTGATGGGCCTGTTGGCCGGCGGCGGCTATGCCGAATACGCGGTGATCCATCAGGACGTGGCGCTGGCTATCCCGCCGGGATTGACGCTGGGGGAGGCCGCCGCCATCCCGGAGGTGTTCCTGACGGCATTTCAGGCGCTCCACTGGATCGGCGAGGTGGAATCGGGCGAGAACGTGCTGATCCACGCCGGGGCCAGCGGGGTGGGCACGGCGGCGATCCAGCTCGTGCGGGAGGCCGGGGCGCATCCGTACGTCACGGCCTCCGGCCCGAAGCACGACGTGTGCTACGAACTGGGCGCGAAGCATGCGGTCAATTACAGAGAAGAGGACTTCGCGCCCGTCGTTCGGGAACGCACGGGCGGCCACGGCGCAGACCTCATCATCGACTTTGTCGGTGCCCCGTACTTCGATCCGAACCTGGACGCGCTGGCCGAGGATGGACGCGTCGTGATGCTCTCGACGCTGGGCGGCGCGACGGTTCAGGAAGCGGATTTGCGCAAGCTCTTCGCCAAGCGCG
>PXTQ01000010.1 GCA_003022505.1 Bacteroidetes bacterium QS_8_64_10 | reverse complement strand
CGAAGACACCATCGAGGAGGGGCGCGCGCTCTTTGAGTTCGTCGATGAGAATTACGAGATGGAGGAGGTGGGTCTCGTGCCCTCGTACCTGCAAGAGGGCTATCTGCTCGTACCCGCCCGCGCCGCGCAGGAATTGCACATCTTCCGGTATACGCTGTCGATCTTCACGGAGGCGGACGAGCGCTACCGCTCGCTGCGCACCGAACACGTCAAGACGATGCCGCAGGGCCGCGTCGATCCGTCGCCGCAGGCCATCAAGCTGGATCTGGTGGAGGAGCGCCGCGACCTGCCGAACCCGGCCACCTATTTCTTTGAAACGCAACTCGACTTTCCGTTCGAGGAGACGATGCTGCCGGTCGCCAAGCGCAAGCTGATGCGCTACCTGAGCCGACAGGAAGGAGAAGCGTGATTGGGCGTGGAGAGGTGTATGTGCGTATGTGTGTAAACGTAAATTAAGAGTAGAGGAGAATAGTTCAATAGGCTGTCAGCGGCGACGGATCCGTCGCTGCTTACTTCCAAAAAATAATTGCCCACAAAGCAAGGATTATTCGTTTCAACTCTCAATTCGCATTGTAAGCGTGAACGTACACACCTGCATACCTTCAAACATCCACACCGCCAGCGCGTCTACACCGACCGCGTCGTCAGGCGTGGACGCGTTGGCCAAAGAGGCGCTGGACGGTGCGAGCGAGCGGCAGACGCACGCGCGGCGGGAGATGCTTATGCTCCTTGCGCAGCGTCAGGAACACCCAGCGGTGCTCCAGCATGTTGAACGCCGCCGACAGGTCCCACAGCGGCGGCACCACGAGCGTCACGTCGCGCCCCACGCGCCGCAGCTCGCGCCAGAAGCGCTCCGGATGTTCGACGTGCTCGATGGTGTGGGAACAAAGCACCGCGCCGAACTCGTCGTCCTTGAAGGGCAAATCGTAGGGATCGTCAATCTTGACGAAGTTGGGGAGGTCGCTGCGGTGCCGCACGATGTCGGCGTTCGTGCCGCCGCCGTCCGTCTTGCCGCAGCAGATGTTCAGATCCCAGCGGCGGCGGCGCAGCACGTTCCGCTTGAGGTAGCGATAGCTGAAGACGTTCAGCACGTACAGAAGCAGCGGAACGCCGACCAGCAAGGAGAGCAACCGCTTCATCCTACCTACAATTTGCGATTTGCGAATGACGATTTACGAGTGGCGATTGGCGAATAGTTCGAAGACTGACACTCGAAGATCGATAATCGAAAATCGCAAATGTCACAGTCGTCTCAGGAGACGCCGTGCGGCCCGTTCGCCGGAGGCCGCCGCGTCGCTTACGGAGACGCCGCTGCGATAGTTGCCCGCCCAGGCGAGACGGCACGCCGAGCAATCGTTCCAGGTCCGAGCGGGCGCGTTGCACCAGGGCGGCGTCGCCCAGCTTAAAGCTGTCGGGATGGCGCGCACCGCCCAGAAACACCGTCAGCAGCACGTGGCCCGCCGGGGCGCGGTTCCCAAAAATCACCGAACTGAACACCGCGCCCAGGATGCGCACGTCGTCTTCGGCGGACGGGACGAGCACGCCGAATCCGTCGAGCGGGTGCGCCACGTCCTCCCGGCGAAAGCCGAGCGCGAGCACCGTCATGGGCGGGTAGCGCACGTTGCGGATCGGCGACGGGTCCGCGCTCACGTCGAGGTCGATGCTATCTCCCAGCGCGTGCAGCGGCGCGGCAAAGACAGCCGCCTCGAAGCGATTCGGAGCGCCGCCGGCGCTCCCGTGCTCCACGCGCCAGCCCTCGCCCGTGGGCCGCAACGACCGGACGGGCGCTTCGAGGTGCACGCGCCCCTCCATCGACTGCACCATCGCGTTCGGGAGCGCCTGCAGGCCGCCGCGAAGCGAAAAGATCGAGCGCGAGTCTTCGTCGGTATCGGACGACGAGCGACTGCGCAGCGCGCCCATGAGCAGCGAGCCGTGCTCCTGTTCGAGCCGCCAGAGTTGCGGGAAGGCGTGCCGCACGGACAGCGCCTCCGGGTCGCCCGCAAAAACGCCCGCCACGAACGGATCGACGGCGTAGCGCAGCACCTCCGGGCCGAGGCGACGGCGCACGAACGCGGCCACGCTCTCATCGGACGCGCGTGCTTTCGGCTGGAACGGCTCCGCGAGCAACCGCAGCTTGCCGCGCGCCGACAGCAGCGGCGTCGTGATCGCCTCTCGCAACGACGACGGCACGGGCACGAGCCGCCCATCGCGCACGACGTAGCGCCGTCCAGCAGCGTCGGTGGGCGTGAGGCGCTTCTCCGCCAGGCCGTATTCTGCGATTAAGCGATCCAGCAGCGTCGAGGAGCGCACGGTGTTGGGGCCGTGCTCGACCAGAAAACCATCTTGCCTTTCGGAGCGAATCGCGCCGCCGGGCCGTTTCTTTTTCTCGAAGACGTGCACCTCGTGCTCCGCCTCGCGGAGAACGTGAGCGGCCGTGAGACCGGCGATACCGGTCCCGATGACGGCGACGGTGGGCATGGGCAGTTTCAGGTTAGCAGGTTGGCACGTTGCAGATTTACCGAGCGGGAAGGGCCACCGCCCGCCCCCCTTTCACGCTTGCTTGCCTGCACCGTTTTCGCCCGATTCATCCGTTGGAAACGAACTAATCAGGTGCGTTATCATTCTCGTCATCCTCCTGCGCGCGGCGGACGCGCTCTCGCAGTTCCTGGAAGCCCGTTCCTTGCAGCATCAGGCAGATCGCGCCGACGACGGCGTAGAGCACGAGCTGCGCGGCGTGGGTGAGGACGGCGTAGGTGGCGGCGGGGCTTTGCGCGACGCTGAACAGCTGCGTCAGCGTGGCGACGGTGATGGCGTGGTACGACCCTGTGCCGCCGGGCACCGGCACCACGATGCCCAGCGATCCGAGCAGAAAGATGCTCCACGTATCCACGAGCGAAAGGCCGAACGGCTCGGCCATGTGCAGCATCACGAACGGGATGTGCGCCATAATCAGGTAGCACCCCCAGATGGCGAGCGTGGAGACGAGCAGCGCGCCGCGCCGTGGGCAGCGCCGGAGCGTCATGAAACCGCCCGTAAACGAAGCGAAGAGCGGTCGGACACGACTCGTCCAGAAGCCGTGCAGCGGGCGGTCCGGGCGGGTAAGCAGCCAGCTGACCCCACCGAGCGCGAGCAGCGCGGCGCTCGAGAGCGCTAGCAGCCACCACACGGACAGGCCGCCGAACGCCGACGTGACGGGTTCGACAACGACGCCGTGCAGCACGTCGAGTTGGCTCGCCAGCAAGAACGGCACGCTTACCAGAAACACCGCCAGCGTCAGCATGTCGAGCACGCGCTCGGCCACGACGGTGCCCAGCACGCTGCTGAACGGCAGTTTCTCCTGCACGGCCGTGTTGCCGGAGCGCAATGACGGAGTAGAACGAGATTTTGAGCGAGACGCGCTCGGCGTTGCGGTCGGGGAGGGTTCGCAGGAGCAGCATCCAGCGCCACGACCGCGCGAGGTGGCTCAGCAGCACGACCGCGAGGAGCGGCACGAGCCACCAGTAGTTCGCCGTCCGCAGGGCGCGCCAGACTTTATCGAAGTCCACGCCGTAAAGCGCGAGGAACAGAAGGCCGCCCGCCAGCAGAAAACTGAGGCTGTGCAGCAGTATCGACTTCAGGCGCGCGGTCACGAAGCGGGTGGAAACGTTTGTGTAAAGCTCAACTGCAGACTTCGTTTGACCGCTTTCACGTTACCTAAGCGCGCGCGTGATCCGTAAAACGTGATGCGCGAGGCAGCTTGCATCCGACAAGCAACCACGTGACGCAACAACGCGCAACCCGATGCGCTAACGCGCTACGAGCGAAGATCAACCACTTTGGCGTCCTCCGGCGGCGAGAACGTGAAGGTGCGCCCGCTTATCGCCGGATTCAGTTCGATGTCGTCAAGCGTGTACGTCATGCGCGTGTCGTTGAGATCGGTCACGTCCAGGCGCGTCACGAGCGCGTCCTGCTTGCGCATCCACAGCGTCAGGTCCTGAAAGAAAGTATCGTCCTGCTTCGGATGCAAGCGCAGCTGGTAATGCGGCAAGCCGTCGTAGCGAACCGACTCCACGCTTTCGACCTCGTAGTTCTCTTCAAAGTTGAACAGAAAATCGTTCAGCGAAAACGTCGTCTCGTCCGGCTTGTAATCGTTGACGAGCACCTGATTCTCGGACGGCGTGTAGATCCAGGTCGTCTTGCCGTTG
>PXTQ01000009.1 GCA_003022505.1 Bacteroidetes bacterium QS_8_64_10 | reverse complement strand
CGAAGCGATAGGTGCTGACGTTCTCCTCGCTGATGCCGTCGGGGCTTACGGGGGGCGTTCCGAACCGCTCGACGGTCACATCACCGGAGCCGCTGACGTCGGAGAAGGTGATATCCACGCCCGTTTCGCCGAAGTCAACGGGACCGTCGGCATCAACCGTCTTCGATGAGGTGGTGCTCCGCTCCAGCACGTACAGCCCGGCCGTCTCGGTGGCAAAATAGATCACACCGTTTGCCACCGTTACGCCTTCGGGAGAACCGCCGACCTCAAAGAAACCGTCCTGCTTCGGATAGGTGGGATCGGAAACGTCGAGCACGTGCAAGTCGGGATCCTCCGGACCAACGTTCTGGTTGACGAGATAGGCGTAGTCGCCCGCCACCGTTACATTAAAGGGCGAGCCGTCGTCGGGGCCGTAGGAGCCGACCGCTTGGGGATTGGCGGGGTCGGAGACGTCGAGTACCTGCAGGCCCGCCCCAGAGTATCCATCGGCAACGTAGGCGTAGTCGCCCGCCACTGCTACCCCCTTGGCTCTCCCCTGTGTCTCAAAGGAGCCGACCTCCTGGGGATTGGCGGGGTCGGAAACGTCGAGCACCTTCAGGTCCGCATCTGCGACGTAGAGGTAGCCGTCCTGCACTGCCACAGCTGCGCTGCCCGTGGTGACCTCGTCGTCTTGCTGCGAGCCGGTGAAGCCGGAGACGTCGAAGACCCCCAATTCAATATTAAATCCGATGAAGGCGGTCTGATTAGCGATGTAGGCGTGGTCGCTCGCCAGCGCTATGCCCGCAGCAACGCCCTTGTCATCGGTCTCCAGAGAGTCGGTTTGCTGCGGATTGGTGGGATCGGAGACGTCGACCACCTGCAATCCGTTGCTGCTGGCGACGTAGGCGTGGTCGCCCGCCACCGCTACGTCCTCGGCTTCCCCATTGGTTTCGACGGAACCGACCTGCTGCGGATCGGCGGGATTGGAAACGTCGAGCACCTGTAATCCACCGAAGCCGGCAGCGACGTAAGCATGGTCGTCTCGCGCTGCTGCACTAAAGATGTTCCCGCCGACCTCGAAGATGCCGGTCTGCTGCGGATCAGCAGGATTGGTAATGTCGAGTACCCGCAATCCGGAATCGGCAGCGAGGTACACGTGGCCATCTCGCGCTACTATGCCATAGGCCGAGCCGTCGGCCTCGAAGAAGCCGACGTCCTTCGGAGCGGTGGAACCGGAGGCGTCAATCACCCGCACGCCCCAGCTGGTGGCAAGGTAGGCGTGGTCGCCCTGCACTGCTACTTCACGGGCAGTGTCGTCGGTATTGATGTCGCCGGCATACTGCGAGTCGGTGGGGTCGGAAATGTCGATCACATACAGGTCCTCATCGTCCGCTTCCTCAGAGGTTGTGGCGACATAGGCGGAGTCGCCTTGCACGGCTACGTCCTTCGCTCGACGGGCGAGCACCGAATTGTCGACCTGCTGCGGGTTAGCAGGGGCAGAGACGTCAACCACTCGTAATCCGGCTTGGTCGTTGGCGACGTAAGCGTAGTTGCCCGCCACCGCTACTCCCTGAGATGAGCTGCCAAACTCGGAGTTCTCCAGGTGACCGACCTGTTGCGGGTCGGTGGGGTCGGAGATGTCGAGCACCCGCAGGCCATCCGCGCCCGCAGCGAGGTACGCGTGATCGCCCGCCGCCGCCATCTCAAAGATGTTACCGTCGGCGAAAGTGCCGACCTTCTGTGGATTGGTAGGATCGGTGAGACCGGGAAACGACACGCGGCCTTGCCCAGCAGGATTAGCAGGATCGGAGACCTCTACAATCTCCAGGGATGGGCCGTTGCCGACGTACGCGAGGTCGTCCCTCACGGTTGCGGTCAGGCTTGGCCCTTCCGTCCACCGGCCCACGGGGGAGACGTTGTGGTTTTGAGACCCCTGCGCGGCAGTACCCTGCGGGGCGAGGCCGACGAGCGGGAGGACAATAATGAGAACGGCGGTCGTCGTGCGTAGCGTGTCCATAGTATTTGAACGTTTGCGTGTTCTTGCGTTTGGGGATATGTGAGTGTTTGTGCGGCGCGACGTCTGTACAGGTGTGTTATCGCGTTTAAGAGTTCGCTCGTTCAGCGCGTGATGACCCTTCGGCCATCGAAATCGCAAGTCGTCATTTCCGAGCATGTCCATCCAGCCGCCGGTCGACGGCCTGCTTCCAGCGCGGCGCATCGCCGAGGTGCAGCCGGAGGACCTGGCCGTCGGCCAGCCACACCGAGCAGGCGCTCCGAACTGTCGGCATCGGCCTGCAAGATGCGGCGCAGCGGAATGGCCCGCCGGTAGCGTCCCGTGAGAGGTGCCATCCCGTCAGCTCCAGCCGGTCCGCGTAGAGAGGCGCGCCCGTGGAAACCACAGCGCCGGTTGCTGGAAGGCAAACCGGCTGGTCATAAGCTTTTCTGTTGAGTCAGCGTCGGCCATCGCACCGAAGCAGATCGAGCGGGCGAAACCTTTTTATCGTCAACATACAGTCCGAGGGTGACGGCGGCAAATGAATTTGCGATAAACCCCCGCGCTGATGCGATATGGCGCAGTATCGCGGCGAAATGCCGGAAAAACGCGGAGGACGGAGCTTGCGAAGTCGGAGGCATGAAAAGATCTCTTCTGTGCCCTACATGCGAGAAAGCCGCCTCTAAGAGTTCACGTTATCGCGCTACGTTACAGTATTGTCAAATTTCATGACAGCGTGGAGCGGCGTTAGCGCGTTTCTCACTCCACAACGCGCCAACCCGCAAACGCGAAACGCCCGAACGCGAAGACGCTATTGCGCCGCCGACATCAGATTGTCGAGCAGGGCCTCGTTGTCAGGCGACTGCCGAATTTGCTTCAGCAGGCCCTGCATGGCTTCGAGCGGGCGACGGCTGTTCAGGGCGCGCATCAGGCGATGGTGCTCCTGAATGCGATCCGAACCGATCAGCCGCTCCTCGTTGCGCGTACCGCTCTTTTGCAGGTTGATGGCCGGGAAGATGCGCTTGTCGGCCAGCTCGCGCTCCAAGACGATCTCGGAGTTGCCCGTACCCTTGAACTCCTCGAAGATCACGTCGTCCATGCGGCTGCCCGTCTCGATGAGGGCCGTAGCGATGATTGTGAGCGAACCGCCGCCCTCCACGTTGCGCGCCGCCCCGAAGATCTGACGCGGCACTTTGAGCGCGTTGGCGTCGAGACCGCCCGAAAGCGTGCGCCCGCTGCCGGAGACGTGCAAGTTGAAGGTGCGCCCCAGCCGCGTGATCGAGTCCAGAAGCAGCACCACGTCGCGCCCCAACTCCGTCATACGTTTCGTGTATTCCAGCGCAAGGGTCGACACGCGCACGTGGTTGTCCTCCTCGCGGTCGTTCGAGGAAGCGAACACCTGCGCGTCGGTGGAGCGGCGGAAGTCGGTCACTTCTTCCGGGCGCTCGTCTACCAGGAGGGTCGCCAGCTCCACCTCCGGGTGGTTCTCGGAGACCGCGCCCGCTATCTTCTTGAGCAGCACCGTCTTGCCCGCACGCGGCGGGCTGACGATCAAGGCGCGCTGCGCCGTCGCCGGGCACGAGCTGCAGCTTCTCCTCCGGGTAGATGATCGAGCCGGAGTCGAAGTCGCCGGCCTCGCGCCACTCATCCGGCGACCCGCCCATGATGGATTCGATCTCATCGACCTGCATGTCGCCCTTGCGGCCCGGCTTGAGCGTACCCTCGCAGATGAGGCCGTCGCGCAGGTGATATTCCTGGATGACGGGCGGGGAGACGAACGAGTCGTCGTCGCCTTTGGGCAGTTCGGGGCGAAGCTCGCGGAGGAAGCCGAAGCGCTTCTCGCCGATCAGCTCCACCATGCCGCGAAACGTGGGTTGAGACATAAGACGAGTGTTCTTGCTTGGTTAAGGATCGCAGGCTGAATAACGAGTATACTTTGCGGTTTGTCCTGGCAACGTGGGAGCAAAAAGTCTCCGCTTAGCGTTTCTACTGCGCAGAACATGCTTTGCTAAAGAAAGCAGTCATTGCGAGGACCGACCGCAGGGAGGGACGTGGCAATCTCCACGCGCTTGGCAGCCGGATTGGGGGAGATTGCCGCGCTCACTTAGCTCCCTTCGGTCGTCAGTCGCCTTCGGCTCGTGTCGTTCGCTCGCAATGACAGCCAGCGTTTAGCAGGTTATGTTCGCATCAGTAAACAAGAAAAAACGGGACGCCCTCCAGCGTGCGAATCACGAAAGGAAGTGAGTTCCGACTACGAGCACGATTGCAACGTGCGTCTTTTTCCGAACGCAAGGGTATGACGTACCGGCGCGAAAGCAGGCGAATGCCAGATGCAACGAGCGAACCGCTGACGGGCTACGTCAAGGAAGCGTGGCCGCACGCGCAGGAGGCAAACGAACCGACCGGCGGCGGACGACCCTTGCGCTTTTGCAAGACAAGCAAAGCGCGTGAGCGCACTCAAGACGCGACAACCGACGGGTTGCTGCTTTGATCACGCTCACAAATCTTACAACGCTTGCTAAGGTAGCGAGTTTCCGGGTCCGCGTCAAGCCGGCTCGCTCGAACATCGGGCTTCCCACATTTTTCGCACAAACACAGGCTCTTACAGCCCGAACGCCACGCTCTGATGCTTCGGGCGCACCAAGACGAGCGGGCAGGGCACCTCGCGCGGGAGGCTGACGCTCGCACCGACCTCGTGCACCTTTTCCTTGAAGGCTTGCGCCTGCCGCGCCTCCAGCATGAGGCGGTTCTGATCCTCCAGCGCGTCGAGCAGCGTCCGGGCCGGATCGCTCGTCACCTCGAAGACGACCTCAAAGGCCTCCTTCCCGCGCACGAGACTGACGAGACCGTTCTTGGGTACGTCCTCAAAGGAAAGCAGCGACGACCGAAAGTCATCCTTCTCCTCGTCCGTAGTCTCGCTGGGCGAAAGCTGCAGCACCGTGATCGCACCGTCGGCGGGACCGGCGAGCAGCGAGGCTACGGCGAGCGAGGCCGGATTCAGCGAGGCCGAGAGGACGGGCAGCAGCACACGCTCGTCTTCGTTCAGCGTGCTCTCCTGCATGACGATGGTGTGGGCGTCCGCCTCGCGGGTGAGGCCGTCGCTCTTTCGCCCGATGGCGCTGGTGCCGCCGTCCTCGCCTTCATCGCCGCGCCAGCCCATGATGAGGTAGCCCACGTTGGGAGCCTGCGCGGCCACGACGATGCCTTCGGCCACGTCGCGCGCCCTGATTTGCCGGATGCGCGCCGTCACGTCGCAGTGGTCCTCGGCGTAGGCTTTCGGCGCGCGGAGCTTCTCCGGCGATCGGCCCTCGATCTCCTCGGTGATCCCCTGATTATCCTCCAGGTCGTCCAGCTCGATGGAAAGCAGAACGAGTTCGCTCTCAAGCTCCGAGGCGATGCGCGCACCCAGGTCGATGTAGCGCGGCGCGCGATCCGGGTTGGCAATAGGAATGAGAACGTCGTGCGGATGCTCGGGCATGGAGGCGTGAGCGGTGCTGACGTGTGCGCCGATGAACGTATGTAATTCAAGCTGTGCTCTACGAGAATCCTGCTGCCTTATGACCGCAGACTGCGGACGGCGTCCCGCCGCGTCTCATTGTGAAACCCACTCTCACAGTCCAGGAACAGCGGTCGGCGGTCCGCCGTCTGCCGTCCAACAGCTTCTTCGCCGCATACCACACCCCTTCGCACTTCCATACTTTCACACTTGTCGTTGCGTCTTCACCGTCGCGCGAAGAGCGCCGCCAGAAAAGCCAGAAAGCCCGTGTAGAGCGCCGCGCCCACCCAGAGCGCCGTCAGCGTGATGGGACTGCGATCTCCCGTCTCGGCGGCCATAAAGACAACCTGGATGCCGTTGTGCAAGAGCGCGACGACGAGGCCGCCCAGAAAAGCCTGCTGCGGGCGTATGAGCAGCGTCTCGCGGTCGCTGGCGGGAAACAGGCCCACCACGAAGCCCACGAGCGTCTTGACGAACATGTTGACGCCCCACGTGCCGAGGACCCAGTCCATCAGAAAGCCGAGCAGAAACCCCGCCGTGGAGCCAGCCTGCCGCCCGTGCCGCAAGCCGATCCAAGCTACAAACAGGAGCACGGCGTCCGGGTAGGCCCCGAAAATGTCGAGGCGTTGAAATACGATCCACTGGAGGAGCACCAGCGCGAGGCCGACGAGGGCGCGACGAACAAACAACGGCATATCCGTGGTCGAAGGTCGGAAGGTCGGAACGTCGAAGGTCAGAAGGCCGGGGGCGGCCTCACACAACACGAAATACGCAATACGCAATCCTGNNCGCAATACGCAATCCTGAACGCGCATCATCCGTCAGAAGCTACGAAGCGCGCCGCCTTTCGTCAACTGACGGACGTGGCCGTGAGCGTCATCACGACGCGATCCATCGCCTGCGTGACGCGGTAGGACGGCACCGTGTAATTGTTGGCAAAGAGCGCAAAAGTAAGAAGACGCCCGCTCGTCGTCTCGGCGTAGCCGGCGAGCGCGCGCACATGAGCCAGCGAGCCGGTCTTCGCGCGCACGGGCAAGCCGCGCATCCGGTACTTGAGCGTGGATTCCGAATCGCCCCCCTGCGCGATGGTCGAGAGGAACGCCTCACCGTTCGGGTGGCCGCGCATGTACGCCAGCATCTTGGTCATGGCCTCGGCCGTTACGAGATCCTTGCGCGAGAGGCCCGACCCGTCCTGAATCGAGAGCGGCTCCGCCTCCACGCCCGCCTGCTTCAGCAGGGCCTTGACGCGCTTTTCGCCGCCCTCCGTGCTCCCGCCGTAAGCGAACGTGCGAAAAATGTGCTCCGCGTAGAAGTTGTTGCTCTCGTGGTTCATCACTTCCAGAATGTCGCGGAGCGGAGGCGAAAGATGCACCAGAAGCGGGTCGATGTTGTCGTAGTCGGGCTTCTCGCTGAGGTCGTCCACGTCTCGAACGGACGCCTTTTCGACCCGGATGCCGGCCTCGGCCAGGTGCTTGCGAAAGGCGTAGGCGGTAAACTTCGTGGGATTGTGAACGGGCTTCTCGAACGTGCCGGCGTAGGAGTTACCGATGGTGCCCTCTATCGTAAAGGTTTCCGTGCCGAGGCTGCGATCCCACTGAAGCGTCGACCCGCGGTAGCGGCTGGTGGTGGCCTGATTCTCGATGTTGAGGTAACCGGCGGGCACCACGGAAACGGCAGGCGGCTCGCCGGCGCTCGTCGCGGCGATGCGCACTTCGGCGATGTTGTCGTTGTACGAAAGCCCGGAGGTCGATAGGCCGAGCCAGCTGCTGGCCTGCCACGTCAGGTAGTCCACGTCCCACCCCTCGGCGTAGGGGCGGTCGTCGAAGGCGTCGTCGTCGCCCACGACGCGCCCGTCGATGCGCTCGATGCCCATCCGCGCGAGGCGGCGCGCCCACGTGCGGAGCGGGTTGGCGGCGGGCTTCATCGCACTGCTGCCGAAGGTGGGATCGCCGGAGCCGCGAATGTACAGATCGCCGCGCATCGTACTGCCGTCGATCTCACCGTCGAAGTACAGGGTCGTCCGAAAGCGATGGTCGGGACCGAGCGCGCTGATGGCGGTGGCCGCGGTGAGCAGCTTATTCGTGGAGGCCGGCATCAGCAGGTGATCGGCGTTGCGGGCGTAGAGGCGCTCGCCCGTCCGAGCGTCCATGACGGCGATGCCCCAGAACGCATCGCCCATTTCGCCCGTGCTCACGAGCTGATCGATGCGCTGCTGCAGGTCGGGGAGCGGCGCTTCGGCGCGGGCGGGGCCGGCGGCGGCGAGCAGTAGAGCGACAAGCGCAGCGGCGAGAAACGAAAGGCCATTCGCAGGACGTCTTGACATGGCTAATTGAAAGCTCAATCGGTAATTTGGGGGCGGAGCATCAACGCAAATCCTTTAGACGGAGGGGGGCGACCAGGAGCGCGGGCGAGCGCATTCAGCATCCCAACTTGTCAACTTGGAACCGTTCAAACGAGCGCCGTCGCGGAGCGTTCGCCGCATAGCGGGAGCGGCGCAGGAACTCGGCTTCCAGGATGCTGGTTGGGCACATTGTTACGCAGTTCTCACGCGACACGCTCAAAGCACATGGCTCGCTCCTCTCGCCGCCAGAAAAGACATCGCGACTCGGCAATGGTCCTACAGGGACGCAACTACTGGCTCATGCTGATCGGTCTCGCGCTCGTGGTGGTCGGCTACGTCATTATGCGCATGGAAAACGAGGTGGAGGGCTTTATCTCCCTCTACGTGGCCCCGCTCATGATTCTGGGCGGCTACCTGGAAATCATCTTTGCCATTCTGTGGCGTCCCTCCCAGCCTGCTGAGCCTGAAGAGGGTTGAATTGCAGGCTGACAAGTTTGCAGGTTTAGCAAGTCCGTCTGTATCAGGCGTCGTCCGATGGTGCAGCGATCGACAGGCGCGCCTTTCGGTGAAGCGCCTCGATGCGGCAAAGCAGGCAGCGACGCATCGTCTCGCGGTTGCGCCGGGCGCGCACGCCGGCCCGCCCCAGCCGGTAGCTCATCCACAGGCCGCCCAGCACGGGTTCCGGCACCAGCGCATGACCGGCCAGGCCCGCCAGCACAATCGCTTGCAGCTTGTCGATCTGCTCGTTGGGGTCGTCAGGGAGGCGCTCCGCGACACGGCGCGTCCGCAGAAAGAGCCACGCCAGCAGGCCCAAGCGTGAGCGCCTGCGCGGCGAGCAGGGCGTAGAGCAGCGTTTCGACGGTGAGCAGTGATTGCTGCATAGCGGCCTTCTTCCCTCTTCCGCTTATCCGAACGTATTATTGAAGGTGATCGCCTCGTTTTACGCTTCTGCGTTCATCCTCTCATCCCCTCGTTCTCTCCTCCATTCATCCTCTCGTATCAAGCTCCTCGAACCCGGCGAACGCCTCAAGCACACGCTCCCGCTGCTCGTCCGAGATCGAAGCAATCGGCAGGCGGAACTGTTCTTCGAGGAAGCCCGCTTCGGCCAGCACTGTTTTGACGGGAATGGGATTCGTCTCGTAGAAGCAGGCGCGCATGGCCTCCAGCATCCGGAAGTGCAGCGCGTGCGCTTCGTCGAAGCCGCCGTCGAGGGCCGTGCTTACCATTGTGCTGAAAGCGTTCGGCAGCGCGTTGCCGATGACCGAGACGACGCCGTCGCCGCCGAGCGCCAGGAGCGGCAGCGTGATCTCGTCGTCGCCGGCGTAGACGGCGAGGTCGTCGGGGCGGTGCGCCAGGATGTCGCTGATCTGTTCGAGGTCGCCGGACGCCTCCTTGGAACCTACCACCGACGGCACTTCTTCGGCCAGTTGCAGCATCGTCTCCGCCGTCACGTTGAAGCTGGTGCGCCCCGGCACGTTGTAGATGATCTGCGGACAGTCGGTGGCGTCGGCGATGGCGGCGACGTGCGCCCGAAAGCCCGCCTGCGTGGGTTTGTTGTAGTACGGTCCTACCACGAGCAGCCCGTCCGCGCCGGCGCGGGCCGCCTCCCGCGAGAACCGCGCGCTCTCGCGCGTGGAGTTGGTGCCCGTGCCGATGACGACCGGGACGCGCCCGTCTGCCGCCTCAACGGACCCCTCCACGATGCGGCGTCGCTCCTCGTCCGTGACGGTCGGGTTCTCGCCCGTCGTGCCCAGCACGATGAGCGCGTCCGCGCCGCCCGCGATCTGCCGGTCAATGAGGTTGCGCAGCGCAGGCTCGTCGATCTCGTCGCCGTCGGCGGTGAAGGGCGTCACAAGCGCCGTACCCATGCCGGTGAACAATTTTGGGTTTTCCATTTTCGATTTTCGATTGCTGGTGGTTGGTGGTTTTTGAGATCAGCGAGTCACGAGTCCATCAGGTCGGTCAAGTCCAGCAAGTCTTTCAGGTCTTGCAAGTCGCTCGATCAACAAACCCACGAACGCCCAAACGCACGACGCTATTCGTCATTCGCCCAGCCAGTCTTCCAGCACGTCTTCCAGCGTGAAGAGGCCCTGCCGCCCGCGCAGCCACTCCGCCGCCTTGATCGCGCCGAAGGCAAAACCCGCCCGGCTCTTGGCGCGGTGCGAGAGCTTGAGGTGATCGAAGGCACTGTCGAAGCCCACGTCGTGCTCGCCGAACACGTCGCCCGTGCGCGTCGAGCTGACGTGCAGAACATTCTCCGCAACGGGCGTGTGCTGCGCTTCAATATCTACGTCGGATTTGCGCGCGAGGCCCGCCAGCACCTCGTCGGCCAGCATGAGCGCCGTGCCGCTGGGGCTATCGGCCTTGCGGCGGTGGTGCATCTCGCGGACGTAGGCGTCATACTCCGGCAGCTCGTCCAGAAGCGGCAAGACGGCCCGCAGCCCGCGCCGCAGCAGGGCCACGCCCACCGAGAAGTTGGGTGCGTAGAGCAACGAGGCCTCGTGCTCGTCTACCCATCCCTGCACGTCGCCGAGGTGATCGTACCAGCCCGTGGTGCCGATCACGGCAGGCTGATTCCATTCGCAGTAAAGCTCGATGTGCTCCAGCGCCACGTCGGGCAGCGAGAAGTCGATCACGAGATCCACGTCGTCGAGCGCGCCGGGATCAGCGTCCGTCAGGGGCCGGTCGGTGTTGAAACGCGCCGCGATCTCGTGGTCGCGTTCCGGCGCCAGCCGCTCCACGGCCTGTCCCATCTGTCCGGTTCCTACGAGAGCGATCTTCATGTCGAGTCACCTGCGTTGTGGATAGCGCTCGTGTTTGCAACAAAGACGATGCGCGCCTTTTCCGCAACTGCCAACATTGCATTCTTTGCTACTTTTACGCGCGGTTTGGGGCGAGCGGCGGATGGACGAAATGAATATCACGCTCCCGGAACAGAGCGCAGCACCACCGGTTAACCCCAATCGTAGATCAGAAATCCGAAATCGCCAATCGACTTGGGGCCATAGCTCAGTCGGTAGAGCGCATGCATGGCATGCATGAGGTCGGGGGTTCGAGTCCCCCTGGCTCCACCTCTTTCCTCTAAGCTGCCCTCCGGTGGCTTAGAGGTTTTTTGTTTGTGGTGATTTGATCGCGCGCCATGCTACACAAAAGCGAAGGCGCAATGTCGTCACGCTCCGCTGGAGATTCTTCAGCGGAGAAAGATGGTTCGTAAATCACGTTCGGCATGTGGCTTCTCTCCCGGCTTTTTGTTAATTAAAAATTAAGCGCAAGTGGAAGGCCGGAACTTGCCCTTGCGTAATAGGTGAGGACGGTGCTTTCAGAAACCAGGTCATTAGCGTGATTCTGCCATGGGGACCGCCGAATCCGACGAAGCCACCCAGCGCTCCAGCACGGCGTTGGGTACGGAGCCTGACTACCGCCAAAAGCTGAAACGAGCGCGCGCCGTCGCGGTCTCTGACGCCGCCACCCCCTCTTCCTCTTCGGCGGAGTGCGTGCGCAACATGGCCGAGCGACGCGACATGGAAAGCACGTCCGTGCAATCAGTGCTCGTGGCAGCGCTTCAGGTGCTCCACCGCGTGCGCCAACGCGAGAAGCAAGTGGCCGACGCCTGCCTCTCGAAGGGCCAGGACGAGAAGTTCCACGGCATGATTGCGACGCTCGACAACCTGGACCGGGTGCTTCGCAACACGCTCAGCGAGCAGGGCGCCAAGATGCTCGATCTCACGATGGCGTCTCCCGAACGAGCGGAAGGCGAAAAGTCGTGGCGGTACACGCTGACAAAGGCGCTTCGGACGATTGAAGAAGACATCGAGTGGATCATCGCCCTCGTGGCGCGGCAGCCTCGCGGAAGCACCGGACGCACCCTGACCGGCGTCATCGTGCGGCTTTTGCGCCGCCACCACAACGTCCTTCGCGTGGAAGTGGAGCAGTGGACGGAATGACTTCGTGTTTGAGGGTTCGGGTGGCTGGGTGCTCAGGTGCTTGAGCGTTCGCAAACACGCCAAACACACAAACACTTCAACGCCTTTGTGAAGGCGTGGCCCGGTGCGGGCCGCGCTTTTTTTATTTGCGTATTGCGGGTAGTGGGCCTGCTATGTGTTGTGGTGTGCTTTACCGCAAAGATCGCAGAGGGCGCAAAGACGAAAACTCATTCTCTGCGCTCTCAGCGTACTCTGCGGTAAGACAAAATGGAGGCTTTCGCTAATAACACCCAATAGGCCCTCCACCGTATTGCGTATTCCGTAAAAACGAGCATGCTTGCGCGACATGCGTTACGCAATGCATGTTGTGCCGTCCTATCCTTCAGTACAAACCGAACCGCCAACTGCCCAACCGTAAACCGGCCAACCGCCAACCATGTCCCGTAGCGAGCAAGAACGCATCCGCCGCGACGCCCGCCAGTCGCTCGAAGAAATGGGCGTCGAGCCGTATCCGCACAAGTGGGACGTGACGGCCCACGCCGCTGACATCCTTGACGAGTTTGACGACGAGCGCCGCGATCCCGACGAGGGCGAGCGCATGAACGTCTCCATCGCCGGACGCATCCGCAGCCTGCGCGTCATGGGCGGTTCCGCGTTTATGGACGTGCAGGACGAGAGCGGCACCGTGCAGGCTTACGTGCGCAAGGGCGACCTGCCGGAGGGCGTTTACGACAAGCTCGTGGGGCAGCACCTCGACATCGGCGACCTCGTGGGCGTGCGCGGCCACGTCTTCCGCACGAACATGGGCGAGGTGACGGTGCGCGCCTCCGATACGTTCAAGCTGCTCTCGAAGGCGCTTCGCCCGCTGCCTACGCCTAAAGAAAAGGAGGGCGAGACGTTTAACGAGGTGACCGACAAGGAGCTGCGCTACCGGCAGCGCTATGTGGACCTCATCGTGAATCCCGACGTGCGCGAGGTCTTCCGCCGGCGCGCGCAACTGCTGTCGGAGATGCGCGACTTCCTGAACGAGCGCGACTTCCTGGAGGTGGAGACGCCGGCCCTTCAGCCCGTCTACGGCGGCGCCACGGCCCGCCCGTTCACGACGCATCACAACGCGCTCGACATGAAGCTGTACCTGCGCATCGCCGACGAGCTATACCTCAAGCGCCTCCTCGTCGGCGGGCTGGAAGGCGTCTACGAGATCGCCAAAGACTTCCGCAACGAGGGCCTGAGCCGGTTCCACAACCCGGAGTTTACGATGATGGAGTTGTACGTGGCCTATAAAGACTACCGGTGGATGATGGAGCTGACCGAAAAGCTGTTCGCCCGTCTCGCCACGAAGCTGCACGGCGGGACGACGATCACATTTGACGGCGAGGACATCGCGCTGGCACCGCCGTTTCGCCGCCTGCCGTTGTTCGAGGCCATCGAGGAGCACACCGGGCGCGACTGCTACGGCATGAACGAAGGCGAGTTGAGAGACGTGGCCCGCGAGCTCAACCTGGAGATCGACGAGGCGATGGGCAAAGGCAAGCTGATCGACGAAATCTTTAGCGAGACCGTTGAGCCGAATCTCACGCAGCCGACGTTCATCACCGACTACCCCGTCGAGCTTAGCCCGCTGGCGAAGAAGCATCCCGACAAGGAGGGGCTGGTGGAGCGCTTCGAGCTGATCGTGGCCGGAAACGAACTGTGCAATGCCTTCAGCGAACTGAACGACCCGGACGACCAGCGCGCGCGCTTCGAGGAGCAGGCCCGCCTCCGCGCCGAGGGCGACGGCGAAGCCGCGCCCATCGACGAGGATTACCTGCGCGCCCTGGAGTACGGCATGCCGCCCGCCGCCGGCCTGGGCATCGGCATCGACCGCCTCGCGATGCTCATGACCGATCAGCGCTCCATCCGCGACGTGATCCTGTTTCCGCTGCTCCGGCCCGAATCGGACGCGCCCGAGTAGGCGCGTGATGAATTGCAGTGATGACCGCAAAAGAGGAGCATCACTGCGAGCCGCCGGGCGCTTCGCCGCGCCGCGCGAAGGCCAGGATCAGCTTCAGGTGCGTCAGGAGCATCGGCACGAGGTCCAGCTCCTCCAGGTGCTCTTCCGGCGAGCGAGGCAGCTTGGGCGGACTGACGCGCCCCATCCACAGCGCCATCTTCTCGTTCAGGGCGTGCTCGCCCGGAAACTGCCCCTCCGGCAGGTGCACCTCGTAGAACTCCTGCTTGCGCGTGAGGCGGCGGTAGACCTCCTCGTTGGCGTCCAGAAGCGAGGTGTCTTTCTCCGCGATCATGGCGTTGCCCACCAGGTAGTCGCGGTACGAAAAGGGCAACTCTCGCAGCACGGGCGTCACGGTGCGAGCAACCTCCGGGTGATCTTCGAGGCCCACCGCGGCGGCGCGCGACGTCGCCATCGCCACGAGGCAAAGCGTCTCCTCGGCCACCAGCTCCGGGTCGGCCTCATCGACGGTCTGAAGCACCGCGCGCGCCAGCTCCTGCGTGGTGCCCATCACGCCGAGCGTGGCGAACGACGTAAACTGCGTGGCAAGCTCCTGCGACGGGGCCTGCTTTTCTTCTGCCATAGTTGCCCTCGGTCAACGATCCGTTTGTGCGCGTACTGCTGGGGGAGTACAAACGGGCCAGCACGCCATCGTTGCCCGGCCCGCTGACGATTTTCCGCTTTTTTACGCCGCGCTTTTTTCGTCCCGGTCCCGTTCCGCGTCCTCCTTGGTACGGGCGACGAGGAGGTCGTCGCGCAGAAGAGCATCGCGCCACCAGAAGGGAATGAGCACCAGGCCGACCAGAACGCAGCCCCACGTCCAGATGAGCGAGGCTCCGGGCGGAGGGATCAGGAGGCGCCCCAGGCCGATCAGCAGGAAAAAAAGCGAGAGGGCCGTCAGCGTCATTGCCCGCAGGCGGCGGGCGAGCGCACGGCGCGGGGCTGTGGGGGAATGGCCGAAGGCGCGGGCCGTCTTTCGCCAGAAGCCCAGCGGACGCACGCGCTCGTAAAAACGGCGTAGCACGTCCTCGTCCGTCGCGGGCGTGACGAACGTGATGCCGACGGCGGCGACGGTTGTCGTGAGCGCCATCGTGCCGAGGCGCACCCACTCCAGGTCCTTTCCCGTTCCTAAAAACCACAGGAGGAGCGGCGCGGTGATGAGCGAAGTGGCGATGGCGGCGATCTCCGACCACAGGTTGATCCGCTCCCAGAGCCAGCGCAGCACCAGCACTGCCCCCATTCCCGCGCCGAAGAGAAGCGACAGGAACCAGGCCGTCTGGATCGATTCCAGATTCGCCATCACCGCCAGCGCAATCACCAGGATGAGCACATTCGAGATGCGCGCGGCCACGACCAGTTCGGTGCTGGTGGCCTCGCGCCCCATCCATCGCCTGCAGATGAGGCGCTGGTAGATGTCGTTCGACCAGTAGGAGGCGCCCCAGTTGAGGTGCGTGTCGATGGTGGAGGCCAGCGCCGCAAGAAGGCCCACCAGCATGAGGCCGCGCACGCCCGGCGGCAGCAGTTCCTCCACGCCGGTGACAAAGAGCACCTCGCGCTCGGCGGCAAAGCTGGCCATCTCGGCCTCCTCCGGGGAGAACGGGTAGAGCACGAGCAGCCCGACGCCGATCAGGAGCCAGATGAGGCTGCGGAAAAGAATCTGTGCCCACGCGAAGACGACGCCGGCCACGCGCGCGTCACGGTTTGTTTTGCAGGCCATCGAGCGCTGGGCGAGATAGCCCGTCCCGTCGGCGTTCATCTGGAAAAACCATTGCAGGCCGATAATCGTCAGAAACGGCAGGAGCGCCTCTCCCGAAAGTTCCGGCGGTCCGTAGGAAAGCATATCGCTGGCCCGAGCGCGCCCGTAGAGGTCCACCACGCGCTCCGTGAGACCGCCCAACCCACCCGCTTCGTTGACCACGATCCAGCCGTAGATGAACGTCCCGACCATCGCCAGCGAGAACTGCATCACGTCGGTCGCCACGACGGAGCGCAGGCCGCCGGTCATCGAGTAGAGCGCGGTAAAAATGAGAATGACGAGGATGCTGATGAGGTCGTTCGTCGTGGCGACGGTGGTGGAGAGGTCCGTCACGCTCTCGCCCAGCTGGAGACCGACGGTCTGCACGAAGGCGAGCACCGGCTCGTAGAGGGTGCCCGGCAGCCAGGCGTTCCACGGCAGAAAGACCTCCGCGATGCGGATGGCCGCCACCAGCACCATCGCCATCACCACGCAATTAATCACCGTGCCGTAGTACACCGCTTTCAGGACGCGCAGCGGAAGGACGCCGCGCCCGCTGTAGCGAATCTCGGTCAGCTCGGCGTCGGTGAGGATGCCGGAGCGCCGCCAGCCGACGGCAAAGACGAACGCCATCAGCAGGAAGGCCAGCCCGTAGATCCAGAGGCGCCAGAGCCGGAAGATGCCGCCGGTGGCGATAAGGCCCGTCACCAGCAGCGGCGTGTCGGCGGCGAACTGCGTGGCGGCCATCGAGAAGCCCGCCCGCCAGCCTTCGATGCTCTGGCCGGCGAGGAAATACTCGTTGAGGTTTTCAGAAGCTTTCTGGCGCGCCCGCAGACCGTTGACGACGGCGTAGACCACGAAAGCCAGAACGATCAGCAGATCGATCATGAGCGGAGACCTGTTACGCCGGGCGTGCGCTTACTGAGCCGAACATACCGAGCCGTGAGAAAATGTAGTAGTAGGCCATGTTCGCATCAGTAAGATAGGACGCGCCGCCCCGAACGACAAGAAAACGTCTGGTTCGGTGGTGTGCGGTTCGTGGTCTGCGGTTTCAATCGATTGGGGAAAGACGCGAACGGATAACCGGCCAACCAGAAACCAACCGCCCCACCTGCTGCGTTGCACGAACACGCGCCACGGAGGGACTTCGAGGCGTTCCACGTCACGATTGCTGAGAAGGGCGGCGATCTCTCCTGGGGCAAGGCCGACGTGCAACCCACCGGGCTGGAAGTTACCTACGTCGATCCCATCGTAGCGCGTGAAGGGCATCAGGAGCGGTCGTTTATCTTCTACAAGGAGCAGTACGGGGCGATGGAGGCGCTCTATCGCTACGCGCGCGGCCTGACCGACGAGGAGCGGCGACGGCGGCGGCAGGCCATCAAGGAGACGACGCATCCGAGCGCCGTGCGACGAATGCGGCGACGCCTGCGCAACTGGATCGGCATGGTGCGGGATGCGCTCGTGCAGGCCGTGAGCCTCATTATCGGGACGGCCGAAACGCGCGCCCCCGGTGCTGCCGTTCTTAGTTCGCAGGAGCAACAACTCAAGTCGCTCTCCAGCGAGATCGTCGGGCAGGCCGGAAACGCCTACGACCCGCTCCTGGAAAAGCACCTGTTCTCGCAGGTCGTGGTGGAAGTGACCACCGGCGGCGAGACGCGCAGCTATTGCGGCTACCTGAAAGACTATTCGAGCCAGTTCGTGGAGATCGTGGACGCCTTCGCCAATCCGCGCGGCATGAGCGCGCCCGTGGAGCCGTACGGCGTGGGCGACGGGCGGCAGGCCGGCCTCGACGTGAGCGTGACCGACGGGCGCTTGCGCATCGCCAACGAGGGGCCGCTGGTGCTCTATGTGGAGCGCGTGGAGGCCGGCTCCTGGATGCGCCCGATGGGTGCCGTCGTGCCCCCCGGCTACGCGGCGGACCTGACGCTGCCGTCGAGCGCCGATGCGGAGGCCGTGCGCACTCACCTCGGCACGGCCGAACGCATCGACATGGTGGTACCGCGCACCCACGCGCTGGTGCGTCACGCCGCGCATCGCTCCCGCTCCGAGGATGGTGGCGAGAATAGCGGCAACGCGGCGAAGATGCGCTCTCGCAAGCGCAAGAGCGACAGTCGCTCGTCTTCCAGCGATGACGAAAAATCGTCCGCCCCCCGACAGGTCAGCGCGCAGGACATTTTTACCCGTGAGGAATGAGCTGCGCCGAAGCGAGCAGCTTTTGTTGTTGCCGGAAAAGAACGGCATAATGCGTATTTCGCGTATTGCGTAATGGTTTAGCTGGTGCGGTGGAAGCAAGCATCCTTACGAAATACGCAACACGCAATACGTCGTGTCAGCATAGCGGGGAAGCACGCCGTCTAAGCAAGACGACTGGAACAAAGCATGAGCCAACAGGACGAGCGACACATGCGACGCTGCCTGGAGCTGGCACGGCGCGGGGCCGGGCGCGTTAGCCCGAATCCAATGGTCGGCGCGGTGCTCGTCAGCGCGGACGGCGAGGTGCTGGGCGAGGGGTTTCACGAAAGGTACGGCGAGCCGCACGCCGAGGCAAACGCGCTCCGTGACGCTGGTGGTGCAGCGGATCTGGAGGCCGCCACGCTCTACGTCAACCTGGAGCCGTGTGCGCATCACGGCAAGACGCCGCCCTGTACCGAGCTTATCTTAGAGAAAGGCATCGGGCGCGTGGTCGTGGGCATGACGGATCCGCACGTCGAAGCCGGCGGCGGACTCGATAAGCTGCGCGCGGCGGGCGTCGCAACGAAAACCGGCGTGCTCGAACGCGCGTGCCGCCGCCTGAACGAAGCGTTTGCCTGTCACGCCACGACGGGTCGCCCGCTCGTTACGCTCAAGCAAGCCCAAACGCTCGACGGGCGCGTGGCGACCCGCACCGGGCGGCACGGCCCGCGCCGACGATCCGCGGCTCACTGTTCGTCGAACCGAGGGGCCGCAGCCCGTTCGCCTGGTGCTGGACCGCACCGGTGGTGCGCTCCCGCCCGACCTGCGCCTCTTCTCGGACGATCACGTCGCGCACACGGCAGCCGTCGTCGGCGACGAGCGATCCGCTCCGCCGTACGCTGAAACGTTGCGCGAAGCGGGCGGCGAGATCGTGCGCGTGCCGGAACAAGACGGCCACCTGGACCTGGCAGCGCTGCTGAACCGGCTGGGCGAGCGCGGCGCGGCGGGCAGCCGGCCCCTCCAGTCGCTGATGGTAGAGGCCGGGCCGGGCCTCGCCACGGCGTTCCTGCACCAAGACCTGGCGGACCGCGTGTTTCTGTTTCTCGCTCCGAAGCTGCTGGGCGAAGGCACGCCCGCCGTCGGTGATCTGGGCCTTCGCGCGATGGCCGAGGCGCGCTCGTTCGCGGAAGCGCGCTGGGAGCCGGTCGGTGATGACATGCTGTTTCGCGGCTACCGGCGCGGGTGACATTCGCCGAGGCGAACAAGAAACCGTAAACGTCTGCCGTCGGAGTGGCGTAAAACGCCTGCGATGGTTATGCTGCCTTCTGAAGCGTGAGCGGTTAGCTAAAGTCGGTGAGAGCCGAAACTCGCAGAGGGTTTATCCGCCAAGCAAAGCCTCAAAACGAAAGGCGAATGGAGTTCGCATTAACAGCGCGTTCGCCTCGACCTTGAGGTGCATCGAATAGCTTTTCATTTTCGTCTGTCGATTATGCCTCTCTCGAAACGGCTTCTCGGTTACGCGCTGATCGCGCTGGGTGTGGCGCTCGCCGCGCCGCTTGCTTTTGCCCAGGACGCCGCACTCAAGAGCGGCCCCATGGTCGGCTACGGCACGCATCGCGCCGTCGCTGTCTGGGTGCAGACCACCCGGCCTGCCGACGTGCAAATCCGCTACCGTAACACCGGCGCGCCCGCCGGCAGCACGCTTACCACGCGCACCCGCCG
>PXTQ01000008.1 GCA_003022505.1 Bacteroidetes bacterium QS_8_64_10 | reverse complement strand
GTGGACGTGGCCGAGATTCCATCGGACAGCACCACGCGCGGCCGCTTCGATGCCATGATGAACTACGCGCGCCAGTCCAACCTGGCCGAGCGGCCCACCGGCGAGATCGTGCAGGCGCTGGGCACGCAGCTTCTGGGACGCCCGTATCTCATCAAACCGCTCGATCAGACCGTTGACCAGACACCCGCCGAGCAGCTCGTGTGTCGCCTCGACGGGTTCGATTGTTTTACGTTCGACGAGGCGATGCTGGCGATGGCGCGCGCCGTCAAGAGCGGCAACCGCTCCTACGACGACTACAAGCGCTTCACGCGCCAGCTCCGATACCGCGACGGCGAGATTGGGTACTGCAACCGGATGCATTATTACACCGAGTTCATCAAGCAGGCTGAAGAGCGCGGCGTGCTCCGCAACGTCACCCAGGATCTGGGCGGAAAACGCCTGAACACGACCTACGCCTTCATGGGCGAGAACCGAAGCGAGTACCCGCAGCTCAAAAGCGACAGCCTGTACCAGTGCATTCAGAACGTCGAGGAGCGCTTGAACCGCATCATGACCAACTATTACATCCCGCAGGACAGCATCCGCGCCGTCTACGACCGGCTCAAGGCCGGCGATCTGATTGCCACAGCCACCGACATCGAGGGGCTGGACGTAACGCACACCGGCCTCGTGTACAAAGGCGAGAGCGACACGACGGGCCTGTTGCACGCCTCCACGAGCGGCGGCGTCAAAATCTCGCCCGACCTGCAGGAGTACGTCAAGAGCATCGACAGTCAGATCGGCGTGATCGTGGCGCGACCGCAGAATTGATATAGTAGAGCCGTTTCGCCGAAACGTCTCCATAAAAAATTGACCGGCGTGCCCAAAAACGGAGGGTTCGATTCCAGAAACGCCTACGCTAAATACGTGCCGTTGCGGGGCAACATTTTCGCAGTACGATTACAGAACGACAGCCCATTCCCTCAAACATGAACGACGAGATTCGTTGCATCGGCATTCTTACGAGCGGCGGCGACGCCCCCGGCATGAACGCCTGCGTGCGGGCCGCCGTGCGCACGGCGCTGGCCCAAGACCTGCGCGTCGTTGGCATCCGGCGCGGCTACGAGGGCCTGATCGAAGGCGACTTCGTGGAGATGGACGGACGCTCGGTCTCCAACATCGTGCAGGCGGGCGGCACCATCCTGAAGAGCGCGCGCTCGCCCGGCATGAACGACGAGCACGACACGCGCATCGTGGGCTGTCCCGGCACCATCGACAATGACCTCTTCGGCACCGACGACACCATCGGCTACGACACGGCCCTCAACACCGCCATCGACAACATTGACCGCATCCGCGACACCGCCGACGCGCACGACCGTCTCTTCTTGGTGGAGGTGATGGGCCGCGACGCCGGTTTTATTGCGCTCAACAGCGGCATCGGCGGCGGGGCGGAGCTGGTGCTCATCCCGGAGACGATCACGCAGATGAGCGACATCAAGGACCGCATCCACTCGCTTATGAGCGCGCAGAGCCGCTCCTCGATTGTGGTGGTGGCGGAGGGCGACGAGCACGGCGGGGCCACCCACATCAAGGAGGCGCTCCAGGCCGACGATTCGTTCGACAACATCGACCTGCGGGTGTGCATCCTGGGGCACACGCAGCGCGGCGGCTCGCCCACCGCCCGCGACCGCGTCCTCGCCAGCCGCCTCGGTTCTGCCGCCATCGATGCGCTCATCGAGGGGCACGACACCGTGATGGTCGGCGTCGTCAACAAAGACATCAAGCTGACGCCAATGCGCAACGTGTTCGGGCGCAAGAAGAACATCAACTACGAACTCCTCAAGTTAACGCAGTTGCTCAGTTGAACGGTAGCTTTTCTTCCGATCCGTTTGCGCTCTCTTTCGCGCTTCGTATTGAGTAAGAGTGCTCCTTTCCACGTTTTACGGAATACGAAACATGGAATTGAGGAAAGATCGCGGATTCGTTGCTCGTTGATAGAGGATAGAAGGTGAAGAATCGAAAATCGCCAATCGAAAATCGCCAATCGGACGCGCCGCCTATCGGCGAAACCGAAGGCAAATCCGAGCAGGTCGAACGCATGTTCGACGAGATCGCGCCGCGCTACGACCTGCTGAACCGCGTCCTGAGCCTGGGCATCGACCGCTGGTGGCGGCTGCGCGCCATCCGGATGCTGCGGGGCGAGCACCCGCGCCGCATTCTGGACGTAGCCACGGGCACGGCGGATCTGGCGATTGCGGCGGCCCGGCATCTCAATCCGGCGGGCGTGGTGGGCATCGACCTGGCTGAGCGGATGCTCGAGCGCGGGCGCGAGAAGGTGCGCGAGCGCGACCTCGACGACCGCATCGCGCTCGGGCAGGCCGACGCTGCCGAGCTGCCGTTCAAGGACGACGCCTTCGACGCGGCGCTCGTGGGCTTCGGCGTGCGCAACTTCGAGGACTTACGCGGTGGCCTCAGCGAGACCGCGCGCGTCCTGCGACCCGGCGGCAAGCTGGTAGTCGGCGGGCTGCTCTCTCCCAGCCGCGCCGCCTACGAGTACCTGCCCGCCTCTGTCGAGGCCTTCCCCGATGGCGCTGATTTCCTGGCTTGCATGGAGGCGGCGGGCTTCACCGAAACTGAATGGCAGCCGCTTACCTTCGGCATCGCGTCGCTGTACGCGGGGCGAGTCGCTGGTTGAGTGGTTTAGGCGGTTGAAAGCTTTGGCGGTTGGGCGGTTTTCGCCGACCTCCTTCATCACGCACCGAAGTGCTCAAAGCCCTTCGCTTCGAGCTTGCGCTGCTCGCCGCTCGGGGTGGTGCGGCGCACGCCGTCGCCGGCCTCGCGGCACTCGCCGATGACCGTGAGGCCGCCCGCCTCCAGTCGGTCCAGCTCGGCTTCGGGGAGGGCGAAGAGCAGTTCGTAGTCCTCGCCGCCGTAGAACGCATAATGCTCCGGCTCGTCGTCGTTGCGCTCGGCGACCTGCCGCGTCTCCTCGTTGAACGGCAGCATCTCCTCGTACACGAGCGCGCCGCAGTCGCTCTGCTCGCAGATGTGATGCACCTCGGAGGCCAGCCCGTCGGAGATGTCGATGAGCGCGTTCGGGCGCACGCCGCGCTCGGCCCAGTCCTGCACGGTCTTGAGGCGCGCGGTGGGCGCGAGCTGTCGCTGGATAACGTACCGATGCGGGTCGAGGTCGGGTGCGTAATCGCTGCCCTTCTGTTCGAGAGCCTCGCGCTGCTCCATCAGCACCTTGAGACCCGCGTACGCCCCGCCCAGGTCGCCCGTCACGCAGAGGCGGTCGCCCGGCTCCGCCCCGCCGCGATACACGACGTCGCGCTCCTCAGCCTCACCGATGATCGTCACCGAGATCGTGAGGCGGTGCGCCGCCGTCGTGTCCCCGCCGACGACGGTGAGGCCGTAGGCCTCGGCGGCCTGCCGCACGCCCGCGTATAGCTCTTCGACGGTCTCCACGTAGGCATTGTCGGGCAAGCCGAGCGTCACGAGCGCGTAGCGCGGCACGGCATTCATGGCTGCCACGTCGCTCACATTGATGGAGACGGCCTTCGAGCCGAGGTACGTGAGCGGCATCATGTCGGGGCTGAAGTGCACCCCGTCGATCAGGGCGTCGGTGGTGGCGACGTGCGCGCGGCCCTTGCCGGCGCGGTAGACGGCGGCGTCGTCGCCGGGACCGGCCAGCAGATCCTCGTCCTGCGATTCACCGAGCGCGTCTTTCATGCGCTCGATCAGGCCGAACTCGCCGACCTCGCTGATAGGGGTTACGGTCTGTTCCATTTCGGTGTTTAGGTGTTTTGGTGTTTGAGTGTTCGGGCATCTGGTTGTTTGGACGGTGAAACGCGAGAACCCGGCCAACGCGAAACGCCTAAACGCGCCAACGCTTACGACGGCAAGCAGATTTTGCCCAGCAGCGCGGGTTTTTCAGCACCGGTGACGGAGGGCAGGCCAGTCGGGACGCGGTTCATCGTCTCGTGCGCGAGGACGGCGAAGCACAGCGCCTCCTTCGCGTCGGGATCTACGTCGTGGGCGTCCGCTGGCTCCACCTCGATGGGCGCGAAGGCGCCGCTGAGGCGCTGCATCAAGAAGTCGTTGTGCAGCCCGCCGCCCGCCACGATCAACCGGTCGATCTCGTGGTCGGAGCGCACGAAGCGGGCGTAGGCCTGGTAGACCGAAGCAGCCGTGAGCGCGGTCGCGGTCGCCAGCACGTCCTCCGGCTCGTCCACGCCGTGCGAGCGAGCGTCGCTCACGAGGCGGTCCACGTAAGCGCTGCCGTAGCGCTCGCGGCCCGTGGACTTGGGCGGCTCCTCGCTGAAAAACTCATCCTGATCCAGCAGATCAGCCAAGAGATGATTCTGCACCGTACCGCTCGCGGCGTGCTCGCCGCCCGCGTCGTAGGGCGCGTCGAAGTAGCGCTCGGCCAGCGCGTCGATCACCATGTTGGCCGGACCGGTGTCGAAGGCGGTCATCGCTTCGGGACCCGCGCCGGCGGGCAGCACCGTGAGGTTAGCGATGCCGCCCAGATTCAGGAGGCCGCGCGTTTCCTGAGCGTGGGCGAACTGTACGAAGTCGAAGTACGGGACGAGCGGCGCGCCCTGCCCGCCGAGCGCCATGTCGGCGAGTCGGAAGTCGCCCACGGCGGGCACCCCCAGCCGGTTCGCCAGCGTGGAGGGATCGCCGATCTGAAGCGTCGAGCGCGTCGGAGCGCCCGCGCAGTCGTCCGCGTCGGGGACGTGGTGCACCGTCTGCCCGTGCGAGCCGACGAGGTCGAGGTCCTCGGCGGAGAAGCCGGCCTCATCCACGGCGCGCCGGACGGCCTCGGTGTAGACGTGAGCCAGCCGCACGTTAAGCTGCGAGAGATCGTAGACCGATGAGGTGTCGGGGCGCGAGTTCGCCAGCAGCAGATCGCGCAGCGCGTCCGGATACGAGTGCTCGACGAAGACACGCATCTTCGTCGTCATCTGCGGCCCGCTGCCCGCGAGGCGCGCGATGGCAACGTCCACGCCGTCCAGCGACGTGCCGCTCATCAGGCCGGCTACGAGGCGCTGGTTGTCGGCGTCGAAAAGCGGCATGAATACGGGTGAGCAGGTTGCAAGTTAGCAAGTTTCAAGTTGGCAAGTTCACTCTGACCTGACCGGACACGCCGAACGTGCAACTCGCGGACTTTCAGCCCTTTACTCACCTGATCTTTCGGCGCGGCGTTCGAGCCGAACGGCCCGGTCGAGCAGTTCTTCGGCGCGGGCCGGTTCCTGCTGGGCCAGCTGGCGATAGACGACGGCAGCCTCCGCGTACTGCTCCTGCGTCTCGTAGATGCGCGCCAGCGTTTCGGAGACGACGTCGTCGATTTCCGTGTCGAGGTCGGGTTCCGGGGCGTCTTCGAGGTCGGGATCCGGCTCGATGCGGGCGCTCTCCAGCTCGTCGATGAGCCCGTCCAGGTTGTCAAACTCGGGCGCTTCCTCCGTCGTCTCGGCGCGCGCCTCCTCGGACAAGTCGAAGGGCAGGTCCTCCGCCGCGGGTTGTTCATCCGGAGCGGGCGCTTCCGGTTCAGCAGCGGGCGCGGTCTCGTCCGTTGCGGGGGAGGACGAGGAAGGCGGCTCCGGTGCAGCAACTTCCATGACGCGCTGCAAGCCCTCCTGCACGGCAGGGCTGTTCGGCATCAGAAAGTAGGCGCGCTGCCAGCACTCCAACGCCGCGCTCTGCTCGTCTTGCGCCTCATGCGCCCAGGCCATCAGCACGTGCGGCGTCACGTAGGTGGGTAGCTGCTCGACAAGTCGTTCCAGAAGCGGAAGCGCCTCGCTCGGTTCGCCTTGTTTGAGACGCTGGTAGGCCTTGCTGAGCGTAGCCGAGAGCATATCTAGTTTCAGGTTGACAGGTTTGCAGGTTTCAAGTTGCAAACAACTTCCACGCCCCGTTTACGGATCCGCACATGCCAGATTTCAACGGAGCGAGCACCTCGTAGCGATAGGAGAATACGAGGATAAGAAGATAGAAGGAAAAGACCACGTTGCAACATAAAAACGTCCCCTCATCCTATCCTATCGTCCACGGGACCCGTAAGCGCCGTCAGGTACGTCCGCTCGGATAGTTTCAGTGAGCCACGTTCACATCAATAAAAGAGTTTGGCGCGACTCGATGGATGCGTTGGTGTAAAAAACGGTGCGGACAGCGAGGGCGAACGCGCCGGCGCAGGTGAGAACGGAGCGAGAGAAGTGCGCGTGCAAGCGCATCGAATCCGGGGCACGTCGGGTAAGTTCCGTTTGGGGCGTGGCCGATGGGTCAGTCAAGTTCTTCACGTCGGCACGTCTGTCACGTCAGCAGGTCGCCCGATTAACGAATGCACGACCCAAAAGCGTACGAATTACGATTGGGCCTGCCGGAAACTGGCTGCCGCCGCGAGGCCGAAGCCGACGGTAAAGAGCACCTGAAACGGCAGCGCCGTCCATGCGCCGACGGCGACGAGCGCGACGAGGCCGAGGCCGCAGTACAGCGCCGCGCCCAGCTCGGCCCAGGCGACGGCGGGAAGACAACGCAGGGCGTAGCGGCTTTCGTGCCAGGCGCGTCCGGAGTGCGTGTTGTGCTTGGGCGTGCGCGAGAAGGCGCTCCGGCGCCCGCGCAGGGCCTGCCACACGGCACGCGTGTTGCTGACGGCCAGCCCCATGCTGCCGGCCACGTAGAGCGGCAGCGCACGGAGTCGGTGCTTCCAATCAGGATAAAGCGCCCGCTGCGCCACGACGAGAGCGAGCACGAAGCCGGCGAAGCCGACGAGGCCCGCGCTCATCGCTGTAAAGAAGCCGAGGCCGGGCGCGCCCGCAACGGCATGGCTCACGAGCAGCGGCGCGTGCAGGGCGGCGGCCACCAGCACGAACGGGTACAGCCCATAGGCGCTCAGGTGCATCGCGCCTTGAAGGCGCGCGCCAAGCGGATTATCGGAGAACCACAGGCGACCCAGCAGCTTGCGCGCCGTCTTCACGCCCCCTTTCGTCCACCGGAATTGCTGCGCGCGCAGGGCGTTCAGGTCGGGGGGCAGCTCGGCGGGCACCTCCAGCGCGGGCACGTACCGAAACCGCCACCCTTCCAGTTGCGCGCGGTAGCTTAGATCCAGGTCCTCGGTGAGCGTGTCGGTGTGCCAGCCGCCCGCGTCTTCGATGCAGCGGCGTCGCCAGCAGCCGGCGGTGCCGTTGAAGTTGATAAAACAGCCGACGGCGTGGCGAGCGTGCTGCTCAACGGCGAAGTGCGTGTCCAGCCCCAGCGCCTGCAGGCGCGTCAGGAGCGAACGGTCGTCGTTGAGGTGGCCCCAGCGCGCCTGCACCATGCCAATGTCTTCGTCGTCGAAGCGCGGCACGATGCGGCGCAAAAAGTCCGGTTGCGGCGCGAAGTCGGCATCGAAGACCGCGATCAGTTCACCGCGCGCCAGGCGCAGGCCGTTCTTCAGCGCGCCCGCCTTGTAACCGTTGCGGTCGTCGCGGTGAATGAGCGTAATGTCGACGCCGCGCTCCTGCCAGTGCCGCACGCATCGGGCAGCCCGCTCGGTGGTGTCGTCGGTCGAGTCGTCGAGCACCTGGATGTCGAGCTTGCGCTTCGGGTAGTCGAGCCGGGCGCAGGCGTTGATGAGACGACGCGCGACGTGCGCTTCGTTGTAGAGCGGCAGTTGCACGGTCACGGCAGGCCAATCGTCGTCGGAATGCGGCGGTGCGGCCTCCGGGTCAGGCGGCGGCGTGCCGGGACGCAGGCGATCCGAGGCGATGCGCGTGAGGCTGAGGACGAGCAGGTTCAGCCCGTAGACGAGCAGCACAGCGAGCGCCAGCGCGTACAGCGCGGCGAGAACGGTTATCATCGGTACGGAAGGAGGAAGGAAAGAATGGATGAGTGAACGAAAGAACGAGAGGATGTGGACAATAAGCGGGTCCGCAAAACGTCCGCGGCCCCACACGAGGCCGAAGGCCGACTGACGGAGCCGAAGGCGGAGTAAACGATGGACCAACGACGACCTGCCTGTGGCAGACAGGCTGACGACCGCGTGAACGTTTGAAATTCGTCAGCCGTCGGTCGTCGTTTACTTCGCTACGCTACGTGAGTCGCCTGCGGCTCGTTTGTCAAGCGAGATGCCGGATAATTTTTGCTCAGGCGCTTTCCTCATCACGTAAACGCTCTTCCTTTCCTTCTCTTCTTTTTCCATCTTTTTTTGTGGGAGCGCTACCAAGTCAAGAAACCGTTCTCGCGGTGATAAGAAAGCATTAAGCTTGCCGTGCGAAGCGCTTTCGGCTCTGAACAATCCGCGCGAGGTGGGATTTTCGCCACTGAAAACGAGATTGTGAACGAAAGCGGAGACACGCTATGAGCTTCCTCAAGAAGATCACTGGATCACTGAATTACCTGTCGGCGGCGCTCTCGCAGGAGCACGTCACGCACGGTCACTGCAAGCGTTGCGGACGCGAGACGCGCTGGGTGGTCGACCTAGGTTACGGGCGCGTTCGCTGCGCCAACTGCCGGGATCGCCCCAACCGCGAGGTCTGATCGGTTGCGAGTTGGCGCGTTTGCAGGTTGCGTGTTCGGAACAACCCGCGCTCTGACGAGCAGAACGCCGAGAAGTAACAGCGGGAGGCGGTTTTTCGTGGTAAGGGAGGAAAAATGAGCGAGCACCGCATCGTGTTAGCGAACCGCGCGGGGCGGGCAGGTCAAAAACGGGTGCCCACCGCCGTCAGCGGTCCGCTGTCCGCCGTCTTATCGAACGCCCGGCAGGTAGCGCAGCAGTCCGATGGTGCTGCTCAGGAGACGAGCGTAGGCGCGAGGATCCACAAAGTCGGGAAAACCGAACACCGGCAGGCCGTGCTGCGCGGCGACGGTCTGTGCCTCCGTGTACTTCAGGATGCCCGCCGCGCCGTGGCGGCGGCCCAGCCCCGACGCCTTCATCCCGCCCATTGGCGCGTCGGTGGAGGCCCAGGCTGCGGCGTAGGCGTCGTTAATGTTTACAGTGCCGCACTCCAACCGGGCGGCAAAGCGGCGGGCGCGGGGCACGTCGCGGCTCCAGAGGCTCGCGTTCAAGCCGTATTCCGAGTCGTTGGCGCGCTGCAAGGCGTCCTTGCGGTCGGTGAAGCGATGCACCACCACGACCGGCCCGAACGTCTCCTCGCGGGCGGCCTTTATGTCGGGCGAGCCGCCGCGCAGGATGGTCGGCGCGTAGAAGAGCGGGCCGGCGTCCGGGCGGCGTTCCCCACCGGTCAGAATCTCCGCGCCGCGCGAGCGAGCGTCCTCGACGTGCGCTTCCACCTTGCGCAGCTGCTCCTCGCCGGCGAGCGACCCCATCTCCACGTCGTAGTCGTAGGACGCGCCCAGCCGAAGGCAGCGCGCGCGACGGATGAAGGCGCTCAGGAAGCGGTCGTAGATGTCGCTCTGCACGTAGAGGCGCTCGAAAGAAATACAAAGCTGCCCGGCGTTGGCAAAGCAGCCCTGCACGGCACCGTCCACCGCGCGAGCGAGCGGCGCGTCGTCGAACACGATCATCGGATTCTTGCCGCCCAGCTCCAGTGAGCAGCCCGTCAGCTCTTCCCCCGCCTGCCGCGCCACCTTACGGCCTGTCTCGGTGCTCCCGGTGAAGCCCACGAAGTCGGCCTCGTCGATGAGCGGCGGGCCGAGTTCGTCCCCGTGCCCCGGCACCACCTGAAGCAGGTCCTCCGGCAGGCCGGCCTTGCGGAGCAGCTTCGCAGCCCGGAGCGCGGTAAAGGGCGTCTTTTCGGCAGGCTTGAGCACGACGGCGTTGCCGGCCATGAGCGCGGGGACGGCGTCGCTCACCGCCAGCGTCAACGGGTAGTTCCACGGCGCGATCAGGCCGACGACGCCGACCGGGTGGTGGTGCTCCCACACGCTCGTCAAGAGCGGCAGCGCGCCCCGGCGGCGGCGCGTGCGCAGGTGCTCCTCGCCGTGATAGGCGTAGTAGCGGCTGTTCGTTGCCACGTCCAGCACCTCTTCGAGGGCGTGGCGGCGCGCCTTGCCGCCTTCCAGCTGCACGAGGTCGAGCAGTTCGTCCTGGCGACGCAACGCCAAGTCGTGATAGCGCCGGAAGACGGCTTGACGCTCGGCAAACGACGTGTCGCGCCAGTCGCCTTGCGCGTCGCGGGCGCGGCGAAAGGCGAGGCGCAAATCGCCGGGCGTGCAGGCGGGCACGGCTCCGATGCGCTCGCCGGTAAATGGCGCGGTGACGGCCAACTCGTCGCGGTCGTCGCCGGCGAGCGGGATCTGCTCGCGGAGCGCGGCCAGCGTGCTGGGGCGCAGGCGCTCCGGCCAGGCGGCGAGGCGGCCCTCTTCGGGCGCGGCGGTGGCGGTAGAGTCGGGCATGGCTTCTTTCGGTTGGCAAGTTTCAAAGTTGCAGGTTTCAAGTTCAGCGGATCGCAGGTGTGACAGGTTGACTGAGCTTCGCCAAACTTGTCAACCTGTAACTTGCTAACCTGCAACCTTCTGATTGGTCCGCATCGTCTCCAGGAGGTTGCTCAGCGCCTCGTGCTCGTCGGGCGAGAGGTGCTGAGTCAGACGCTCCTGCGTCGCTCGCACGTCGTCCTCCATACCGTTGATGAGATCCAGCCCGCGCGGCGTGATGCCGACCTCCACGCAGCGTCCGTCGTGCTCGGCGCGGCGCCGGCTGATGAGATCCTCGCGTTCCAGGCGATTCAGCAGGCGCGTTACGTCCGGCGTGCGTTCCAGGAGCCGCTGCCCGACCTCCGAGCACGTAAGCCGCTCCGGATGGCTGCCGCGCAGAATGCGAAGCACGTTGTACTGCGCCAGCGTCACGCCGTGCTCGTTCATAGTGGCGCTCAACTCGCTGGTGAGCCAGGAGTGCGTGACGAGCACGTTCAGCAGCGCCTTTTGCGCGGGCGAGGCGAACGAGTCCTGCTTGATGTGGTCGGAGAGCTTCATGGAAAAGCGCGCCAGCTTGCGGTATCATGCGAACAAAATGATACCGGTGCGTTTCAGGGCGCGTTCCACATTCTGGATTTTCGACTTTCGAGTTCCGATTTTCGATTGGCTGATTGTCGATGTTTCACTCGACAATCGTCAATCGCCATTCGCAAATCGCAAGTCACGAAAACGGCCGGCGGGCGGCTTCTTCGGCGAGCGGGAGCGTGAAGCTGAACGTGGATCCCTGATCGGGGGTGCTCTCCACCTGCAGCGTGCGGTCGTGGGCGCTCAGGATGTGCTTGACGATGGCGAGGCCGAGGCCCGTGCCGCCCTGCGAGCGCGAGCGGCTCTTGTCGACGCGGTAGAAGCGCTCGGTGAGGCGCGGCACATGATCCGGATCGACGCCGATGCCGTCGTCCACGACGGAGAGCTTGATTTCATCCGACGGCAGCAGCCGCGCCACAATCTCCACAAAACCGCCCGCGCTGTTGTACTTGATGGCATTGTCGGCGAGGTTCGTGAGCACCTGCAGCAGGCGGTCGCGGTCGCCGCGCGCGCGTGGGAGGTCATCGGGGAGGCGAGCGCGCAGCGTGATCTCCTTGCGCTCGGCCACCGACTCCACCGCCTCCAGCACGTCACTCGCCAGCTCGCCCACGTCGAACGGCTCGGCGGACATCTGAAGCTCGCCCGTCTCGATCTTCGAGATTTCGGAGAGGTCGCGGGCGAGGTTGTCGAGGCGACCGGCGTTGCGGTGTATTTTCTCGACAAACGAGCGGTTGGCGTCCGGGTCGTCGAGCGCGCCACTTAAGAGCGTCTCCGCTGATCCCTGAATCGTAAAAATCGGCGTCTTGAGTTCGTGCGATACGTTGCCGATGTACTCGCGCCGGTAGTTTTCGAGGCGCTTGAGCTTCTCGATCTCCTCTTCGAGGGCCTGCCCGGTGCGATCCACGCGGCGCAGCAGCGCGCCCAACTCGTCGTGCGGGAGCTGCCTGTTGGCGCTCAGGGCGTCGAAGTCCTGGTGGTGGATCTGCCGCAGGGCCGAGTGGGCGTGGTCCAGCGGGACTTCCAGAAAACGACGCGCCGCCGCGTACGCTAGCGCGCCCACGCCGAGAGCGAGCGCCGGCACGAGAAGCCCCGGCATCCATCCGGCGAGCGCGAAGCCGGCGGCCAGCAGGAGCGCCCCCGTCGCCGCCGCGCCCGCGATCTTGCCCGAAAGACGATGCCATTCCATTTTCGAGTTGGGTATTGCGAGCGTTGGCTAGTGCGGGTCCAAACTCGCCACTCGGAATCCGCCCACCGTCACTCCCTAAACTTGTACCCCACCCCCTTCACCGTCTCGATGTAGTCGGAGCCGAACTTCTCACGAATCTTACGCACGTGCACGTCCACGGTGCGGTCGACCACGTACACGTCGCGGCCCCACACTTCGTCCAGCAGCTCCTGCCGGCTGAACACCTTGCCGGGGTGGGCCGCCAGAAAGTATAGAAGCTGGAACTCTTTACGCGGCAGCTGAAACTCCTCGCGCTCGCCGTTCTGCCCCTGAAAGACGAGGAAGCGGTCGCGGTCGATCTCCAGGTCATGCACGCGGAGGCGGTCGGGCGGCGTCTCGCTGCGGCGCGTGGTGCGCAGGAGCGCCTCCACCTGGCTGATGAGCACGGGCACGGCGACCGGCTTCGAGATGTAAATGTCGGCGCCCACGTCCAGGCCCTTGACGTGATCCTCGTCTTCGCCGCGCGCGGTAAGCATCAGGATCGGGAGGGTGCGCAGGGAGGCGTCCTCGCGGAGGCGGCGGCACACCTCCCAGCCGTCCATTTCCGGCATCATGATGTCGAGGATGACGAGATCGGGCGGATCCTCTCGCGCCTTGCGCAGCCCTTCTTCACCGTCGCGGGCCAGCACGGTCTCGAAGCCCTCTTGCTCCAGATTATATTCGAGCAGATCGAGGAGGTCCTGCTCGTCATCCACGATCAGAATGGTTTGCGACTCGTCCGCTTGCGGTTCGTTCATCGTCGTCGGCTCGTAGCTTGTGAGCGATCCAGCGAGGTATGGACAAGGTAAGCGGTCGGAAGGGTGTGACGATTACGACAACGTTAAGGATGGACGCTTTGTGGTTTTTACATGCGAGTCGGTGTGGGCTTGCGAGATGTTCGAGGGATGACCGTGAGCCGTAGCCGCGTATAAAATCCGAAGGATACAATGCGCGGCAATCCGACGCTCGGCTTCTTTCTGCTTACCAAAC
>PXTQ01000007.1 GCA_003022505.1 Bacteroidetes bacterium QS_8_64_10 | reverse complement strand
GAAACACCAAACCATCCCAGCCCTCAAAACATCATGAAACGACTGCTGCTTCTTTGCGGATTCTTGCTTACCATCAGCCTGAACGCCTGCCAGTGCTCGTGGAAGCCCGACGTAGGACCCGTCGAGGACGAAGAAGAAGCGGCGGTTATGCAACGCGCGGATCCCGACGAGCTAACGCGCGTACACACATCTTGAACATATCGGTGAGAGAAGCACGCGGATCGACACGGATTGAATGGATGGATGCGGATTATGTAACTGCGAAAATCCGCCTGATCCGCGCTCATCCGTGTGTCCTTCCCGCTGCTGAAAGCTTCGTGCGTCAAGGTCTGGCAACCGTACGCAATACGCGATACGAATGCGCATCCCCGACGACAAAATCGAGGAGGTTCGGGCCACCGTTGAGCTGGTGGATGTGGCGGGGGAGTACACGCGCATGAAGCGGAGCGGCTCGCGCTACAAGGGCCTGTGCCCGTTCCACGACGAGAACACGCCGTCGTTCACGGTCGATCCCGAAAAGAATCTGTACCACTGCTTTGGGTGCAAGGCCGGCGGCGACCTGTTCAAGTTCGTGCAGGAGGTGGAGGGCATGTCGTTTATCGAGTCGGTGCGGATGCTGGCCGAGCGTGCGGGCGTGGACCTGCCGGAAGGCGACGCGCCGGAAGAATCGGACAAGCGTGCGGGCATCCATCACGCGCTCCGCTTTGCAGCCAATTTCTATTTCAAACGGCTCATGCGCTCCGACGAGGGCGAGGCGGCGCTCCGGTATCTGCACGAGCGCGGCTTCGAGGACGATACGATCAAGGAGTTCGGTCTCGGCTGGGCGCCGGACGCCTGGGATGGGCTTTTGGAGGCGGCGCAGGAGGAGCAGATCAAGCCGGAGACGTTGGAGGAGGCGGGCCTCGTCAAGGCGCGCAAGAAGTCGGACGGCTACTACGACCGCTTCCGGGGCCGCATCATGTTCCCGATCCTCTCGCATGTGGGCAAGGTGTTGGGCTTTGGCGGGCGTATTCTTGATGCTGACGACGACGCGCCGAAGTACATCAACACGCCGGAGACGGCGGTCTACAACAAACGCCGCGTGCTCTACGGGATGCATCAGGCGCGGCGGGCCATCCGCGACGCGGGCAAAGCGCTTTTGGTAGAGGGCTACACCGACGTGACCGCGCTGCACCAGGCGGGCGTCGAGACGGCGGTGGCCTCCAGCGGCACGGCCCTCACGCGGCAGCAGATCGAGCTTCTGGGTCGCTACGCCGACCGCATCGTGCTTTTGTACGACGCGGACGAAGCGGGCGTGCGCGCTGCCATGCGCGGCATCGACCGCATCCTCGAAGAGAGTCTCGCGCCGTACGTGGTGGCGCTGCCGGAAGGCCAGGACCCCGATTCGTTCGTCTTCGAACGCGACGCAGAGGCGTTCCGCGAGTACGTCGAGGAGCACCGCGACGACTTCGTCGCCTTCAAGTACGCGCAGGCCGGGCGCGAGGGCCAGCTCGACACGCCGGAGAGCAAGGCGGAGGCGCAGCGCGAGGTAATCCGCTCCATCGCGCAGATTCCCGACCGCCTCACGCAGGACACCTACGTTGAGCGCGCCAGCGACGTGCTCGGCGTGCCGGACATCCACCTGCACGAGCCGCCGCCGCGACGAGCAGCGTGCGGACAACGAGCCGCCACCCGATGAACCGAGCGACGAGGAGCCGGACGAACCGCTTCCGCCCGAAAAGATGCTGCACCGCCTGATGCTGGAGCGCGGAGCGCCGCTCGTGGAATTCGTGCTGGGCCACATGGCGCTCGACGAGTTTACGGAGGGCATTTCACGGCGCATGGCGCAGGCGTTCGTCAACATGTACGAGGACGACGAGATCGACGTGCAGCGCTTCTTGAGCGGCCAGCTCGGCGACGACCTTCAGCGCCTCGCCTCCGAGGTCATGATGGACGAACACGAGGCGTCCGCCGGCTGGAACGATCACGACATCAGTGTGCCGCCCATGAACGAAGATCCGCGCGAGGCGGCGGCCAGCGCCATGACTCAGCTCAAGCTGCGCCGCGTCAACGAAGCGCGCCGCGCCGCCAGTGAGAAAATCTACCAGGCCGAGCGCGACGGCGGCAACCTGCGGGCCGCCCAGGAGGAGAAGAAGAAGCTGGATGCGCTCCGCAGGCACATCAAGTCGCGAGAGTATCTGGAGGAGGCGTAGCTGGTGCGTTTCTGCCGCGCGACGCCAGACGGGGAGACTCTGCCTCCGGAAACCGCTGCAAGGGCGGCAGAGCCGCACGACGGCGAAGCCGGCATTCATCCCAGCGCCTCGATTTCCTCTTCGAGCATTTGCTCCTCATGGAGCGCCGCGTAGAGGCCGTCCTGCACTACCAGCTCGTCGTGCGTGCCGCGCTCCACGACGCTGCCCTCCTCCAGGACGAGGATCTGATCGGCCTCCTGCACCGCCGAAATGCGATGGCTAACGACGACGATGGTACGCTCGCCGTAATGGCTGCGCAGGTGCCGCAAGATACGCCGCTCCGTTTGCGTGTCCACCGCCGAGAGCGAGTCGTCCAGGATCAGGATTTGCGGGCGGCGCAAGAGCGCGCGTGCCAGCGCCGTGCGCTGCTTCTGCCCGCCGCTGAGCGTGATGCCGCGCTCGCCCACGAACGAGTCGAACCCCTCGGCGAAGCCCCGCACGTTCTCCAGCAGATCGGCCTCGCGCGCGGCTTCCTCGACGGCCTCGTCGCTGGCGTCCGGCGCACCGAACTTGATGTTATTCGCCACCGTGTCGCTGAACAGAAACACGTCCTGCGCCACGTAGCCCGTCGCCTCGCGCAACACGCCGAGCGGAATTTCTCGCGCATCGTGGTCGTCAATCATGACGCGCCCCTCCGTCGGGTCCAGGAGGCGCGGAATCATCTCTACGAGCGTCGATTTGCCGGAGCCGGTGCGTCCCACGATGCCGAGCGTCTGGCCCGCCTCCAGTTCAAAGTTCACGTCGTCGAGGACGCGCGGGCCGTTGTCGTTGTAGCGAAACGACACGTGCTCGAAGGCGAGGTCGCCCCGGACGCGCTCGACGTCGTGGTCAGTGCGGTCGGTGTCGGCGATGCGCGGCTCCGTGTCCAGGATCTTGCCGAGCCGCCCCATCGAGGCCGCCCCGCGCTGGACCATCGAGATCACGTAGCCGAGCGATGCCACCGGCCACGTCATGATGTTGACGTAGAGCACGTACTCCGCGATGTTGCCGATGGTGACGGTGCCCGCCACCGCGAGCCGCCCACCGAACCACACCACGATGATCGTGGAGAGGCCCACGAGCACCAAAAAGAAAGGCCGCCAGGCCGAGTCCACGAGCGCCAGGTTCAGGTTTCGCCACAGGTAGCCCTCGCTTTCCGTATCGACCGCACGCTGCTCGCTCTCCTCGCGCGTGTACGCCTTCAGCACGCGAATGCCCGAAAGCGCCTCCTGCACCCGCGTCGTGAGGTCCGAGTACTGCTCTTGCAGCTTCTCGGAGCGCCAGTGCACCATGCGGCTCATAAAGAACATGCCGATAGCCAGAAGCGGCATCGGGAGCAAAGCGTAGAGCGTGAGCTGCGGCGAGATAACGAGCATGGCCGCCACCGCCGCCCCGACGATGGTGACGGAGCGCGTGGTGTACATGATGGCGGGGCCGATGTAGCGGCGCACCTGCTCGATGTCGTCGGTGGCGCGCGTGATGACGTCGCCGGTCGAGTATTCCTGGTAGAACTGCGGCGAGAGGGTCTGCAGGTGATCGTAGAGCGTGTTG
>PXTQ01000006.1 GCA_003022505.1 Bacteroidetes bacterium QS_8_64_10 | reverse complement strand
CCGACCTTGACGCGCACGGCGACTACGTGTACGCCGACGTGGGACCGGAGATTTATCGTTCTTCGGACGGGGGCCGCACGTGGACCTCAATCGACTCCTCGGGCGTGTCTCTCGAAGTAAGCTCTGAAGGCGTGCTTCTCGCTGCTTCGGGCATCTTCTGCCGGCACAGTTGTTCGCAAAGCGTTGTTGAGCGATCCGCTGACGCCGGAAACACGTGGACGGACATTCAGAACGTGGTTCCCGGCGAGTTGATGTACGACTGGGCCGCCGGCGCAAACGGCATCCTATTTGCCAACACGGATCAAGGATTGTTCAGCTCGGCAGACAGCGGGGCCACGTGGCAAAACGTGGAGTGGCCCGGCTCTGCGTCAGGCAGGTCAGAGAGCCTCGCTGCTCGCACGGATGGTACAGTAGTCATTGCTGGAGATTCCACCGTGTACTTTTCTTCTGACAACGGAGCCACCTGGGAGACCAACTCGTATGATCCGGGATCGGTCAGCCTCAGCAGCCTGGAAATAGGCCCCGACGGTACATTCTTTTCCGTAGACTATGACGCGAGGTTCGCTTTCCGATCCACGGATCGCGGCACAACCTGGACCGCGCTTCGCCCCGAAGCGACCGACACGACGCTCACGAGCATCTCGGTACTCGATGACGGGACCGTCTATCTCGGCACCCGTCGGGGCGCATTACGCTCGACCGACGGCGGCGACACATGGACGGCATTCGGGTTGAACGATCTCGCGGTCTTTGATTTCATCCGAACCGAACCCGGCACCCTCTTGGCCGCCACCAAAGACGCTGTCTACCGCCGCGACGAAGCGGGCGACACCTGGCAGACCTCCAGCGCTGGCATCCTGCGGTGGAACATTCACGCGCTGGCGCAGGAACCCGACGGCGACGTGCTGGCGAGTGCCAACTTCCTCGGCGGGGATCTCTCGCGCACCTCCGACCGAGGCGAGACGTGGGAGCAGGTCGCCTCCTTCTTTTCCATCGAGACGCTTTCCGTAGCGCCCGATGGCACCATCTACGCGGGAGGCACCAGAGGAAAGTTCGTCAACGACCTGCATCGCTCTACCGATGGGGGGAGGTCGTGGACGGCGCTGGGGCTGCGCAATCGCAATATCGGCGCGCTCGTGCGCACGCAGGAAGGTACGCTGCTGGCCGGATCCGGGCAATCAACTGAAGGACTGTACCGCTCCACGGACGACGGCGACGACTGGCAACTCGTCCTCGAAGAGCGAGCGCGAGCGCTTCTCGAAACGGAGGGCGGCACGCTGTACGCGAGCACGTTGGATGACGATGCCGGTGATCATCATAACAAAGTAGACAGTACCCTGTATCGCTCTACTGACGACGGTGCATCTTGGACCCAAACGGACTTGCAAGACGCCGCGCCGGTCGCGCTCGCCGCCAGCGGGGGCGCGATCTTCGCCACCAATAGAACGCAAGTCTTGCGCTCCACCGACGACGGCGATTCGTGGCCCGTCGTCTACGAAGCTGCGTCGAGGGTTCGCGCGTTGCAGGCGGCCTCGAACGGCGACTTGTTTGCCGGCACCGGCGAGGGCGTGTTGCGATCTTCCGACGGAGGCGACACGTGGCGCTCGATAGCGGAATGGCCCCGCACCCGGCGAAAGAGCAAGCATCCATTGCTCATCGGCCGGCAAGGCTACGTCTACACCGGCGTGAGAAATCGCGGCGTTTTCCGCAGCAGCGAACCGGCCATCAGCACGGCCCGCGATCCCGCTCCGCAGGCGTCCTCCGGCTTCGCGCTCGATCCGGCTCATCCCAACCCGTTCCGGCAGCGCGCAACGATCCCGTTCACGCTCCCGCAGGCGGCGCGCGTGACGCTTACGGCCTACGACGTGCTGGGCCGCCGCGTCGCCGAGGTCGCGTCGGAGCGCTACGCCGCCGGCACGCACGAAGTCACGTGGAACGCGGGCGAGTTGCCGAGCGGCGTGTACGTCCTTCGCCTGAAAGCGAACGGGCGCGTCGCCACGCGCTCGGTGACGGTGGTGCGGTAGCTGTTGCGCGTACGTCCGGGCTGATCCGTAGGTGCTCGTTTGGCGGCTGCGGCTTGGCCCTGAACGAGCGTGAAACGTATTGTGTAATGCGCGTGAGGCTGCCAGCAGTCGAACGTACTGATCAGCGTGCGCGCGTCCACACTCCGCACCGATCAAGAGCGGACGAGCTGCGCTGGGCCGATCTCGTTCTCGCGCATCCACGCGCGCATCATCACATTCAGCGTCTCCGTCTCGATCAAGAAGGCGTCGTGGCCGTGCGGTGAGCGCAACACCTCCAGCGTGGCGTTGGGCAGGTGCTCCGCCAACGCGCGTTGCTCATCCAGCGGGTACAGCACATCCGTGTCGATGCCGACGACGAGCGCGGGCTGCCGGATCGAGCGGAGCACGTCGGCGTACTCGCCGCGCCCACGCGCTACGTCGTGCGAGTCCATCTGCTGCGTGAGTCGCACGTAGCAGTTGGCGTCGAAGCGGCCCACCAGCTTCTCGCCCTGATAGCGCAAGTAGCTCTCGACGGCGTACGATGAATCTTCGCCGTTCGTGCGTCCGCGCCCGAAGCGCTCTTCGAAGGAAGCGCGCGAGCGGTACGACACCATGGCGGCCATGCGCGCAGCCGCCAGCCCGGCGCGCGGCGGATCGTCTTCGTAGTTGCCCCCCTGCCACTTCGAGTCGGCGTAGAGCGCCTGCCGCTGCGCCTCGCTCCACCCGATCTGCCAGGCCGCGTGCCGCCCGTTCACCGCAATCGGGGCGATGGCTTCCACGAAGTCGTCCCCCTCGAAGGCCCATTCCAGCGCCTGCATCCCGCCCATCGAGCCGCCCGTGGCGAGCACGACGCGCCGCACGCCGAGCCGATCCAACAGCCGCCGGTGCAGCCGCACGGTGTCATGGATCGTGACGCGCGGGAAGTCCGGTCCGTACGGCTCGCCGGTGTCAGGATTCACCGTGAGGGGCGAGGCGCTGCCGTAGGGCGAAGCCAGCACGTTCGGACAGATCACGAAAAAACGGTCTGTGTCGAGCGCACGTCCCGGCCCGATGAGACCGTCCCACCAGTCGGCGGCGTCTGAGCTGCCGGTGAGAGCATGGCCGACCACGATGACGTTATCGCGCGCTTCGTTCAACGCCCCCCACGTGTGGTACGCCACGGGCACCCGGCGCAGCCGCTTGCCGCTTTCGAGCGTGTGCTCGTCGAAGACGTGGATCTCAGACATTGGCTTTCAGCCGTTATTTTACGTTTTCGCTGACCAAAACGGTGCGTGATTCGTGACACGTGGTGCGTGAGAGAGCTTCGCCCAGAACGTATTCAACAGGCGGCCTCACGCATCACGCAATATGCATCAGTCAGTGCACGTAGCTGCCCGCGTTCACGTCGACCGTAGCGCCCGTGGCGTGGTCGGCGAGACCGCTGGCGAACAGCACCGCGAGCGGCGCGATGTCTGATGGCTCGGTGAGGCGGTTCAGCGCGAGGTCGTTTGTGGCGTAGTCTTCGCCGTAGCTGTCAATAAATTCCTGCGCCATGTCGGTCCGCGTGAAGCCGGGAGCGAGGACGAACGCCTGCACGTCGTCGCCGCCGAAGGCGCGCGCGATGGAGCGCGTGAGTGCCACGAGTCCACCTTTCGACGCGGCGTACGCCATGTAGTCCTCGGTGTCGCCGCGAAAGGCCGCGCGCGAGGCCACGTTGAGGATGCGCCCACCGCCGTTCTCCTGAAAGTGGCCAATCGCCTTTCGGCACAGCAGTTCGGGCGCGCGCAGGTTGACGGCCATCATGGCGTTCCAATCGTCCGCCCACTGCGCCTGACCGTCATCGAGCGGCATGTGGCGTGCTATGCCCGCGTTGTTGACGAGCACGTCCACGCCTCCGAAGGCGCTCGTCACGTCGTCGAAGAGACGCGCGCAGTCGCCGGTTTTTCGGAAGTCAGCCTGAAACGCCTGCGCGCTCCCGCCGGCCTCGCGGGCGAGCGCTTCCGCTTCGCCCTGGCTGCTGCGGTAGTGCACGGCGACGCGCGCCCCGGCCTCCGCCATCTGGCGCGCAACAGCCCGCCCGATGCCGCGACTGGCTCCGGTGACGAGAATGTTTTTTTCGGTAAGGTCGATTTTCATGATGTAGCTTTGTGGTTAGATTATTGATGTGGTTGCTCCTGTGTCGGAGCGCAAAAGTGTGGATACCCGATATCAACTCCAAACGGCGTGATGCTGATCGTTAGTGCAGCTTCAACCGGTTATTGGGTGGTGAGCGCCTGACATAGAACCTGTAATCTCACCGCATGACCGGATGCGGGCATGGGGACACGGGAGAGGGGAAGAGGGTTGAACGTGCCGAGCGCCCGCTCCCCCCTTTCTCCTGCTCTCCCTTTCCCGCGCAGGGTAGGCGCTATCGTGTTTGCCACGCACGCACCGCTTTCGCCCAACGAACCCGTTGAAATTGCATTAGGCCGGCACCGGCGTAGAAGCAAACGCCTGCTCGAAGTCGCGCTTTATGTCGTCGATGTGCTCAATGCCCACGGAGACGCGCACGAGGTCCTTGGTGACTCCCGCCGCAACCTGCTCTTCGTCGGCGAGCTGCTGATGCGTCGTCGAGGCGGGATGGATGACGAGCGTCTTGGCATCACCCACATTCGCCAGATGACTGGCCAGTTCCACGTCTTCGACGAAGGCTTGCCCGGCGTCCGCGCCGCCCTTCACGCCGAATGACAGCACCGCGCCGAAGCCGTTTTTGAGGTACTTCTTGGCGCGGTCGTGCGAGTCGTGGCTTTCGAGGCCGGGGTAGTTCACCCACTCCACCGCGTCGTGCTGTTGCAGCCAGCGGGCCAACGCCAGCGCGTTCTCCGCACTGCGTTCCACGCGCAGGCTCAGCGTCTCCAGGCCCTGCAACAATTGGAAACTGCCGAACGGGTTTTGCGCCGCTCCGATGTCGCGGAGTTGCTCCACGCGCGCTCGGATGGCGAAGGCGACGTTGGTGTCGAGCACGCCGTCGGGACCAAACGTCTCCCAGAACTTGAGGCCGCGATACGAGGGCGACGGCTCCGTGAAGGCCGGGAAGCGCCCGTTGTCCCACGGGAAGGTGCCCGCGTCCACGATGACGCCGCCGATGGTCGTGCCGTGGCCGCCGATCCACTTGGTGGCGCTCTGCGTCACGATGTCTGCCCCATGCTCGATGGGCCGAAACAGGTAGCCTGCCGCGCCGAACGTGTTGTCCACAACGAGCGGCACGCCGTGCTCGTCGGCAATGGCCGCAATGCGGTCAAAGTCCGGCACGTTGAACTGCGGGTTGCCAATAGTCTCAACGTAGATCGCCTTCGTGCGGTCGTCGATCTGGCGCTCGATAGAAGCCGGATCGTCGCCGTCGGCGAAGTGCGCGTCGATGCCGAGGCGCGGCAGCGTGACTTTGAATTGGTTGTACGTGCCACCGTAGAGGTAACTCGTCGAGACGATGTTGTCGCCGGCCTCCGCGAGCGTCGTAAGCGCCAAAAACTGCGCAGCCTGCCCGCTTGCCGTGGCCACGGCCATCACGCCGCCTTCGAGCGCTGCGATGCGTTTCTCGAAGACATCGTTCGTCGGATTCATGATGCGCGAGTAGATGTTGCCGAACTCCTTGAGGGCAAAGAGGTCGGCACCGTGCTCCGCATCGTCAAAGGTGTACGACGTGGTGGCGTAGATGGGCACAGCCCGCGCGTTGGTGGTGGGATCCGGCTCCTGGCCGGCGTGCAACTGAAGAGTGTCAAAGTGAAGGGGTTGGTCGGCTTGTCCGTTCGTGCTCATTTCGTTTTGAAACGTTGGATGATGAAACATGCGAATTGCATGACGGCGATGCTAACTCCGTTGGCGTCTGGAAGTGGGCAAGTATGAAGGAGTGAAAGCGGTTGGCCTTCACACGTACACACCTACTCACCCTCAAACCCGAAAGCATCATCCAGAAGAGCACAAAAGAGGGGTAAGCTGTGCCGTAGCCTGCCTGCGAGAAGTGGATACAACAAAAAATCCCCTTCTGCGCAGGCGAGCAGAAGAGGGCTGCGTGCGAGAACCCCGTAAGGGACCGCACATGTGCTTTCTTCCACTCATCTTCCCTCGCCGGAGCGAGGCAGGAGGTGGCACCGTTTCCTACCGCAAGGCGGCAGGCGGTTGCCAGGGCGTCGTTGGGCCTGATCCCTCTACCCTTCTGAATGAGCTAAATTCAACATCGTTTTGTCATGGTGAAGTCTCCAATAGCGTGACACCTTCCGAGTTCCCCTTTTTGCTTTCTTCTTCGTTTCATCATGTTTTTTCGGTCAAATGTCGGAAGGTCGAATGTCTATTTCATGTATCTGATTTAATCGACTTTCGACCTTGTAGACCTGCGACTGTTTGCCAGACTCGGCGTCGCTTCGTAGCTTAGACGATGCACCCTCTTTTCAACAAAACGAGCGACCGTGTGGCCGACCTTCTCGACGGAAAAAAGCTTGCCCGCGCCGTGCGCGACGACGTACGCTCAGGCGTTGACGCCTGGACTGACGACGGGCACCGCCCGCCTCAACTGACCGTCGTGCTCGTCGGTGACAACCCCGCCTCCGCCACGTATGTGCGCGGCAAAGAAAAAGACGCCGCCGAGGTCGGGATCGACAGCGACGTGCGCCGCCTCGCGCCCGATCTCTCCGAGGACGAGTTGCTGGAGACGGTGCGCGCGCTCAACGAAGACGACGCCGTAGACGGCCAGATCGTGCAACTCCCGCTTCCCGATCACATCGACGAGCGCAAGGTGATCCACGCCGTCGATCCGGCCAAAGACGTAGACGGCTTTCACCCGGAAAACCTGGGCCGCATCATGATCGGCGATCCGCGCTTCGTGCCCGCTACGCCGTTCGGCATCATGGAGATGCTGCGCCGCGCCGACATCGAGACGCGCGGCATGGACGCCGTCATTGTGGGGCGCTCCAACATCGTGGGCAAGCCGCTGGCGAGCCTGCTCATGCAGCGCGGCGCGGACGCCACCGTGACGGTCTGCCACAGCAAGACGCAACGCCTCGCCGAGAAGACGCGCCGGGCCGATCTGCTCGTGGCCGCCGTGGGCAGCGCCTCGTTCGTTACCGCCGACATGGTGCAAGAGGGCGCGGTGGTGATCGACGTGGGCATCAACCGCGTGGACGACGACTCGCGTGAGGAGGGCTACCGGCTCGCCGGCGACGTGGACTTCGAGGCGGTGCGCGAGAAGGCCGGCTGCATCACGCCCGTGCCCGGCGGCGTCGGCCTCATGACCCGCGCCATGCTGCTGGCAAACACGCTTGAGGCGGCGAAGCTGTGATCGTCGTAGGTCTGATAGACCGATCCCAAGATGCTTTTCGGTAGGTGTATTGCGTAAAACGTAATGCGTAAGGATGCCTGCCCGTACGGTTGAAAGCTGATGCCTGGGGCGCAAACGCTCCCGAAGCACTGCCTGCAAAAAAGGCACGTAGGTTCCAATCCAGCGCTCTTACGCAATACGCAACACGTTTCACGCCCGCTCGAAGCAAGCAGAGACGTCTTGCGCTGAAAACTGCGTCTGAAACCAAGACGCACCGACATGACGACGCCTCAAGCCATCCCCATCGCGCCGCAGCAATCGTCTTCGCAGGCGGCGGCTGATTCCACCCGGCAGACCGTCTCGCACCTCAGCCGCGAGGCTAACGAGATTGGGCATCTCGTCGCCCAAGGCGAATGGAGCGAACTCCTGACGCGCCTGTACGTGGGAGGGCTCGATTTTGCCGTCGAGCAGCTCTTGCCTGCGATCATCGTCTTCGCCCTGCTGTACCTGCTCCTACGTGGCGTAGGACGGCTGCTGGATCGCATGTTCGAGCGCAGCGACCGCGTCGAGTACGGCCTGCGCAGCCTGCTGATGCGCACCTACCGCGTGGCGGGCCTCGTGCTGCTCACGACCATCGTGCTCAGCCAGCTCGGCATCAACGTCACGGCGCTGTTTGCGGGCCTCAGCGTCATCGGCATCGCCGTCGGCTTCGCCGCGCGCGACAGCATGGAGAACTTCATCGCAGGCGTCACGGTCCTGATCGACCAGCCCTTCCAGGTGGGCGACAACATCGAGGTCGAGGGCACCTTCGGCACGGTCGAGGAAATCACGTTGCGCTCCACGCGCGTGCGCACGCTCGACAGTCAGATCGCCATCCTGCCCAACACGCAGATGATTACGGAGAAGCTGATCAACCACACCAAGCTGAGCACGGTGCGCGTGGTCGTGAAGTTCGGCATCGCCTATAAAGAGCACCCGCAGGAGGCGCGCGAGGTGGTCCTTGCTCTCACCGAAGACGACGAGCGCCTGCATCCGGATTACGATCCGAAGGTGGTGGTGACGGAGATGGCCGGGTCCAGCGTCAACATGGAGCTGCGGCTGTTTCTTCGCAATCCGAAGCTGGAGGTGCCGGTGCGCCTGGACTACACGGAGAACGTGCGTGAGGCGCTCCGCGAGGCCAACATCGAGATTCCGTTCCCGCACCTGCAGCTGTTCGTGGACGAGGCCTCGGCCTTCGACGAGTCGTTCTTGATGAAGCCGGAGGTTCCTCTGCTGTCTTCGGGGGATGGAGGCTCCGGGAAGCATCGAAGCAATCCGGATGGTTGATGCTACTTCGCGGACGACGGACCGCGGACGGCAGACGGCAGTTCCTCATGCCGCGAGTTGAGTGTCGCGGTCAGCGGTCTGCGGTCTGCCGTCCAGATAGCAGCCTTCCACTGAGGCGACGCAGCGTGATCTCCGCGCGTTTGGCCTCGAAGCGCGCGTCCACGAGGCGACTCCGGGCTTCGGTCAGCGACGTCTGGGGTTTCAGCAATCTTTGAAAACTGATAGGTCCCACGTCGAAGGTCAAAAGTCAGACCTGGGACATGCGACCTGCCGACCTTCAACCCGATTACTCGCCCTGTACCGTGACGATGACCGTGCGGTCGCGCGGCTTCACGTCGCATTCCAGAAAGCAGATTTGCTGCCACGTGCCCAGGATCGGCTGGCCGTCACCCACGGGGAGCGTTACCGACGGGCCAAGCGTGGTGGCCTGCAGGTGCGAGTGCCCGTTGCCGTCGTGCCAGCGCTGCTCGTGGCCGTAGTCGCGGCTGGGCGGAATCAGCTCGTCCAGCTTCTCCGGCAGATCTTTTTGCAGGCCCGGCTCAAACTCGATGGTGCTCACCGCCGCCGTCGAGCCGACGTTGGAGACGTTCACCGTGCCCGCCTCGATGCCCGCCTCCGCTACGACGCGCCCGACGCGCTCGGTGAGGTCGTGCATGTCGCCGTGCCCGTCGGTCGAGAGTTGAAGGCGCTGTTGGTGGACCATCGTTCGGTTTGCGACTTTCGGTTTGCTATTGGCAAATGGGGCGATCACGTCGGACCGTCCTTACGACGAAGAGTTTTCGGCGTGTTTGGCCGCTTCTTCGGCTTCGGCGTCTTCGAAGCGCTCGTGGAGGTCATCCAGGTGCGCGTGCGCCGTCAGGTCGTGCTGGAGCGGCGTGACGGAGACGAAGCCGTCCTCCACGGCGGCGAGGTCGGTCTGCTCGCCCTCGTCCAGGTTGACAAACTCGCCGCTCATCCAGTAGTAGGGCCGGTCGAACGGGTCGGTGCGCTCCGAGAACGACTCCTCCCAGCGGGAGCGCGCCTGGCGCGTCACGCGCAGCCCCCGGATCTCGTCGTAGGGGCGGCAGGGAATGTTGACGTTCAGCAGCACGCCGGGCGGCAGGCCGTTATTCAGGACGTGCCCGATCACGCGCGCGGCGATGCGGCCCGCCGGGACGTAGTCGGCGTCCTCCCATGAGCACAGCGAGAACGCCACGGCGTCGATGCCGAGGATGGAGGCTTCGGTGGCGGCGCTTACCGTACCGGAATAGATGACGTTGACGGCGGTGTTAGGCCCCCGGTTGATGCCGCTCACGACGAGCGCGGGGCGGCGCGGCAGGAGCTGGTTGGCGGCCAGCTTGATGCAGTCGGCGGGCGTGCCGGTGACGGCGTGCGCCTCGATGCGGCCCGCTGGCGTGTCGATTTCACGCGGCTCAGCGCGCACGGGGTCGCGCACGGTGATGGCGTGCCCTACGGCGCTCTGCTCGTTGCGCGGCGCGACGACGTGCACCTCGCCGAGCGCCTGCATGGCGGCGGCCAGCTGCTTGATGCCCGGCGATTCGATGCCGTCGTCGTTGGCGACGAGGATGAGCGGGGGCTGTTCGTTGTCAGTTGGCGTATCAGCCATTCAGTTCGTCTTTTTGCTCTTGGAAATGTTTTCAACAATGTTTGTACGAGAGTCTGCGAGACTACGAGCCTGTGAGACTGCGATCACTGACTCGTAGATTCGCGGCCTCGTAGACTCCGCAAAGCGATCAGTAACTTTCTTCGTCGGACGGAAAAGCCCCCTCGCGCACGTCCTGCACGTAGCGTGCGGCAGCCTCCTGCACGTCGTCTGCCAGGCTGGCGTAGCGCCGCACGAAGCGCGGGTTGAAGTCGGTAGTGAGGCCGAGCGCGTCGTGGCCGACGAGCACCTGACCGTCGCAGTACGGCCCCGCCCCGATGCCGATGACCGGCATGTTGACTTCCTTAGTTACCTCGCGGGCCAGCGCCGCCGGTATCTTTTCGAGCACGAGAGCGAAGCAGCCGGCCTCGTCGAGCAGCCGGGCGTCACGGCGGAGCTGCTCGGCTTCGTCGTCCGAGCGGGCGCGCACCTGGTACGTGCCGAAGCGGTAGATGCTCTGCGGCGTGAGGCCGAGGTGGCGTGCGTGCCAGCGGCCTCCTTCATCACGCGGATGGCGGCGCGCAGCCCGCCCTGGTCGTTGCCCTGAAACGTACCGAACGGCAGATCCACGATGACGAGCGCCCGGCTCACGCCCCGCACCACGCACTGCGCGTGGTAGATCATGCGGTCGAGCGTCATGGGTAGCGTCGTTTCGTAGCCGGCCATCACGTTCGCTGCCGAATCGCCCACCAAGAGCGCGTCCACGCCGGCGGCGTCCAGCAAGCGCGCCGAGGTGTAGTCGTAGGCCGTCAGCATGGCGATGGGCGTGCCGGCGTCCTTCATCTCGCGGAGCGTCTGCGTCGTCACGCGCTCCACGTCGGCAGCGGGCGACGGGGTCGTCTCGGTGCTCATGCGATTGTCGATTGGCGAAGGTCGAGTTGCGAGTTGCGTTTCGACTGGTCACGGCGCGTCAAAATCGCAAATCCGCCATTCAAAGTCGAGAAATCTATAATCGAAAACCCCAACATCCACAATCCTAAATCGAAAAGCGGCCACCCGCCGACGGAGGCCGGTGCCCGCTTCTCTTATCGATGTGAACATGGCTGACTGAAACTATCCGAGCGGACGCACCTGACGGTGCTTACGGGTCACGGACGATAAAGATGGTAGGCACGTTTTACGTTGCTACGTGGCCTCACTTTCGTAACTCAAGTTGTGTGGTAAACCCCGGTAGTCATCGCGAGTGAACGAAGTGAGCGCGGCGATCTCCATTTGCAGGCTGTATGCCATGATTCAGGAGATGGCTTCGTCGCTGGCGCTCCTCGCAATGACGTGCTTTTTTGTAAGTCACAACTTGGGTTTTCGCATCCACCCATCGCTACGGGAAGCGCGCTCCGTTGACGGTTAGCAGCCCATGTGCGGATCAGTAAATCCAGCCGCCATCTACTCGTCGCCGCCGCTACCGCCGCCGGGCAGCGGAGTGGTCGGCGTGGGGGAGGCGGGCGGTTCCGTTTCGGGCGTAGCACCCGGTTCGGGAGCTTCGGGCACTTTGATGCCCAGTTCGCTCGCCACGGCGGGTGTGATGTTGACCACATCGTCGCTGGCGTGCGCGAGCGCCTGCCCCCGGAACACCATGTCGATGCCCTGCTCGTCGGAGACGTTCTGCAGCGCGGTGTTGAGCTTTTCGTAAAGCGGCTGCATTAGCGTCTGTCGCTTTTTCATCATGGCCTGTTGCTGCTGCTGGCGGCTCCGCTGGAGCTTCTTCTGCATCTTGCGAAGCTCCTGCTGGCGCTGCTTGCGCTTCTTCTCGGAGAGCAGCGACTGCTGTTTCTGAAAGCGCTGCGCCTTTTTCTGAAACTCCTGCATCTGCTTCTGCATCTGCTGCCGGCGGCTTTTCATTTGCTTCTGGAGCTGCTGCTGCACCTGCTCGTACTGCGGCATGTTCACGATGAGGGCCTGCTCGAAGATGTAGCCGGCGTCCAGGTCCTGCGCCTGCGCTGTGGTGGTCGGCGCGAGACCGATTCCCAGCGCGAGAAGAAGCCCGACGGTGAGTGTGGAAAGCGTTCGTTTAATCATGTGTGTCGATTGGTTGGTGCTGAGTTGCTGATGTGTGCGTAAACAGCTAAAGTTTGAGAACGTATTTTCGTACAAGGAAATTAAAGGATAGGACGGGAGGAGGATGGGACGCTATGGAAGGGGGGAAACCTATTGCGTGCAAGATCAGCCGCCCCGGTTCTGGTTGTTGCTGCGGGTCTGCTGCTGTTCGGTGTCAATGCCAAGCTCGCCGAGCACGTCGTCGTTGAGGGAGTGCTCGCTGTCGGCGTACATAAAGAGCACCTCGCCGCCGGCCTTGTCAAACACGTAGTCGTAGCCCTCGCGTTCGGCTATCGACTCGACGGCGGTCAGGATGCGCTCCTGGAGCGGGCGCATCAGTTCTTTTTGCCGCGTAAAGAGTTGCCCCTCCGGCCCGAAATACTTTGAACGCATCTGCTCGACTTCTTTTTCGGCCTGCATGATGGACTCACGCTTCTTTTTGCGCTCCTCGTCGGTGTACAGCATCTCGCGCGCCTGGTACTCCTTGAACATCTCATCGACTTCCTTCTGCCGCTTTTCCAGCTTATTGCGCCACTCTTTGGCGAGCTGGTCCACCTTTTGCTGAACCGTTTCGTACTCCGGCATCTGCTTCAGGATTTTCTGGGAGTCGATGTGCCCAATGGTTTGCTGCGCCTGCGCAGTGCTTGCTGTGAAGAGCAGGCACGCGGTAAGCAGCAGAGATGGTGTGAGGCGTCGCATAATCCTCTTCTGTTGTTCAGAATAATAGACACGTAGCGCGTAAACGTAGTGCATAAAACGTAAAAGTGAGCACCCTTACGCTTTACGTTTCGCGTTTTACGCCGTCATGCTGGCAGCTTGGGGAAATTGAAAGATACCCCCCCATAGAATCAGGCTTGACGCAGCGGCGCGATGCATCTGCATACGGTAGAAGTAGAGAAAACCGTTCCACGAAGGGGCAAGCGCCAAACGCGGTTAATCAAACCCACGTCCGAGCGTGAACTGGAAGGTCCAGTCGCGCTCTCCGGTCTGGTCTCTCGCAACCGGCGTGAAGCGGTCGAAGTTGTAGCCGTAGGCCAGCTCCACCATCCCGATCATGGGAACAAGCACGCGCGCGCCGACGCCGCTGGAGCGGTAGAGCTGCCGCGGCTGGAACGTCTCGAAGCTATTCCAGGTGTTGGCTGCGTCCAGGAACAGGTACGGCTGCGCGGTGATGCGCTTCGACTGCACGGCCAGCCACGACAGCTCCGAGGTGTACTTGTTCAGGATGCGCCCGCCCACCGGTTGGCCGTTCAGGCGCGGCCCGATGGCGCGGTACGGATACCCGCGCATGTACATGATGTCCTTGCCAAACTGGTCGAAGCGGGTGCCGTAGCTCTGCTGAAACGGCGATCCGCCCACCAGGTAGCGCTGGAACTGCACGTTTTCGCCCGTCAGCGAGCCGATGTAGCCGTACTGCGCGCCGAAGCTGAGCGAGACGCGGTTCAGGAGCGGCACGTGCCAGTCGGTGTCAAGGCCCCACTTGTGATATTGAATGAGATTGCCGATGGGCGGTGCTATGTCGAGCGACAGGTCTACTTTCGAGCCGCTGCCGGGAAACTGCGGGTCGTCCAGCGAGTTGCGCGAGAGGCCCAGTTGGAGGGCCAGTTCCTGGCTGACGCCGAAGGGAAGCGTGCTCGTGTAGTTGTTGTTATTGTAGCGCTGGTAGTTGAAGCCCGTCGAGAGCATGAACTTGTCGTCCGGCCAGTCCAGGCGGCGATTGTAGAAGACGCGCCCGCCCGCCTTCGCCAGGTAGCGGTCTACCGTCGTCGTGTCCGTGGTGGTGACGCGCCGCGAGGCCCCGCCGTTGGAGCGGAAGTAGCTGATCGAGAAGCCAACCGGCGTAGGGCGGCCCCGGAACCACGGCTCCTTAAACGAGAGCGAGTAGCGCTGGTAGCGCGAGCCGCTCGTCTGCACCGACACCGACAGATCTTGCCCGTCGCCCGCCGGCAGCGGCGTCCAGGCGTCGGGTTCGAAGAGGTCTTGCATCGAGAAGTTGGTGAAGTTGAAGCGCAGCTGAAGCACGAGGCCGTAATCTTGCCCGGCCCACGTGCCCGAAAGTTCCAGCTGATCGCTGCTTTTTTCGACGACGTCGTAGGTGAGATCGACCTCCTGGTCTTCTTCGTCCACCTGCACGCCCGGTCCTTTTGTGAGCGACTCTTGCGTAAAGTACTTGAGTTGCGAGAGCCGCCGGATCGACTCCTGGATGGCGCTTCGGCTGAAACGCTGTCCCGGCACGGTGTACAACTCGCGGCGAATGACGTGCTCTTTGGTCTTCGTGTTGCCCGCAATCGTGATGTCGCCGAACTCGTAGGTCTCGCCTTCCCGCACGTCGAAGACGAGATCCAGCGAGTCGCCCGGCGCCATCTGCACGTTTTTCTGCACGTTGAACTTCATGTAGCCGCGATCCATGTAGAGGCCGCGCACGTCCGTGCCCTGGCGGTTGCCCTGCAGGTTCGTTTTCAGCTTGCTGGCGTCGTAAACCTCGCCTGTCTCCAGGTCGAGGGCCTGCGTCAGCTGCTCGTCCGGAATCACCGTGTTGCCGCGCCATTCTACGTTGCGGACGTGATACTTCGGTCCCTCGTGCACCTTCAGGTCCACCACCACGTCCGTGTCGTCGCCCTCGCGCACGAACTGCACGGAGTCGGTCTTCAGGTAGGCGTCGTAGTACCCGTGGTTGCGGTAGTAGTTTACCACTTTCTGCTTGTCCTTCTCGTAGCCGTCCGGGTTAAAGTCCTCGCCTTTCCAGAAGCGCCACCAGCGGTCCTCGCGCGTCTTTTCCATGGCGTCTTTCAGATCGTCGTCGGACACCTGCTGGTTGCCGGCAATGTTGATGCTTTCGACCTCGGCCTTCTGGCCGCGATCCACGATGAACTTGAGCGCGACGGTGTTGTTGTCGGCTTTCGTGCGGCGCGCCTTGACGCTTGTGCGCAGGAAGCCCTCTTTGCGGTAATATGAGCGGATGGCCTGCTTGGCGCGCGCCACCTCGCCCTCGCGCAGGGGGCTGCGCTGAACGAGCGGCACCTTGCGGCGCAGCTCCTCCTGCTCGTCCTCGTCGATGCCGGTAAACGAGTACTCTGCCAGCTTGGGCACCCCTTCAACGCGGATCGCCAGAAAGACGCCGTCGCCCACGGTGCGCTCGCGCACGATCTCTACGTCCTCGAACATGCCCAACTCGTAGACTTTGCGGATGGCGCGGGCAATCGCCTGATCGCCCGGCAGCGTGACCGTGCGGCCTTCCGACAGCCCGCTCGCCTGCCGCACGAAGCTGCGCATGCTCTCGTCGGAGACGCCCTTGACCGTCAGTCCCAGGATTTCGTAGTCGGTGGGTTGCGGACCGGCAGCCAGCGCCTGCTGCTCGGCTCCCTGCCCCGGCGGCCCGAACGTCTGCGCGGCGACGGGCACCGCAAACAGGCACGCCGCAAATACAATGACGAACGACTGCCTCGGCATAGGCCAACAAGTTGTTTTTGCGCAATTTCGATGAAGTAGAGCGTAGGTTGAGACACCAAGCAACGTGCCGGGTTTCACTAATTCGGTGCAAAACGAATTTTGGGATACGGGTTGGCAAGGTACAAGTTGGCAGGTTCATCGTATTCTACAAAACCCAAGTGGTGCCTTGTCGAAATCGCATGGCCCATGACTGCGAGTAGCGGATGGCGTCTTATTGCAGCACCCGCCTTCCCTCAGTGTGCCGTTGCCGCTTCGATGCCCAACTGCCGCACGGCGTCGTCCACGAGTGCTTTGGCGGCCTCGGCGGTTTCAGCCTCGGCGTAGACGCGCAGGACCGGCTCGGTGCCTGACGGGCGGATGAGCAGCCAGCCCTCGCTCATGCGGTGCTTGAAGCCGTCGAGCGTCTCTACCTCCTCGACGGCACGGCCGTTCAGTTCCGCCGGGGCGTCCGTCTCCAGCTGCTCCAGGATGGCTGCCTTGCGCTCCGCCGGCACGCGGAGGTCGGCGCGGTAAAAAAGATGCTGGCCGAACTCCTCGAACAGCTCCTCGACGAGCGCCGAGAGTGACTTTCCACGCTTTGCCATCATTTCCAGAATGAGCAGGCCGATGTACAACCCATCGCGCTCCGGGATATGGTCCTTCACGGCCATCCCGCCGGATTCTTCGCCGCCGACGAGCACGTCACTGTCCACCATCTTCGGTCCGATGTATTTGAACCCTATGGGCGTGGTGTGCACCGTCAGGCCGTACTTTTCGCCCATCTTGTCGAGCATATGCGTCGTCGAAAACGTCTTCACCACGTCGCCGGTCATGCCGCGCTCCTCGTGCAGGTATTTCAGCAGCAGCGCGAGCATCTGGTGGGAGTTGACGAAGAGGCCCTGCTCGTCATACATCCCGATGCGGTCGGCATCACCGTCGTTGGCGATGCCGGCGTCGCAGCCCTCATCGACGACGGCGTCGGCCAGCTCCTCAGTCTGGCGCGCGATGGGTTCGGGGGCGCGACGCTGAAAGCCGGGATTGTACTCTGAGTGCAGCTCCACGACGTGCTCCTCGCCCAGAAGCCGCGTAAAGAGGCCCTGCCCCGCGCCGAACATGGCGTCGTGCGCCACGCGCAGGTCGGCCTCGCGGATCGCCTCGATGTCGATGCGGCTGCGGAGGGCGTCCAGGTACGCGCCGGTCACGTCGCGCACGTCCACGACCTTTTCTTCGACGAGTTGCTCGAACGGAACGAGCGGCGCGTCGTCTTCGCGGGAGAGGTCGGCCAGTTCCTGCTCCACCTCGCTGATCATGTCGGGCGTGGCGGGTCCGCCGAACTCGGCTTTGATCTTGAAACCGTTGTATTCGGGCGGGTTGTGGCTGGCCGTGATGACGAAGAGGACGCGCAGGCCCTCGGCGGCCAGCACCTGCGCGGCGCGCTCGGCGAAGGCGCGCCCCTGAAAGCGGGCGTCGTGGGCGAGGATGACGGGCCGATCCGCGCCGTATTCGCGCTCGATCCAGCGGGCAGTGGCGCGCGTCACGCGCTCGACGTTTTGAAACGTGTACTCGTCGGCGATGACGGCGCGCCAGCCGTCGGTGCCAAACTCGATGGGGAGTTCGGTGGGCATGAGAGTGTGGGGGTGTGGGTGTTTGGAAGTATTCGGATGGAAAAGGCTATCTTCGCGTCAGTACGTGATTGCAGGTCTGTGGCGACTGGGGCGCTATCGTGCTTGATTCAGTAGTGTACGGATTGCGACGACGCGGTTCAAACCGCAGGATGGCTCACGTCGCGGTGTGAAGCACCGTCTCCGTTTAGCGTAAAGCGTGAAAAGGCAAGGGCGTTTCCGGCGATGCGTTTTCTACGGGCAGCCTCACGCAATACGCATTACGCAATACGTCCATTCGGGCAAAGCAAAACGACCCGAACAAGCGGCTTTGGGTTGACGCGCTAAACACGTCCAAGTGCCACCACATTCTCGATGTGGTGCGTCTGCGGGAACTGATCGACGGGCTGCACGGCGTCGATGGCGTATTCGCCCGCAAAGCGCTTCAGATCGTGGGCCTGCGTCTGCGGGTTGCAGCTCACGTAGACGAGGCGGCGGGGCTGCAGCCGCGCGATCCGCTCGGTGACGGCCTCGCGCATCCCGGCGCGCGGCGGGTCCGCCACGACCACGTCGGGCGCGCCGTGCTCCTCGGCGAAGGCGGGCGTCAGCACCTCGCCCACTGCCCCTGATGCGAAAGCGGCATTGCCGAGGTCGTGCGTCTCAGCGTGGCGGCGCGCTTTCTTCGTCATAGCGGTGTCGTCCTCCACACCGACGACGCGCCCGGCCTCTTCCGCCAGAAACAACGAGAGCGCGCCCAGGCCGCAGTACAGGTCGTAGACGGTGTCGTCCGGAGCTGGCTCTGCCACGTCGCGGGCCGCCCGGTAGAGGCGCTCGGCCTGCGCCGTGTTCGGCTGAAAGAAATCATGCGGTCCGATCTCGAAGGTGAACGCGCCCATCTTTTCGCGCACCGTGCCCGGCCCGAAGTGCACCCGCGTCGTGCCGCCCGCGCGGATGGCCGACAGCTTGCCGCCGTAGGCCGTGCTCACGAACGTCGTGACCTCCGGGAACTCGTTTTGCAGGAACGCCGCGAGCGCGTCGGTGCGCCCTGGCTGGTCGGAGCGTGTGAGCAGATGCACCATCAGGTGGTCGGTGCGGGTGGGCTGCCGGATCGTGAGCCGCCGCAGGTAACCGCTCCCGTTGGACTGCGCGGGCCAGCCGCGCTCTCTGGCGAAGTTGCGCACGCCGTTGACGAGCCGGGCGCTGAGCGGAGATTGTAGATGACACTCCTTGAGATCGAGCACGCGGCGCCCCTCGCCCGGCGGGTGCAGGCCGAGCGCGAAGCGCATGTCGAAGTCCTCGCCCGTTTCTTTCTCGCGGGGCGTAAGCCAGCGCCGGTCGCTGAACGTGAAGTCCATGCGGTTGCGGTAGTAGTACGGCTCCTCGGCGGCGAGCGCCGGGCGCACGCTCACGCCGGAGAAGCCGCCCTGATGCTCCAGCGTTTCCTTAACGCTCCGGCGCTTGTAGGCCACCTGCGCGTCGTAGTCGGCCTGCTGCCACTGGCACCCCCCGCACGTAGGGAAGTAGCGGCAGCGCGGCGCGGTGCGGTACTCGGAGGCCGACAGCAGCTCCTCGATGCGCGCCTCGGCGTAGCTGGACTTGCGCGCGGTCACTTCGGCGCGCACGCGGTCGCCCGGCACCGCGCCCTCCACGAACACGACGAGGCCGTCTACGCGCGCCAGCCCTTTGCCCTGATCGGCGAACTTCTCGATGTCGAGGTTGGCGCGGTCGCCGCGTTGAAGGAGCATGATATCAACTCCACACGCTTCGTTGAGGGCTGTTCGTTTGAAAGCATGAAGGTTTGTGCGTTCTACGTCCACACTTCCCTACGTTCACACCTTCACACCTCCACACCCAAATCCTGTCCGCAGGATTTGGAATTAGGCCGTTGCCGGCTCCTTCGCGTCGTCGGGGGGATGCTCGTATTTCTCCGGGTCGATGTTGCGCATGGCCGTCTCGAAGTGTTCCTGCATCTCCTGCATGGGCCAGTCGCGCCACTTACCGAGGCGGCGGCAGCCCTTCCAGACGGCGCGGCGCAGCCCCCACTTCTCGACCGAAAACGAACTGCTGTTCCGGTCGCCGTCTGAATAGAAGCTCACCTGCACGTACGGGTTGCGTGTGCCGTTGCCCACGTCGTGAAAGCCGATGCTGAGGCCGCGCACGCCCGTCTCCGAGCGCTTGCCGCGCGTCTCGCTGGCGTTGCCGCGTTCGGGCAGCGTGCCTTTCGTCTCGTCGCGCCAGGCGATGGCCGCTTCTCTAGCTCCGTCCGTTCCGTCATGCTTCTTGTCGGAGAAAAACTTCGAGTATCGCTCGCCTTGCCGCCGGAAGCGTACTTGCCAGCCAATCGTCTGGCCCGTCTCCACACGAGAAATGTTTTTCGGATTACTGGTCATGGTCTACGTCGATGGGTTGTGCCGTTTGAGAAGTGCGAATCCCGTTACTCATCTTCTTCGCGTCGGATCTTCCTCTCGTTCCCCGCTTGTTCGGCGTTACGTCGTAATTCCCTGATTGCTCAAAAGACGGCGGGAGCTAAGTGGTTTCAAGTCCGATTTGTGGATCAGAACCGAGGTGCTTTTCGATTGATCGGTTCGCCGAGGTGAGCGCGTGATTAGTGACAGGCTATGCGTGCCGGCGCTCGTGCGCGACGTCTACTACGAGAGAAGCCGTCGGGCAATCCGCTAAAAGACGATGCGCAGCTGCTCGCGCCCGGCTTTGTAGAATGAGATGGGACCGTCCTCGGAGATGCGCCGGCCCACAAGCGACTCGTGCAGCGTCGTGCCGAGCCGCGACTCGTCGATGTGGCCCGTCTGTCCAGAGAAGCGCCGCGCGTCTCATCCGCTCCCGCCGAGCCACTGCTTCTCATCGGCCAGAGCGCGCTCGTCGGCATTGTCGCGCAGCAGCTTCGAGGTGGCGCGGAAGCGAGCGCTGAGCATGTCGAGATCGTCCTCGTCGGAGAGCGTCTGCTCCGCGCCGTGCTTGAGGGCGCGGGCGTGACGCAGGAGCACTTGGCGGTGGTCGTCGTCTTCGAGGTCGCAGGCCACGTCCGCAATTACCTTCATCATGTGCAGCGCGGCGTTGCGGTCGGCCTCCACGTACGGGCGCGGCGGGCCGAGGGCGGCGTCGGCGAACTCCTCGAACGTGATGGGATGCACGATGACGCGCAGCTCGCGGTGGTCGTCGTAACGATACGCTCCGGGCATGGAGCGCCGGCCCAGGTTCGAGAGCGCGTTGCCCAGCCAGTCCAGGCACGTCATGGCTGTAAACGGATCGTTGATGCCGGGCGAGAGCGCGCGCGAGGCGATCTCGACGAGTTCCTGCGCCAAGAACAAGATATCCTGCCGCTGCGTGCGCCCGCGCCCCATGACGAAGGCGTTGCGGACGTGGTTTGCCATGCCGTCGTCGGCGTGCTCGGCGGGGTAGACCCAGGCCAGCGTCTTGCCGAGGCTAACGAAGTCACCGGGCCGGTACTCGATGCGCACGAGCAGATCCTCGCGAGTGGCCACGCGCAGGATGCGCGCCTCGTCGATGTACTGCACGTAGCCGTCACCCTCCGCGTCAACGGGCGTGGTCCGGTCGAAGAAATCATCCGGCATGTCCTCCTTCGGATCGTAGTCCTCGTCCTCCGGCACAGAAAAGCCGATCATGCCGGGAAAGCGCTCCTTGATCTTTTGGTTGAGTTTGCGCCCGATGTCGGCGGTCACGTTGGAGGCGTGGATGGATTCCGGCACATGGTGAATGAAGAAGATCAGCACGCCAATCGAGCAGAGCGCAAGCGCCAGCCCGCACAAGATAGCGAGATGCGGTACAAACGCGCCCGCCAGCTCGTCGACGGGCACGCGCTTGCCAGCGGCGGCCTCTTCAGGGCTGCGGATGGTGCGGAGAACGAGCAGGCAGTACAAAAACGTAGCGATGAAGGTGCCGAGCGTCACCTGGTTGCCCTGATCCTGCATGAAGTTGGTCAGCAGGCGCGGCCCGAAGTTGTTGGTGGCGTAGGCGACGGCGGCAATCGTAATCGAAAAGGTGACGCCGGCCACCGTAATCATAGAGCCGGCAATCGTCGAGAGAAGCGCTCGCGCGCCTTCCGGCTTGTTGGCGTAGAGCCAGTCGATCTGATCGACCCAAGTCGCGCCGAGCGAGGCGTCGAGGTAGGTCATGACAAACGCCAGTCCGATGGCTCCCATCGTCATGAGCGATGGGATGAACCAGTAGCTGGAGCGGGCGGCCTCCCAGAATTTGACGAGACGGGCTTTCACGGTGTTGGTGTGTTCGGGTGTTGGAGTGCTTCTCCCACGTTGCTTCTCTTCCTCTCCCCCTTTTCTGCCGCTCACCCATTCTCACCCCGGCGGCCACGCGCCCAGCAGGCGGCGCACCGTGACGAGCTGGCCCAGATGGTAGGCGTTGTGGTCGGCCACCACGAGCGCCTCGCGCAGGTACGTCTGCCCGCTGCCGTGCGGGATCTCGGCGTGCAGGTCGGCGGTCTCGCGGATCAGCGACTTGAGCGTGGCGAGGTCGTCGTCGAACTGCTGGAGGCTTGCATCCCAGGCGTCGTCGGAAGGCGGCTCTCGCTCGTCCGGCCAGTAACCGTCGGGCCAGTCGGGCGCGGTGTAGCCGGGGTCCTGCCAAAAATCGAGAATGTCGCGCTGGGCCAGGCGCAGGTGCTCAACCAGCTCCCAGCCGGAGTGCGGCAGGTCGTCGGGGCGCGTGCCGCGCAACTCCGAAGGCCAGTCTTGCGCGATGCCCGCAAAGCCCCGGTGCGCGTTTTCGCCGTCAAGGTTGTCGATGAGGTGCTCGCGGAGGGCGTCGTCGGGATCACGCATGAAACTGTATGGAGGCAAAAACGAAGGAAGGCGTAAGCACCAATAACCGTTATCTTCTTCATTGTTGCAAGCACAAACCATGAGTGCTACTGCAAAAAACCAACGCACCGACGCTTTTGAAGAGCTGGTTCGCGAGCTGGTCGAGCGGCTGGAAGGCGTGCTGCTCCACGACGCACAGGTCAGCCCCGTCGAAGAGCAAAGCGGGCGACGCGCGGTCACGCTCTCGTTTGGCGAGGCGGATGGCGAGAAAGACGCGCCGGAGCAGGTGTTTCTGGACGTGGCGGCAGGCTGCATGGAGCGCGACGCCCCCTGGCCGACTGGATCAAAAAGCACCGCGTGTACGTTAGCGCGTTGAGGCGTTCTCGCATCTCTCCGTTCGACCTTCTGACCTTCCGTCCTTTCCGACCTGCATGACCCTCTACCAGATTGACGCCTTCACCGATCAGCTCTTCGCAGGCAACCCCGCCGCCGTCGCGCTGCTGGACGACTGGCCCGACGCCGACCGCATGCAGCACGTCGCCGCCGAGATGAACCTCGCGGAGACGGCCTTTCTCGTGCCGCACGGAGGCGACGCCTTCGGGTTGCGCTGGTTCACGCCCGAAACGGAGGTGGACCTGTGCGGGCACGCCACGCTCGCGGCGGCGCATTTTCTGTGGAACGAGGAGCACCTGCCCCTGGATGAAACGGCGCGCTTCGAGACGAAAAGCGGCGCGCTCTCGGCGCGGCGAGAAGACGACCTCATCTGGATGGACTTTCCCGCCGAGCCGGTCCGCGAGACGCCGCCGCTGGACGATCTGACGGACGCGCTCGGCACGGCACCGCTGTTTGTCGGGCGCAACCGCATGGACGTGCTGGCGCTGCTGCCGGATGAGGCCGCTGTGCGCGACCTGTCGCCGGATCTCGCGCAGCTGGGCGGGATCGAGGCGCGCGGCGTCATCGTGACGGCGCAAGCCGACGACGAGGCGGCCGGCTACGATTTCGTCAGCCGTTTCTTTGCGCCGTCGGCGGGGGTGCCCGAAGATCCCGTGACCGGATCGGCGCACTGCGCGCTCGCGCCGTTCTGGACCGACCTGCTGGGTCGCCATGAGCTTACGGGCCGCCAGGTCTCGCGGCGCGGCGGCACGGTGCGCGTTCGGGCGGAGGATGACCGCGTGCACCTCGGCGGGCGGGCCGTCGCCGTGATGCGCGCGGAGCTTCTGGTGTGACGGGTTCGCCGCTTCCTTACGCGCTCACGGATACAGCCGCCGGAGGGTGCGCGCTTACTGCAACAAGGTCTGCACTTTTGCAACCACCTCGCCCGTGACGGCGTCGGGGAGTGGTTCGATGAGGCGTGCGTTGCGCGCCCGCCAGTCCAGACTGCGCACCTGATCAGCAAGCACGACACCAGACACCTCACCTCCCTCCGGCACGGGTACTTCAAACGGATAGCCTTTTACTGTGCTCGTTATTGGGCATACCAGCGCGTAGCCCGCCTTTTCATTATAGACGGAACGAGAGAGCACGATGGCCGGGCGATGACCCGCCTGCTCTGTGCCCGCCTGCGGCGTGAAGCTCAGCCAGATGGCATCGCCGCGCTCCGGCACGTATTCGCGCTCCTCGCCGCCTACCATGTCTCCTCGCCCGCCGGTCCGCCAAAATCAACGCTTTCATGCTGATTTTCGTCCGTAATCCGGCTGACCAGTTCGTCCAAATCGAACGGTTCGTCGTCAGGCGCTGACTCCACGACCAGTTCTTCTTCCTTCGCGCGGATCGTCACGGGCGAGCCCTCGCGGAAGCGCAACTCGCGCGCCAGTGCTTCCGGGATGCGTACGGCCAGACTATCACCCCACTTTGCAATGCGCGTTTTCATAGCTGAAGTGCTTCGGTTCGAGAAGTCGGCTGTCCGGAGTATACTTCGCGGTCATGCGTAGGATTCCCGGCGCTACGGATACAGCCGCTGGAGGGTGCGCGGGAACGGGATCGTTTCGCGCACGTGCTCGCGTCCGGCCAGCCACGCCACTGTGCGTTCCAGCCCCAGACCAAAGCCGGCGTGCGGCACG
>PXTQ01000005.1:2094-4447 GCA_003022505.1 Bacteroidetes bacterium QS_8_64_10 | reverse complement strand
CGGGTGTTTTGAGAGGAGCAGCTTGACGGTGCCGCCAATTGTAAAAGGCGCGTTGTCTTTCCCGCTAAGCGGATCCCCTTCCAGCGCTCTGCCCTATGACACTATCCCTTCATTTCTTCCTATTTTGATCTAAAAACCTACATTACACTTATGCAACCGATGATACGAATGCGACGCTTCGCCGTTGCTGCGCTGCTTCTGGCCGTCTTCTCCGTGATGGGCTGCAAGACGGGCACCAATCCCGTCACGGGCAACGAGCGCGTCATGGGGTACTCCTGGAAGCAGGAAAAGAAGCTGGGCCAGCGCGCCAACAAGCAAATTCAGGCGCAATACGGTTTCTACGACGAGGGCGACGTCGAGGACTACGTGCAGCAGGTTGGGCAGCAGGTGCTGGAGGAAAGCCACCTGCGCCGCGAGGGCACGGCCCAGAAGTTTCGCCAGACGGACGTGACGTTTCACGTTTTGGACAGCCCCATCGTCAACGCCTTTGCGCTGCCGGGCGGCTACGTGTACGTCTCGCGCGGTCTGGTTTCGCACCTGAACAACGAGGCGCAGCTGGCGGTGGTGCTGAGCCATGAGTTGGGCCATGTGGCGGCGCGGCACGCCTCGCAGCGGGCGGGCGAGCAGCAACTCCGGCAGCTCGGTTTGATGGGCGGCGCGATCCTGGGCAACCAGCTCGGCCTGCCGGGCGGCACGCTGATGCGGGTCGGCGGCACGGCGCTGAAGCTGCTCTCGTTGCGGTACAGCCGCGACGATGAGCGCGAGTCCGACAAGCTGGGCGTGGAGTACGCCACGATGGCGGGGTACGAGGCGAGCGAAGGGGCCGCCTTCTTCCAGACCCTCAAGCGCATCAGCGAGCAGAAAGGCGGGGGCATTCCGTCGTGGGCCTCCACCCACCCCGAACCCGGGGACCGTCAGCAGCGCATCCCGAAGCTGGCGCAAAAGTGGCAGAAGAAAGTGCAAAGATCGGCTACCACGGTCAACAGAGACCAGCACTTCAGCACGATCAACGGGATGGTGATCGGGAAGAACCCGCGCCAGGGCTTTGTGCAAAACAACACGTTTTACCACCCGGAGGGTGCCTTCCAATTCCCGATTCCAGGAAACTTCCAGGTGCAGAATACGGCCAGCGCCGTCATCATGCAGAGCGAGCAGCAGGACGCTGTGATGCAGTTCACCTACGCGCAGGCCGAATCGCCGCGTGCGGCAGCGCGAGAGTTTGCCGGGCAAGAAGGCATTCAGGTGCGCGAGGACGGACAGGCCAGTTCCAACGGCATGTCGGCGTACTACGTGCTGGCCGACGCGCAGACGCAGGGCCAGGGTGGGCAGCAACAACAGGTGCGCCTGCTTACCTACTTTGTGGAAAAAGGCGGCACGGTCTACCAGTTTCTCGGTTACTCCACGCCGCAGGAGTTCCGGCAATACCGGGATACGTTCGAGCGCACGATGCGGGGCTTCGACGAAGTAAACGACGAGGACATCCTGGACGTGCAGCCCGCTCGCCTGAACGTGGAGCGAGACCGTTCGGGTACGTTCAACGAGATCGTGGGCAACGTGGACGCCGAGCTCGCCGGTATCAGCGAGCGCGACCTCGCCATCATGAATCAGGTGGAACTGAACACAAGCATCGAGCCGGGGCGCCCGCTCAAGCTCAACTCGAACTGAGTAGTTTCAGGTTGACAGGTTTGCAGGCCGCTCACGGTTCAGTAATTCTCATTGCCGGGCGGGTCGTCGCAGGACGTGATGCACGCGCTCGCTGTCGGGCGCATCCGGAGCGGTCGTGAAGCCGTCGTAAGCGGCCACCGCCTCGAACCCGCTCTCCTCGGCGAGCCGGCGGATCGTCACCGGGTCGTAGGTGCGCTGCACGTGCTCCTCACGATAGGTTTGGCCGTTCACTTGCACCTCGAACGTCGTCGTATGCAGCCGCGTCGCCTCGTCGTAGCGGCTCCGGCGCTTGTAGCGGAAGTCTTCCGCCCGACCCTCGTCCTCAAAATCCTCGGCATTGTTCGTAGAATTGATGGGCGTAGTATGATCCACGATAAAGACGCCGCCGGGACGAAGCGCCCGCCGCGTGCAGCGAAAGAGCGCCCGGAGCGGATCCTCACGCAGAACGTAATTCAGCCCGTCGTACAAAAGTAGCGCGGCGTCTGCGGGTTCGCGCGCGTCGTAATCGGTGAAGTCGGCCACGGCGAAGCGCGCGGGCACCTCGTGGCGCTCAGCTTTGGCGCGGGCAAGGCGAATCATGGCAGGTGAGCGGTCGGTGGCCCGGTAGCGGTAGCCGCCGCGCGGTTGCAGGCGCACGGCCAGCGAGCCGGTGCCGCAGCCGAGTTCGAGGACGAAGAAGGCGTTGGGG
>PXTQ01000005.1:0-2047 GCA_003022505.1 Bacteroidetes bacterium QS_8_64_10 | reverse complement strand
CAGTAGTCGTAGTCGATGTAGTCCATCACGGCATCGTAGCCCTCGGCCAGCGCCGTGTAGGGTTTGGTGGTTTGGGGTTTCTGGTTCACGGTTCGCGGTTGCAAGCGCAGAAGTACAGAACGCGAAATCTCGAAACGAACAATTCAAAGCCCAGAACGCGCACGGGCGACCTGCGCGGCGAGGCGAAGCGCGCTCGTCATGCTGCCGGGCGAGGCCGCGCCCTCTCCGGCGATGTCGTAGGCGGTCCCGTGATCCGGCGAGGTGCGCACGAGGGGCAACCCCGCCGTGAAGTTGACGCCTTCCTCGAAGGCTAACGTCTTGAACGGGACGAGGCCCTGATCGTGGTACATGGCAAGCACGGCGTCATAGTCACCTTGCTTCACCAGGCCGAAGAAGCCATCGGCAGGAAACGGGCCGTCGAGCTGCACCGCCCCCTCGGAGCGCGCCTCTTCGAGCGCAGGCGTGATGACGTTCTGCTCCTCGCGGCCCAGCACGCCGTCGTCGCCCGCGTGCGGGTTCAGGCCGAGCACCGCGATGCGCGGAGCGTCGATGCCGAAGTCGCGCTGCAGGCTCTCGGCCAGAATACCGATCCGCTCGGTGACGGCGGATTTCGTGACGGATTCGGCGACCTGCGCGATGGGCATGTGCCCGGTGACGAGCGCCACGCGAAGCCCCCCGGCCACCATCATCATGGCGTGCGGGCCGGCGTCGGTGCGTTTGGCGATGAACTCGGTGTGGCCCGGCTCGTCGTAGCCGGCCTGCCGGATCGCAGCCTTCGAGATCGGGGCCGTCACCATCGCGTCGACCCGTCCGCTCAGGCACAGATCCACGGCACGCTCCACCGCCTGCATCGAGACGCGCCCGCCGCCGGGCGTCGCCGCGCCGAACGCCCACCCGACCTCCTCGCCGCCCGTCACGTCGAGCACGACGTGTTCGTCCTCCACCAGCGAAAGCGGTCCGCCTGTGACGGTGCGGAAGGACTTGTCGTGATAGCCGAGCTGCACGGCGTGCTTCACCAGCACGTCGCTGGACCCGACGAGCACCGTTTCGATGTCGTCGCCCAGCTGTGCCAGGCTCTTGAGCGTAACTTCCGGCCCGATGCCGCCGGGATCGCCCAGCGAGACGGCCACTCGGACGGGGCGGCCGGCGGTGTCAGAAGTGTTCTCAACAGGCATCGCCGAGGACTGCTTTCAAGCTACGTTGCGTAATCCAGCGAAAAGCCCCCGTTACCGTTCCGCGTAATCCTGAAAGAAGGCAGCCAGCAGGCGCACGCCGTAGCCCGTGCTACCTTTCGGACGATACGACTTCGGCTCGTGCAAAAACGCCGTGCCCGCGATGTCGAGGTGCGCCCACGGATAATCGGTGAAGCGCTCCAGGAACTTACCGGCGGACGTTCTTGCAATCCGCCACGTTGCTGTCGAGGCGGTCGGCGTAGGCGTCGTAGAGCGGCAGCGGGTGCAGGCGGTCGCCGCTCGCGCCGGCAGCGGAGCGGGACCGGTCGAGGAGCTCGTTCGCCTCGTCGCCCTCCGGCGTCATGAAGGCGGCGGCCTCGTGCCCGAGCGCAACGACCGACGAGCCGGTGAGCGTGGCAAGGTCGACGACCAGCTCCGGGTGCGAGAGCGCGTCGGCCATCGTGAGGCGGCCCTCGGCGTCGGTGTTCCTCACCTCCACGGTCGAGCCGTCGTGCATCCGGATCACGTCGCCAGGCACGTAGGCGACCGCGCTCGATGGTTTCCCGCGTCCAGAGCACGTCGGTCGGCTCGTTGAGGCGACGCATCCGGCGCGTGAGGTGCCCGTGAGCGGGCAGCAGGTCAAAGCCACTCATCGAATTGCCGACGCTACTCGCTACCGCCTGGGGATGCCGACCGTGAACATCCGAATCAGCCTCGATCTGCGAAAAGGCCGCCTGCGCTCCGCCGTCGAATCCACAATTTCTGATTGGGATGCACTTACGCCTCGGGCACGTTTTCCAACAGCGCCTCCATCTGCTCGACCAGCTTCGAGAAATGCACCGGCTTGGCGTGGTAGTCGTCGCAGCCGGCGGTGA
>PXTQ01000004.1 GCA_003022505.1 Bacteroidetes bacterium QS_8_64_10 | reverse complement strand
AAGAAGAGACCTACGCCGACGTCGCGCCCGTTCGTTACGACGACAACGGCGTGAGCGCCTACGTCTCCGTCATGCGCGGCTGCGACAACATGTGCGCCTTCTGCGTCGTGCCGTTCACGCGAGGCCGCGAGCGCAGCCGCCCGGTGACGACGATCATATCGGAGTGCGCGCGCCTCGTCGAAGAAGGCTACCGCGAGGTGACGGTGCTCGGCCAGAACGTCAACTCCTACCGCTACACCGACGGCGGGCGCACGGTCGATTTTGCGGAGCTGCTGTACCGCATCAGCCAGGTCTCGCCGGAGCTTCGGATCCGCTACTCGACGAGCCACCCGAAGGATTGCTCCGAGGACCTGTTGCACGTGCACGCCGAGCGGCCCAACGTGTGCAACTATATTCATTTGCCCGTGCAGCACGGCAACACCGAGATCCTCGACAAGATGCGCCGCACCTACTCGCGCGAGAAGTACCTGCGCCTGATAGAGCGCGCCCGCGAGATCGTACCGGACGTGGCGCTCTCGACCGACATCATGGCGGGCTTTTGCGGCGAGACCGAAGCGCAACACCGAGACACCCTCAGTTTGATGAGGAAAGTGCGCTACGATCACGCCTACATGTTTGCCTACTCCGAGCGGCCCGACACCTACGCCGCCCGCAAGTACGACGACGACGTGCCGGAGGAAACCAAGAAGCGCCGCCTCTCCGAGATCATCGACCTCCAGCGCGGCATCAACAAAGAAAAAAACGAGGCCGAGGTCGGGCGCACGGTAACGACACTCGTGGAGGGGCCGTCCAAAAAGAGCGACGCGCAGCTCGCGGGCCGCGCCGACAACAACAAGATGGTGGTCTTCGACCGCGAGGACTACGAGCGCGGCGATTACGTGCGGGTGCGCGTCACGGACTGCACCTCGGCGACGCTGCTGGGCGAGCCGCTTGAAAAGGTTGCAGGTTCGCAAGTTGCAGGTTAGCAGGTGGCGTCCGGGCGCGTCGATTTTCTTGCGGTGGTGGGCGCGTGACGATTTCTTCGCATCACAAAACCACCAACGCCGTGCGAACTGACACGCGCAAGGTCAAGCAACGCCTGCTCGAACGCGACAACTTCACGCGCGAGCAGGCCGAAGACCTCGTCGAAGCGTTCTTCGAAGACGACGACCCTGTCGTCACGCGAAGCGTCTTGCGTGACAAGTTGCGCCGGTTTACGCTTCGCATCGTCCTTGCGAACGCTGCCGTCATGGCCGCCTTGCTGGCGCTCTTCGCCTTTGCGAGCTGATGCGCTTGGCTGGCTCGCATTGACCTCCGCGACGTGTCCGTGTCCTTTCCGCTGCCTGACGGCGGGCGACGCTCCGTCTTCGACGACGTGAGCGTGAGCGTCAACCAGGGCGAGATGGTGTACCTCATCGGGCAGACCGGCAGCGGCAAATCGACGCTGCTGCGCCTCCTCTACATGGACGTGGAGCCGGACGAGGGCAGCGTGCGCGTGGGCGACTACCGAAGCAGCTCGATCAGCGACCGCGACGTGCCGTACCTGCGGCGCTCCCTCGGCGTCGTCTTTCAGGACTTTCAGCTCTTGACCGACCGCAACGTCTACGAGAACGTCGCCTTCTCGCTCTACGTCACCGGCAAGAGCGGCTCCGCCGTCAAGCAGCGCGTCATGAAGGTGCTTGCCCGCGTGGGCCTCTCCCACAAGCAGCGCCGCTACCCGCACGAGCTGTCGGGCGGGGAGCAGCAGCGCGTGGCGATTGCGCGCGCCATCATCAACGACCCGTGGATCCTGCTGGCCGACGAGCCGACCGGCAACCTCGACCCTGCCGTGGCCGACGAGATCCAGCAGCTGCTCCTGAGCCTGCACAAGCAGGGCATGACGCTCTTTATGGCGACCCACGACTACCGCATCGTCAAGAAGTACCCGGCGCGCACGCTGGCGCTCATGAAAGGTGGCCTCGTAGAGGTGGACCCGCAATCGCTGTGAGCGGGAGCACGGGAGCGTGGGGAACGGGAAAGCAGGCGTGTAGACGTGCTGCGCAATAACAGCGAGAGTGGATACAAGGCAATGGTCTCGAGAGATAGAACCTTCGGGAATGGCGAAAAGGGAAGCTGGAGCGTATGGCGTTCCTTTTGCCCTTTCGCCTTCTCAAGGTCCTTGCCCGACGGACACCTCCCGATAGTTTCTTCTCCCCACCAACCCCTTAGCTGGTTACATCTGGAGCAGTAAAAACATCAACAGCTTACTTCGAGTTGCGGCCACAGGCTTCCGCTCGTCAGCTTCGAAAAGGCGGCTTGCGTTTTCTGGCGGAGCGCGTTGCGGAGGTCGTCCTCGGCGCGGCGTTGCTCGCGCACGGCAGCGCGGCGCTTCGCCTCCTGCTGCTGGCGCTTGCCAAGCCGAGTCAGTTCTGCACGAACGTCTCGGCGGGCCTTCTGCCGAACGGGACTGCGCTCGCTCGTTGTTCTCAAGCGCCGACGAGCCGTCTCAACGTGTTTGTGCTGCTTGCGCCGCGCGCACCGCGCGTCGACAAGCGCCTGCTCGGCCCGACGCATCTCGTGGCGCTGCAACTTCAGAAATGTTTTGAACGATGTGCGGAAGTTCCTTCCTGACATAGTTTCCGGTGTGTTTTGATGAGGACGCGCACCGGCTATCCTTTGATCGCCCGGCAAAGCCGCCTGAAAGCATTCAGAGGCCGATTCGGAGCATCGTAAAGCAGGGCGCGCCTAATTGATTAGCGTGCGCCCCGTTATAGGTGCAAAGGCCCGGCCAAGATGCGTTTTCACGTCCGGAATCACTTCGCCAGTTACCCCCCCGTTGCTTGCGTGGCGGTCATTGCCAGCCCGTCGAGGACGCTCTGAAGCTGTTGAGAACAAACTGACGCCGCTCCCGGATAGAGGGCGCCCGGACAAGAATGTTCGGCCCCCGAACCTATCGGGTCATAAGATTTCGGCTTTTTCAAGGCTGAAAGCGACCGTGCCGGTCAGTTGAGCTGCGCCTTGACCTGGCGGAGCGCCTGCGGCGGGCGCGGCGTGCCGCCGGCGCGGTAGAGGCGCGGGTGAACGTCCTCGCGCAAGAAGACGAACAAGCCCTCCTCGCTGGGATCGTACGTCTGGAGCTGCTCGTCGAGCCACAGCAACACCTCCTCGCCGAAGGCCTCGTGCACCCAGCCACCGCCCTGCGCGGCGTACCGCACGGTAAGCGACGCCAGCGGGTGCTGCCGGTCGCCGGCCAGGGCGTCTGGTTCCTCCACGACCACCACACCGATGCCGAGGTTCTTGAAGCCCTGGTAGGAGGAAGCCGCCAGCCCGCGCCAGTGCTCCGTGACGAACTGATGCTGCTCGTCCTCGACGTGCTGGTTGCCGAGCCGGTACGCGGGCGTCGTGATGGTGATGAGGTCGCCCCCGTTAGGATAGGTGGACGTGCGTGATTCCATGTCGTCGTGCGAGAACAGATTGGCCGAATGCGATACGTTTGCTGCAACCGGGAAGCACGGCGCGTGATTCGAGGTCGTAAAACGTATTGCGCGTAATGCGTAAGGATGCTATTTTTTACGCTTTACGTTTTACGATTTGCAGGATGAACCGGCTGATGAAAACGTGACTTGAAACCAGCAACGTGACGGTGTGCTTACAAGCCTGTCTCTTGACGAAAGGCGC
>PXTQ01000003.1:1007-3432 GCA_003022505.1 Bacteroidetes bacterium QS_8_64_10 | reverse complement strand
GCGTGTCTTCTTCCCACTCGGCTTCCGCCAGATCGTCCTCGACGGAGTACGTCGCCTGAGCGAGCGCTGTCGTCCCGGTCGCTCCGGCCAGCATGAGCAGGGCGGGGAGCAGGAGGGCGAGACGGACCGTGCGGGTCATAGTGGTTTCAGATTGGCAAGTTGGCACGTTGCAGGGTTAGCAGCGACCTGAGAAGCTGTTTTAATTCGCATCTTTGGGCTGTGCGAGCGATCTTTTGCTACGCTTCGCTCCGTGAGTCGACTGCGGCTCGTCTGGTTCCGCGAACCTTCTTTTCTCGGCCCATAGCCCCGCTATGAGCCTCGAAAACGCGGTCCGTCGTCTGCGGTCGGCGGTCGTCATTTACCGCACATCAGCCAGCGGATCGGGATGTTGAAAACGGTAGCCGAGGCGCTCACGGAGGCGCTGGTTGCTGACGACTTTGTAGGGCTTCGGCGTATCGGAGAACGAGGGCGGTTCCAGGTCGAGCGAACGGGCGGCCTGCGTGTAGAAGGCGCGGCGGGTGGGGTGCTTGTCGGCGCATACGTTAAAGACCTCGCCGCGCGCGTTGCGTTCCAGCACGCGCCGGACGACGCCGATGCAGTCGTCGCGGTGCACCAGGTTGACGGGCGCGTCGGGGCCGTCAACGTCCTCGCGGCCCGCCAGGAAGCGCGCGGGCGAGCGGTCCGGGCCGTAAAGCCCGCTGAAGCGGAGCACCGTCGCGTCGAAGCCGCTTTCGTTTTGCAGCAGCGCCTCGGCGGCCAGCAGCGCCTCGCCCGTCGGTCGCGCCGGGTCGCCGGCGTCGTCTTCCGTCACCTCGCCGTTCGTATTCGGGTAGACGCCGGTGGAGCTGGCAAAAAGCACGGACTCGACGGGCGCGTTTCGGGCAGCGCGAGCGACGGCTTCGATTTGCGTGCGGTGGTAGGCGACCACGTCGTTGCGGCCACGCGGCGGCGGCACGTTCAAAAACAGCCAATCGGCGTCGAAAAACTCATCAGCGTCGTCGCTCGCGTGCAACTCCGGTTCCAGCGTGATGAGGTGCGGTTGGAGACCGTCGTCGCGGAGGCGCGGTCGTTTGTCGGGCGTCGTAGTAGAGCCGCGCACGACGTAGCCGTCATTCAGGAGGCGGCGGCCCAGCGGCCGGCCCAGCCAGCCGCAGCCCATGATGCTGATGCGTTCGTTCATGCCGTCTCTACGGGCGTTGTGCTAAACAGATACATGGCGCGTTCTCAATCCCCTGCGCGTGTGGACGGCGTTCCGAGAGGTTCTATGCCGCGTTTCTCGAAGGCGTCGTTGAGGGAAGGGATGATATCGCTCTTCAGGCCGGACGGTAGAAACGCGATAGGACTTTCCCCACCGATGATGTAGTCGCGGTAAGGATGGATGAGAAGCCGCACGTACCGCCCGTTGCTCATCGGCATTGCCTCCAGGGTCACGTCGACGGTGTAGAGGCCCCACTGCTGAAGCGTGCGCTCCCGGGTGGCTACGGTGTTGGGAACGTCAGCGGAGGCGATCTGCCAGCCGGTCTCGCGGAGCGCGTCTTCCACCTTCGCAAAGGACGAGTCGGGGGCGGTAGACCGGGACGGCTCGTAGTCGTAGTACAGCGGGCGGAGGGATGGGCCGCACCCGGCGGTGAGCACGGCCAAGCCGATAGTTAAGGACGGGAGAACAAATTTCCGCATTACGCAAAAATGTATCGCTTCACGACCTCAAACAAGCAAGAGCGTATGGTACCGATACAAAAAAGGCCAGGCGGACATGCTCACCCGGACATGTCCGCCTGGCGCGTGCGGAGGTTTTCCGCAGTGCACCCCACAGGGTGCACGTCAGCGCTCCGGGCAAGGAGGTGGCCCGGAGCGTCGCTTAGTGTACTTGCAAGCCGCGTGCCAAGCCGCATGTCCGCGTGTTTGAGGCGTGCAACCGCGCATTCAGCGAATGCGGCGCTACGCCTGCGTTTCACATGTACCGTTCACTGTACAACCGACCCACGTACTGTTCACTTATTTGAACATAAACCGTTGTCAGTTATGCGCTTACGCCGCATTAGGAGCTGAGCGTCGGCTCCGCAATCGTCTCGCGCAGGAATTCGAGCATTAGCTTGTTGAACGAACCGGGATGCTCGATCATGGGCGCGTGGCCGCATTCATCAAGAAAGTGGAGGCGCGCGTCCGGGAGGCGCTCGCGGAACTCCTCGGCCACGTCGGGCGGTGTGATCTTATCGTTGCGGCCCCAGACGAGCAGCGTGGGTGCCTCGATGGCCGCGAGCCGGTCGGTGACGATTTCCGATTCGGTGGAGCGCGCCATCCGGATGAGACGGAGCACGCTCGAGCGGTCGTTGATCAGCCCGTACATCTCATCGACGAGTTCGTCGGTGGCGTGGGCGGGATCGTAAAACGTCAGTTCGGTACGCTCGCGGACGAAGTTGCGGTC
>PXTQ01000003.1:0-949 GCA_003022505.1 Bacteroidetes bacterium QS_8_64_10 | reverse complement strand
GAAGCGCGTAGAGCAGCGCCAGATGCCCGCCCAGCGAGTTGCCCGCCAGCACGACTTCGGCGAGGTCGAAATGCGCGAGAAAACGATGCAAGTGGTCTACCAGACCCGGAAGATTCGTCCGTCTCAGCGGAAGATCGTAGACGGGGAGCACGGGAGCCAGCACCCGAAAGCCGTCGTCGGCGAGAGCACGCGCGGTGTCGTGCCAGTTGCTCAGGTCGCCCAGCATTCCATGCAGCAAAACGACCGGGGGAGTTGGGGAGTCGGTCGGGCCTACGCCCAAATACTCGAAGCCGTCGGCACGCTGGGTGACAAGGCGAGGCGGCGGCATAGGTGGATAACGGTCGCGTTACGGGGGGAAATTGGGTATTCCAACTTGCGAGCGGCTCGTCGGGTTCGAGAGGGGGCTTCTCCGGAACGGCGTTTCGCATGGCGACAACCCGAACCAACTGTCCTCTACCGCACGCGGAGTTCGTCGCCGGGATGCAGGCTGTTGGAACTCAGGTTGTTGAGCTGTTTGATCTTCGACACCGACGTGTCGTGCTTGCGAGCGATATTCCAGAGCGAATCGCCGCTCTTGACGGTATAGTATTCGGCATCGGACGACGCCTTCTTTTTCTTCTGGTCGGAAGATGCTTTCTTGCCGTCACCCGATTGCTGCTGAACAGATGTGTCTTTCTGATCGGATGTATTAGACGATGCAGCGGACTGCTCGTTTTTTTGAGAGGTTTGTGCTTCGGCGATCTGCTCCGGCGATTCCTCTTGCTCCGGCGGTTTCACCTCGCGCCCGGCCACCAAGAGCTTATTTGTCACCTCATCTACGCCGTCCACGTCCTCGGCCACGTCTGCCGCCTTCTCGCGCTGGGTGCGCGTTGCCACGTCGCCCCGAAGCGTGAGGCGCTCGCCCTTCACGCGCGGCTCGAAGGTGAAGTCCTCAAGCGCCTGCGTTTCG
>PXTQ01000002.1 GCA_003022505.1 Bacteroidetes bacterium QS_8_64_10 | reverse complement strand
AGGATCTTGAGCTGGCGTTCCAGCGCCTCGGCGTCCACGCGGATGCCCATCGAGGACAGCTCCAGCGCCTTGCCGCGCACGTCGTCCCACACCACGATGTCGCCGTTCAGACCCGGCCTGCCGTCTTCGCCGGCGAGCGTGGACCAGTCGTCGTAGTCGGCGGCGCGGGCGTCGTGGCGTTGGCCGCTCGCCTCCAGCGCGTGCCCAATGCCGCGCACGAAGATCGCGCCGTGTTCCTCAACGGCCCGGTCCTCACGCTCCATCGGATCCAGCGACGGGTACCGCTCGGCCAGATCCTCAGTGTGGAGAAACGTAATCTCGTCGGTGAGGCGCGGCGTGAGCGCGGGAAACTCGTCGGCGAGTTGCGCTTCGGTGTGCCGCAGCGCGCTGTAGATCTCCCGGACGGTTTCCTTGAGGAAGGCCACGGAGCGCTGCTCGTCGGTGATGACGCGCTCCCAGTCCCACTGGTCCACGTACACGCTGTGGATCTCGTCCACCTCTTCGTCCTTGCGGAGCGCGTGCATGTCGGTCAGGAGGCCCTGGCCGGGTTCGAGGCCGTAGCGCGCGAGACGGTCGCGCTTCCACTTGGCGAGGCTGTGCACGATTTCGAAGTCGTCGTCGCCGAACTGCGCCTCGAAGCTGACGGGTTCCTGCGTGCCGGCGAGGTCGTCCTGAATGCCGGTGCCGCGCTTCACGATGATGGGCGAACTGACCTTGATGAGCTGGAAGCGACGCATCAGCTCGTCCTCGAAGGTGCGCTTCGCAAGCAACGTAGCTCGCTGCGTGTCGATGCGGTCGAGAGCCGGTGTGTAGTCGGTCGGGATCGGAGTTTGTTGGGTTGCTATCATGGTTCGTTTGGTTGGTTGAGGAGAGAAAAAGAACCGCCGCCTCCCAGACACCGGCAAACGAGAAAAGCCCGCCGGCACCGGAGCCAGCGGGCTGCGAAAACAGCAAAGAATGTGAGCAGATCGGCTACGACCCGCTGGCATCAGGAGGGAGATTCCAATTCAGATTGGAATTGGAATTATTATTCCTGCCATTAGCCACACGCGCGCCGTTGTTGGGAAGCGCGAGCGACCCGTGGAGTCCAGCAGCAACGTAGAGATCCGTGCTCATCACGCTCCTATGATGCGACAAAAGGACTGTCACTGTCAAACGGGACCGCGCTTTAGTTACAATGTTGGCGCCTGGGGCCTTCAAGTGGGTTTCTGCCGGCCTGGATGGATCGGAGATTGCTTGTTTGGGGAAGAGGCCTCGGTTCCCGTGCAACAGGCGAAAGGCGAAGGGAGAACTGCGGTCAGCCGTCCATGAGGCAACCTCACGCATCACGCCGCTCGCGGCGTCCCTCACGCTCGCGCCGCCGGCAGCGCGAACGAGAACGTCGTACCGCGCCCAAGCGCGCTCTCGACAGACAGCGTGCTGCCGTGCAGTTCCAGAATCTTTTTGCAGTCCCGTCTCGCCGTCGAAGGCAACCTCGGCCTCGTAGCCCAGATCGTTCAGGTGAATATCGAGCAGGTCGGTGAGGTCGCGGTCGTCCTCGACGATCAGGACGGGCAGGTCGGAGGCGGAGTCGGGTCGTTCCATCGTGCATGTTGGCCCACAGATCCCCGCGTGTGCTGTCCTACCCAATCGACTGGACGCCGAAGGTATCACAAAACGCGCAACTTTCGTTAAACAAAGCGGTGCGCGCGGTTTTTGATAACGAGAACCCTTTTGAGAATGAAGAGACGACCTTGCCACCCCTGATCGACCAATAACCAACAACCGTCAACCAGCAACTAAACTCATGCACCTTTGCCTGTTTGAAGACAACGGCCTCGACCCCCTCTGGCCGCTCGCCGCCTCGCGCGCTGTCTACGACCTGCGCCTCGGTCTGCGCACGTTGCTGGATACGACGCGCGAGGCGTTTCCGAGCGCCAACGGCACGCTGCTGCACAGCCGAGACGCGCTCGGCCCCGTCACGGCGCGGGAGAACGACCTGCTCACCAACCGCATCCCCGGCAACCTCGACGTGTTGTTCGTCAACGGGCGCTTCGTCGCCGAAGACGGTCCGGCGCTCGAACGTCTCCGCGCCGCCGCTGCGAACGATGAGGCCGCGCGCGTTTTCACGAGCGACGGCGACGTGGTGGCCGCCTGGATGCCGGAGGCCGACCCCGACCTCCTCGACGCCAACGCCCTCACGCGCACTACCTTCGGGGACTTGCCGGAGGAAGAGCTGCCGGAGACGCGCCTCGTCGGGCGGCTCTGGCACCTGCTCGACGGGCTGGAGGCGGCCCTGCGGCGCGACTACGCGGCGCGCGCGCCGGGATACAACATTTTGCAGCGCCCGGAAGCCCGCGTGCATGAGGCCGCCACACTCACCGAGCCGGAGCGCATCGTCACGGCGAAGGGCTGCACCGTGCGCCCCGGCGCGGTGCTGGACGCCACCGAAGGACCGATCTATCTGGCTGAAAATACGCTCGTCGAAGAAGGCGCGGTGGTGCGCGGTCCGTGTTGCGTGGGGCCGCAATCCGTCATCAAGGCGCACGCCGTCATCGAAGGCAGCGCCTTCGGCTACTACTGCAAAGTGGGCGGCGAGGTGGAACGCACCGTCGTCCACTCGCTCTCGAACAAGGCGCACCCCGGCTTTCTGGGCGACTCGTACGTGGGCCGCTGGTGCAACTTCGGCGCGGACTCGAACAACTCGAACCTGAAGAACGACTATGGCGATGTGACGCTCTACGACCGCGCGGAGGACGACTTCGTGGACACCGAACGGCAGTTCATGGGCCTCGTGATGGGCGACCACTCGAAGTGCGGCATCAACACGATGTTCAACACCGGCACGGTGGTCGGCGTGTTCTGCAACCTGTTCGGCGGTGGCTTCATGCCCCGGCACGTGCCCGACTTCTCGTGGGGCGGTACCGAAAAGAGGATGCGCTACCGCACTGACAAGGCGCTGCGTGTGGCCGAGACCGTCATGGCCCGCCGCGACCGCGAGCTTTCGGATGCCGGGCGCGACCTGCTGCGGGCAATTGCGAACCGGCGCGAGACGGCCGGGTGATTTTACCGCAGAGTGCGCTGAGAGTGCGGAGGTATGAACGGACGAGAGAAGGAGTGAGCGAAAGGACGTGACTACCGGCAGCCTCACGCAACACGCAATACGCATCACGCTCGCCCGATTTCGGTTGCATCGATTCGGCCATCTCCGCTCGCTCTCACAGCGCCCCGCCGTCTCGGTCAGAGAATCCCGTACGTGATGCCGGCGGTCACGCCCAGGCCCGGCGCGATCTCGTCGCGGCCCCAGAACGAGTAGCCGTAGTCGAAGTACTCGCCCTGAAAGCCTGCCTTGATTCGAAGCTGAAGCGGCGCATCTTCGGCGTGGTACGCCGCGTACGGCACGACGCTAAGCGCGCGCCCGCGCTCGAGCGGGCCGAGGAAGCCCGTCAGACCGTCTGAAAACACGATGGAGTCTGAATCTTCGTCGTACAGTAGGCTGGGCAACTCGCTGCGAGAAAGAAGCATCACGCCGACCTCGAAGTTGTCGGAAGAACGAAAGCTGAGGCCTGCCTTCAGTCGGAGCACATCAGGACGCGGTGCCGCGCTGTTGTCTCTTGTAGTGGTAGCCACGTAGCTCGCGCCACCGGTGAGGCGGTACCCTACCCCCGAAGCGAAGCGGCCTACGGCATCTAAACGGAGTGCATCGCGCTGATCGGAGTTCCAGTAATCGCCAGCATTTATCTCGATATTGTCGGCAGTCGGGCCGAGGTCGAAGAGGTAGCTGGCGCGGAGCGTGTAGCGGGGCGCGTCGAGCGCGGCGGAGAGCGTCAAGTTCTGCGGTGTGAGACTGCTCGACAAGTCGCGTTTAGAACGGACAGTGCGAGGTGTATCAGCCAGTAGGAGTGAATCAGCAGTCAGCGTGTGACGCACGAGATTCAGCTCTGCGCCGAGTTGCACGTTACTCCGTTCTGCAATCCGGAAGACATCGTAAACTCCACCAAACTGAAGTGTGAGTGAAGCCGTTTCGGCATTCCGGTTGACGGTGGAATCTATTTCATTGTTGGGACCGCGAAACTCAAAAACCTGCAACGGCTTAGTGTCGCCGTCCTCGTCGTAGCGCTCGGTCCCGGAGCCGTAGCCGAGGTCGAGCCACACTTGCAGCGGCTCCTCGTCCATGCGGATGGTGCCGTAGCCGGTAAGCGGGTCGGGAGCGCGCTCGACGGACGCGGCAGCGGGAGCGTCGTCGCCGTCGTCGTCTGGGCAACAGGGCTGGGGCTGGGCGGTGGCGAGAAGAGCGATCAGGGCGAGAGCGATGGGCATGAAGGTTCCAAGTTAGCGGGTTCGTAAGTTAGCAGGTCTTTGTGGGTTGGCAAGTCGTCAGGTCAAAAAGTCACAGGTCGCAAGTCCGGCAAGCCCGAGAGCTTGACGAGACCTGCGAGACGTGAATAAACCGGGCGAAGGCGGACGCAGTTTTTCCGTCTCCGTTTCTCCGACTCATGACCCCGGCGGCCCGCCGTTGCGCTCCTCCGTCAGCTCCGGCTCCTGCGCGCGGCCCTCCGTCACTTCGCTCAGGACCTCCTCCATCTCCTCCTCGGCCTGCTCGACCATCTCGGCGGAGTCCTCTTCGCCGCGCTGCTCCAGCACGACGAGTGCCGCCACGGTGTCCGCACCGCCGCCCATCGGCGAGACGTAGGCGACGCGCCACCCCTCGCGCAAGAAGTCGTTCAAGTCGTTCAGGCCGGAGCTGCGCGTGACGATGTGCGCTTTCTGATGCGTGCTCATGACTGGTTGTAGGTTGACAGGTTGAAAGATGGCAGGTTCAACAGCACTTTTCTCGATTTGCATTTCGCGCCGCCGTCACGAATACAGCAGGAAACGACCGGTACGGCGAGAACATACCGGAACAACCTGGTCAAACTTAACCCGCAACGTGCAAACTTTCCAACCCGAAACCTGAACCGCCAACCGCCAAACCGTCGAATCAGCCGTCATGCGCGTCGGTCTCGTCTTCGACTTGTTTGAGGATCATCCGCTGGGGGCGGGCGACCCGCCGGACGCCGACGCGGAGCACGAGCCGCCTGAAACGGTCGCGGCGCTGGAGGGAGCGCTCCGCCGTCTCGATCACAATCCCGTGCGGCTCGGTACGCCGCGCGACCTGCTTGCCCAGATGGGCACGCTCGACGTAGACGCCGTTGTCAACATCGCGGAGAGCGCCGGGAGCCGCAACCGCGAGGCGCACGCGCCCGTGCTGTTGGAACTGGCGGGCGTGCCCTTCCTCGGCTCCGACGCGCTCTCGCTCTCGCTGACGCTCGACAAGGCGTACACCAGTGATCTGGCGCGCGTCGCCGGCGTCAACGCGCTGACGTATCGCAGCTATCGCCACGCTGACGACGTAGACGAGAGCGATCTACCGGGTGACTTCCCGCTGTTCGTGAAGCCGCGTCGCGAGGGATCGTCGATGGGCCTCTCGCCCGCAAGCAAGGTCGGCAACGCCAGCGAATTGCGCAGCCAGGTGGAGCACATTGCCGCGACCTACGAGCAAGACGCGCTCGTCGAGCCGTTCGTCGAGGGCGGCGGCGAGTTTACGGTCGCGGTCGTCAGCAACGATCCGCCGGAGGCGCTGCCGGTGTTGCAGCGCGCCGTCGAAGCCGAGACCCGCATCGGGCTGCACGCGCTGGAGCATCGCGGCGCGCTGGAGCGCGACTGGACGCACGAGCTGGGCGGCACGCTCGCTCCGGCGCTCGAAGACGAGTTGAAGAAGCAGGCCGTCTGCGTCTACGAGAAGCTGCGCTGCAAGGATTTCGCCCGCGCCGATTTTCGGATCGATGACGACGGCACGCCGTGGTTTCTGGAGATCAATCCGCTTCCGACCTTCAAGCCGGGCGATACGTTTGCCATCGTGGCGGAGCTGATGAACCGCGAGTACGAGGATTTTCTGGCGGGCGTCTTGCAGAACGGATTTGAGCGTCTGGGCGTTTGAGCGTTGCGCGTTCGTGCGTGTTCGCATCTGCAAAAAGAACCGCACCGAGCGCACATGGATCGGTTGCGGGAGATACGCAACGAAATCGAGCGGCTCGGCAAAGCCGACTCCAGCCAGCTTTGACGCTGTGCCCTGGGGGCGTTGGCTCCGAAGCACTCGGCAATGCTACGCGGCACTCAGGACGATCAGGCCCGTTTGCTTTGACTACTTGAGCTTTTCAGCGATAACCGATGACCAATCGACGTTCGACATTCGACACTCGTAACTGGCAGGATTGGCGCTGGCAGATGCAAAACCGCATCAACGACGCCGAGGCGCTCCATGACTGGATCGAGCCGACCGAGGACGAGCTTGCCGCCATCGAGGCCACCGAGGACGTCTTCCGGTGGAACGTGACGCCCTACTACGCCGCGCTCATGGATCCGCATGATCCCACGTGCCCGATCCGGCGGCAGGTGGTGCCTACGATGGATGAGTTGGAACCGGATCTTACGGGCACGAAAGACCCGCTGGAAGAGGTCGCGCACTCGCCGGTCAAAAACCTCGTGCACAACTACGAGGACCGCGTCGCTTTTTGCGTGACGGCAGAGTGCGCCATCTATTGCCGGTACTGCCTGCGCAAGCGCATGGTGGGCGACGCCGATTTCTTCCTGCGCAAAGACGAGTTCGAGGAAGCGTTCGACTACCTGAAGGAGCACGACGAGATCCGCGACGTGCTGCTGACGGGCGGCGACCCGCTGACGTTCAACGAGCGCCGCCTCGAATGGCTGCTCGGTCGGCTGCGCGCCATCGACCACGTCGAGATCATCCGCTTTGGCACACGGATGCCCGTGAAGCTGCCCTACCGCATCACCCCGGAGCTGTGCGAGTTGCTGGCCGCGCACCACCCGATCTGGTTGAACACGCACTTCAACCACCCGAAAGAACTGACCGACGACGCGGCGGCAGCCATCAACCGGCTGAAGGAGGCGGGCGTGCCCGTCGGCAACCAGACGGTGCTTTTGCGCGGCATCAACGACGACGCCCAGACGATGAAGCGGCTCTGCGAGGGCCTCGTGGCGATGCGCGCGCGGCCCTATTATCTGTACCAGGCGCAGGTCATCGGCGGCACGGCGCACATGCGCGCGCCCATCGAGCGCGGCATGGCGATCATGCGCGCCTTACAGGGCCGCACCACCGGCTTCGCCATTCCAAAATACGTGCTCGACACGCCGTTCGGCAAGGTGCCGCTGAACCGCAGCTACGTGCGAGGTCGCGCGGGCGAGCACGTTGTCATGGAAAGCTACGACGGGCAGCTTTGGGCCGAGCCGAATCCGCTGCCGGACGCGCTCTCGAACGGCAAAGCGCTGGACTACCGGCTGCCCGCCGTCGAGATACCAGCGGAAGCGGCCACGATCTCGCCGGAGACGGGGCGATTCGTGGAGGGGGCAGCGGCAACGTGATTACGTCTTTCAGGCGGCGAAGTCGCGCTGGTATTCGTCATCGTGGCCGAACAAAGCAAACTCTTCCAGGCGGAAGCTGTCGTCCGGAAGGTTTAAGAGGGCTTCCAGCCGATCTACCTCCTCTTTCGTCAGATCACCGCGCACAGCGGCATAGAGCACCTGGCCGTGCAGCACCAGATGAGCCTCGCGGGGCATGTCGTTGGCTCGCCCTCGCTCAATCGTTTCTTTCAGGTCCTCGAAATAAGCCTTCATTGAAAAATTCCTCCGGCGTGCGGGATTCTTCAAAATAACCTGTGAGCGTTCGGAAAAGTAGTACGAGATGCCTGACCAATGGTTGCCCACCCTGCTTCACGCGTTTCTGATCGTGAAGGAAAGCCGCCCTGACCCCTCGGTTCAGAAGATCCATGTTGACCATCTGTTCCTCGAAACGAATCAGTATATTTCCAGATGGCTTCTTACCGCTGCTGATGCCGCTCTGCACCTGCGACTTCGGGCTGCCGCTGGCCTGCGCTGTCTTGTAGTCCCACCGTAGGCCATCCCCGCGCGGCCCGCCGTGGTGCGCGTCGGCGAACGGACCACGCCCAGTCTCATCCAGCAGACGCACCCACACGCCCCGGTCGGCGTAAAAACGCGCCGTCTCCATTTCACTGTCAAGGCCGCCCGTCATGTGCCCGCGATGCACGACGACGAAGCCGCCGCTTTCCTCGCTGTAATACGTGCGTTCCGCAAAGTAGTCGCCGCTTGCCAGCAAGCGTTTATACGCTCGGCGCGAATCTGCGTGGCTCGCCATCTTGTTGAGAATCGTGCAACCTGCAAACTTGTCAGCCTGCAACTTTTTCTTCCGGCAGTCGCAGGACATGCGCGGGCAGCCCATCCGGGTCGAGGCGCACATAGTTCTGCGCGCCACGCCACGTGTAGGTGACGCCGCCGAGCACGTCCTCGACCTCGTAGGGCGCATCTTCCGGCAGACCCAGATCCTCCAGCGGGAGCGTCAGCGTGCCGTCGTGGGCGTGCTGCGGGTCGAGATTCACGACGCACACGATACGGTTATCCTCCGTCCACTTTTCGTACGCGATCAGGTGTTCGCTCGTCGTCTCGTGGAAGCGCGTGTTGCGCATCTGCTGGAGCGCCGCGTTCTCGCGCCGGATCGCGTTCACTTTCTGCATGAGCGGCTGAAGCGAGTTCGGATCGCGCCAGTCCCAGGAGCGCACCTCGTACTTTTCGTTGTCGGCGTACTCCTCCTTCGCGTCGCGCTGTTTATTATAGACATGCTCGAAGGGCGGGCCGTAGACGCCGTACGCGCTCGACAGCGTGGCCGCCAGAATGAACCGGATCTTGTGCGCCGCGCGCCCGCCGTCCACCAGGTAGTCCGTCAGGATGTCCGGCGTGTTGGGCCAGAAGTTGGGCCGGAAGTACTCCACCGCGTCCGTCTGAAAGAGCTGCTCGCCGTATTCTGTTAATTCTTCTTTGGAGTTGCGCCAGGCGAAGTACGTGTACGAGTTATTGAAGCCGAGCTTAGCGAGTTGGTGCATCACCTTCGGTTTCGTGAATGCCTCCGCGAGAAAAACGACCTCCGGGTGCTCCGCGCGCAACGACTCGATGCACCATTCCCAGAACCGGAACGGCTTCGTGTGCGGGTTGTCCACCCTGAAAACGCTCACGCCGCGCTCGATCCAGAACGCGAAGACGTTGCGCAGCTCTTTCCAAAGCGCCTTCCAGTCGTCGCTCTCGAAGTCGATGGGATGCACGTCCTCGTACTTCTTGGGCGGGTTCTCGGCGTAGCGGATGGAGCCGTCGGCGCGCTGCCGGAACCAGTCGGGGTGGTCGTGCACGTACGGGTGATCCGGCGAGCACTGAAATGCAATATCGAGCGCCACCTTCATGCCGAGGTCATCGGCGCGTTCCACGAACCGCTCGAACGCCGCCATGCCGCCCAGATCGGGATGCACGGCCTTGTGCCCGCCGCGGGAGCCATCTTGGGTCGTGCCGCCGATGGCCCACGGGCTGCCCGGCTCGCCCGGCTCGGCGGTGGGGGCGTTGTCTTTGCCCTTGCGGTTGGTCTCGCCGATGGGATGCACGGGCGGGAGATAAGCGACATTGAAGCCCATCTCCGCGATGCGCTCCAGGCGGTCCGCCGCGTCGTCGAGCGTGCCGTGCTCGGCGGTGTCGTCCGGCTTCGGGTCGCGGGTAGAGCGCGGGAAGAACTCGTACCACGCGCCGAAGCGCGCCACCTCCGGATCCACGACGACGGGCACCGCATCGCTCGTGACGGCGCCGGGGCGCGGGTCGTAGTCGCCGGCGAGGCGCAGCACGTCGCGCCGGAGCGCACGCTCCGCGTCGCCGCCATCGAGGGCGTTAGCGTGTGCGCTGAGTTTGTCGGCGTCGTCGCCTGCCGCTTCCCCGGCGGCCTCGCGCAAGAGGTCCGCGCCCGATTTCAGTTCGACGGAGATCTCGTCATCCGGGACGTCACCTTCTACACGCCGCTGGAACTCGTCCTGCCACGTCTCGAAGCGGTCCACCCAGGCACGCACGCGGTACTCGTAGCGACCCAGCTTCTTCACCGGAAACGAGGCGACGTATTCGTTGTTGTGATCGCCCGTCGGCTCGTAGCGCTTCAGCGGCATCGGCACGGCGCGCTCGTCGCCGTCCTCGTGCTGGTAGATGAGTTCCGCTGACAGGTGATCGTGACCGTCGGCGATGATGTGCGCCGTGACCTCGACGGTGTCGCCGAGGGCGCGCTTCACGGGCCAGCGCCCGTCGTCCACGCGCGGCTCCAGGTCGTAGATCACGGCGCGGGTCCAGTCGGATCGCTTCGACGGTAAAGCACACATGTGGGCTCGTACGTTTCGGATGGGCGGAGTTACAAGTTCGCACGTTTGCAGAAGTCGGAAGGTCGCAGGGCATTCAGCTTTTGCCTGAAAAGACTGGCATTCTGTCCTTTTGACCTTCGTGCTGACTTTCGACGTTTCAGCGTGTGATTTGAAGTAACGTGACCGCTCGCCGAACTTGCAACCTGCTACTCTGCAACCTGCGAGCCAGAAGCAATCCGTAACAAAAAGATGTCGCGCAGCACCTGACAAGGTGCGGCTTCTTCCACATCGTAGACGCTCTCATGTGGAGTGATGCACATAGCTCCAGCGACCGGGATGAGGACGAGTCATAGAGGCGTTCGTCGTCAGGCTCTGCTTGGACCACAGCAAACTCATGACCGCCTCGGTGCGCTCCTGACGACTCAGATGACGGTAAGAGCGTCGATTACGAAGTTCGGGGTACGTGATTTCAGCCGCGCACCGCGAGCAACGCTTGTGATGCAGCCCGGCAAGGCTGTACCATGAGCGTGCACGCGCAACTGCTACTCACCGGACCCTTCGTCTCTCGTGACCTCCTTCCCTGCTCGTCTCCGCGAAGCGCAAGAGCGCGCCGGCTCGGTGCTGTGCGTGGGCCTCGACCCCGATCCCGACCGGCTGCCGGAGGCCGTGCTGCACGAGCCTTCACCGGGCGAAGCGATTCTTGCGTTCAACCGCGCCCTCATCGACGCGACCGCCGAATACGCCTGCGCCTTCAAGCTGAACCTGGCGTTTTACGAGGCGCTGGGCCGTGAGGGCTGGCGCGTGCTGAAACGCACGCGGGAGCACATTCCCGACGGCACGCTCGTCATCGCTGATGCCAAACGCGGCGACATCGGCAACTCGGCGCGCTTCTACGCCCACGCGCTCTACGACGAGTTGCATGCTGACGCCTGCACTGTCAGCCCATACATGGGAGCCGACAGCGTGCAGCCGTTTCTGGAGCACGCGGGTTGGGCCGCGTTTGTGCTGGCGCGCACGACGAACGACGGCGCGGCGGACTTTCAGGAGCGCCGCGTTGATGGTGGCGAGCCGCTGTACCTGCACGTAGCGCGGCGAGCGAGCCGCTGGTCCGCCGAGGCCTCCGGCGACGCCGGCCTCGTGGCGGGCGCCACGGACACGGAGGCGCTCCGGGCACTCCGTGAGGCGGCCCCGAAGCTTCCGTTTCTGATTCCCGGTATCGGAGCGCAGGGCGGCGAGCCGCGCGCCGTGATGCAGGCGGCTTCGGGCGGGCCGGTGATCGTCACCAGCAGCCGCAGCATCATCTATGCCGGCGATGGCTCGGACTTTCCCGACGCCGCCGCTCGCCAGGCCCGGCAATTCCGCGACGTACTCATCGCGTAGAGCGCTTGCGCGTTCTTGCGTTGCGTGTTTGCGCGTTTTCGCGTTTGTGTGTCCGTGGGTCTGCAAGTTATTCGGCAAACTCCACCTCCCGACGCCGGCTCGTACCACTACGCCCCTGCGGGCGACGCTTTCCTGGTCCCGCTGCATGAGCCGCCCGGCGACGCGCTCAAGAAAGTGCCGGAGGCGCTGGTGCAGGATCTCTGGCAGCAACAGCGCTTCGACCGCGCCGAGCTTCAAACAACCGACGACAGGTCGCTCCACGTTCTCGACCCCGGCGCGCCGAACACCGACGCCGGCCCCGATTTTACGAATGCGCGTCTCCGCATCGGCGACACCGAGTGGGCCGGCGCCGTCGAGATTCACGTCGCCTCCAGCGGATGGTTTGAGCACCGGCATCACACCGACGCGCGCTACAACAATGTGGTGCTGCACGTCGTCTTGCACGCCGACATGTGGACGGGCGGATTGCTCCATGAGGATGACAGCGCGCTACCCGAACTCGTACTGTTTCCGCACCTGCAGGTGCCGCTCCGCAAACTCCTGCACGATCATTGCACGAGCCAAGACGATGACATCTTGTGCGCCTCTCGCTGGAACGATGCGCCCGACGACCTCAAAGAAAATCACATTACCGAGCTGGGGCGCGAACGTCTGCGGAGCAAGCGGGAGCGCCTGGCGCGTCAATATGAGGAAACGCCCGATCTTGCCGAGTTGCTGCACCGCCGCCTGTTCGCCGGGCTGGGCTACGCGAAAAACGACGAGCCGATGACCCGGCTGGCCGAGCGCCTTCCGCTCGATCTGGTTCGCCAGCTCGACGATCTGTTCGACCTGGAGGCGCTTCACCTCGGCGCTGCGGGTCTGTTGCCCGCTCCCGACGATTTGCTGGAAACCGACCGCTCGACGGCCGACTACGCCGTGGCGCTGCGCGACCGGTTCCGCCGCCTGAACGCCGTGCTGGAGGTGCCCGTGATGCGCCGCGAGAGCTGGAAGTTTTTCCGGCTACGCCCCGCCAACTTTCCGCCGCTGCGCGTCGCGCAGGCAGCCGCGCTCGTAGCTCCCGGCGGATTTCTACGCGAGAACGACGCCGTCGACCTGCTGGCCGAGGCTATCCAGCAAAAGCGCCCCAAACGTGCGCTCCGCGAAATGCTGTCGGCGGAGGCGTCGGCGTTCTGGGAGACGCACGTGCGCCTGACGAAAGCGACCAAGCCGCGCTCGCCTGCGCTGGGTCGCACCCGCACCGACCAGATGCTCACGAACGCCGTTGCGCCCGTGCTGCTCTTGCGCGCCGAGCAAACCGGCAACGCGACGCTCCGCGAGGCCGTCCTGGCGCTCGTGAAGGACCTGCCCGCCCGCCGCGACAGCGTTACGCGCCGCTACCGCGCGTTGGGCACGAAGGCCGACGACACGCTCCAGGCGCAGGGGCAGCATCAGCTCTTTCGCACGCGCTGCCAGGAGGCGCGCTGCCTCACGTGCCCCATCGGCGAGCATCTGCTGGAGCGAACCTGACGGCGCGCGGTAGGTGAACGAAAAGCCGGGCGCAGGTCTTCGCCCTTCGGGCTCCGCAACGACGTCTCGCGTTTGCCGACGTAAAGCCCCCAGAGCCACGATATTGCTGATTGCCGCACGCATTCTTGTCGTTTTTGAGGTTGGCGCCGTCGCATTTGCGGCAACGATAGGCCCGGGTCGTCTCGATCATGACCGGCAGAGAACCTGTGCTCAAAAGCTATCATTAGGTGCTCGCGCCCTCACTGAAAGAGTACATCGACAGAGGCGCCCTTCTCGATGCCCAGCAGCTCGGCGGCGCTTCCTCCGTTGACGGCAATTTCGAGATGGCCGCTGCTGCCCTTCGGCGTCGCCGTAGGTGGCGCGCGTGCCCTCCAGGATGGCGCTTCCGACGTAGCCTTTGACGGGCCGACCCCGGCTGTACTCCTCGAAGAGCGAGCGCGAGACGTTCGTGATGCAGTTGCCGAAGCGATCCACGTGCACGATCCATCCCTGGACTCCCTCCTCGTCGGCAATAGGAAGCGCCCAGTGCATCGGCTTCAGGGCGTCGATGGGCGAGCCGACCTCACGTAGCGAACGACCCGCTGCGAGGTGCGCCGCCACCGGCGCAAAGATGTCGCGCCCGTGGAAGGTTTCCGACGGCTCCGGCGTGCGCCAGCGGCTCGGCTCGTCCAGTGCAACCAGTTCGTCCGGCGGTTCCTCGTTGAGGATGAGCGGGAAGAGACCGTTGTCGGGTCCTACGTACCAGTGGTTGTCGGCGCGGAGGGCCACGGGGCGACGCTCGGTGCCCACGCCCGGATCCACGACGACCAGATGCACCGTCTCCGGCGGAAAGTGCGGCACCGTCTCGCGCAGCACGAAGGCCGCCTCCATCACGTCCTGCGGGGCGATCTCGTGGGTCACGTCCACGAGGCGCGCGCCGGAGCAGATGTCCAGGATGACGCCCTTCATGGTGGGCACGTAGGCGTCGCGCATGCCGAAGTCCGTCGTGAGGGTAAGCAGGCGTTCCACGGTTTCACGTTGGTGGGTTGTTGCGTTTTCGCGTTGCGGGTTGGCGTGTTATCGCGTTGGCGGGTTTGCACGTCGCAGGTCTATCAGGCCCTTCAGGTCGGGCTTACTGATCCGTGAGCGGGTTGCTAAAATCAATGAGGCGAAGCTCCAAAGAGGTATACGTTCAGTAAAGAACCTCCTGAAGAAGAGAAGAAGAAAAGGAGCGACGAGCGCTCACATTCCCCTTTTTCTTTTCGCCTTTCTCTGACGCCCTGCGTTCCATTACGGCTACTCTCCTTAGTTGGCGGGCCAATGTTTAGAAACCCATGCTCGCCTCAGTAAAGAGAAGAACCGGGCTTGATGGACGTGCCGGATGCAATAACACATGATACAACGCAGCGAGATGAGCATAAAACGAAACACCTTCTAATATCAGAAACCGCGTGGCCTTGCCGGGGTACTACTTCCTCCAAGTTGTGTGGCCTGAGGCGAAGAAGCTATGTGACGGCAGCCTGCGGTCCCAGAGCAACGCGCTTTTGGTAAGAAACAGCTTGCGTTACTTCGGCGGAAGAGCCGCCTTCTACTTGGAACAGCATTTTTGAGTGAGACGAAGCTTTATCTCGTGAGTAATGGCTTTAAAGTCTGGTACGGTGCCCAGCCGCGCGCCCTGCGCGCCCTGCTGACCATCAACGTGGTGGCGTGGCTGCTGTGGTTTCTGCCGCTCAGTCGCATCCCCGTGGTTCACGCCTTCGTGTGGGAGTACCTGGCGCTGGAACCCGAACTGCCGGGCCTCCTGCTGAAGCCGTGGCAGCTCGTGACGTACAACTTCCTGCATCTCGGTTCGCCCGGAGGCGCGCCCGGCTTCGGGAGCCTCCTGCACGTGGGCTTCAACATGCTCTGGCTCTACTGGATCGGCAAGGAATACGAGGAGATGCACGGTGCGCAGCGCCTGCTTGCGGTGTACCTGCTGGCTGGGCTGGGCGGCGGTTTGCTGTCGGTGCTGGCCTACACGTTCGTGCCGGCCACGGCGGTCGTCCACGGGGCCTCGGCCTCCGTGCTGGGCGTCATCACGGTGGTGGCCGTGCGCTATCCGTACAAGAAAATACGCCTCTTTTTGCTGGGCACGTGGCGGCTCGTGCACCTCGTCGTCGGCTTTCTCGTGCTGGACGTGCTGATGATGCTGCTTGCCACAACCAACACAGCCGTTGCCGCGCATCTGGGCGGCGCGCTGGTGGGCTTTCTTTTCGTGCGCGGCGAAGAACGCGGGCGTGACCTCAGCTCTTGGACGCGCGTGTTTTTCGGGACGGGCGGACGCAGCCGGGGAGGACGCTCGACGAGGCGGAGCCGGTCATCACGATCCCGAAAAGGCTGGCTGGACCGCATGGAAGCGTGGCTGGCGGATCGGATGCCGGGGCAGAGCGGCAGCGGCGGCGGGCAGCAAGAAGAGCCGTCGGCTCGTCGCCCCTCGCGCCGTCGGCGAACCGCCTCGCCGGGCGGAACTTCCACGGACTCCGACACCGAGGTGGATCGCATCCTCGACAAGATCAGCGAGCGCGGCTTCGACGCCCTCACCGACGAGGAAAAGCGCGTCCTTCACGAAGCCAGTCAAGAATGAGACAGAGACTCGAAGAATCGGGGAGCCGAGAACGCTCTTCTCCGTTTCTCCCTTTCTGCGACTCGCCCGCTCTCGCGAATGCGTCGCTTTTTTCGTTTCGCCGGATGGGGGCTGTACGCTGTGCTGGCGGTGCTCTTTCTGGCGGGCTACGCGGCGCGCTACGTGCCCCCACGTTTCTTCTGGTGGGCCGAACTGATCGCCGTGGGTCTTCCGTACCTGGCCGCTTTGCTCGTCGTTGCCACGCTCTTTGTTTTTCTGAGGCGCCGAAGCTGGACGCTGCGCATCGTGCATCTGGTGCTGCTGGCGCTGATTGCCTGGCGCTTCGTCGGAAGCGAGTGGTGGAAAGGACGCGCGGGCGACGAAGCCGGTGGCGCGCTTACGGTGATGACGTACAACCTGCCGCGTTGGACGGGGCCTGCGCCGCCCGCAAAGCGCGACAGCTTCCGCCGGATGGTGGGACGCATCCAGCCCGAACTGGTGGCGCTTCAGGAAGCCCGGCTCGATTTTCAGACCAGCTCCGACACCACGCGCATAGCGGGGCGTCCGTACGTGACGGCCCTGGTGGAACCCGGCGGCTATCGCGTCGTCGGCCCCGGAGCGGACGCGCCTACCCACACGATGCAGCCCGTCTTCGGTAAGGTGCCGCTTGCGAAGCAGTCGAAGATTGTGCTGCGTCGCGGCAAACAAGACGCCACCTACGTGACGCGGACGCGCTTCCGCTGGCAGGGCCGTCCCGCCGTCTACTACAACTTGCACCTGCGCTCTTTCGGGGAGCGCAAGCCGTGGCACGACGCCGACGCGCGCCCGCTCAGCTCGCGCACCTGGCGCTCATATGCACGCCAGTACCGGAAGGCGCTGCTGGACCGCGCCTGGGAGGCGCGCCGCATCCAACAGATGCTCAACGACGAAGACCTGCCCTTCATCGTCAGTGGTGACTTCAACTCGACGCCGCACGGCTGGGCCTACTGGCACCTGGCCGACGACCTGACCGACGCCTTCCGCGTGGCGGGCGACGGCTGGGGCGGCACCTATCACTCGCGCTTTCCGTTCGCGCGTATCGATTTCGTCTTAGCCAGCGCGGAGTGGCGCGTTCTCGGTGCTCGCGTCCCCGACGCTCACCTTTCGGATCATCGCCCGCTCGTGGCCCAGCTCGCGTGGAAAGAGTAGATTGCAGGTTGCGAGTTGGCAGGTTGCAGATTTCCTCAAACAACTTGCAACTTGCTAACCTGAAATGTGCAACCTATCCGTTCGGAGCCTTCACCCGATCCATCCGTAAGGCAACCGAAAACCACAAAACCGCAAACCGATAACCAACGAATCAGCCAGCCATGGCAAACGCCCAGCGACCGCGTAGAGAAAGCCGCTCCGTGCAGGTCGGCGACGTGCAGATCGGCGGGGGCGCGCCCGTCAGCGTGCAGAGCATGACCACCTCCAAGACGCACGACGTGGAGGCCTCGCTCTCGGAGATCGAGGAGCTGAATGACGCCGGGGCCGACATCGTGCGCGTGGCCGTGCCGCGCCCCGAAGACGTAGACGCCCTGCCCGACATCGTGGACGGCGCGGATGTGCCCATCGTCGCGGATATTCATTTTAATTACCAGTACGCGCTGCAAGCCATCGAGGCCGGCGTCGACAAGGTGCGCATCAACCCTGGCAACATCGGGAAGGAAGAGTGGGAGCGCGAGGTGCTGCTCGCGGCCAAAGAGGCCGACACGCCCATCCGCATCGGCGTGAACTCCGGTTCCCTCGAAAAAGACCTGCTCGACAAGCACGGCTTCCCGAAGCCGGAGGCGCTCTCGATCCGTACCTGATGATCCAGTCGTACCGGATGGTGGCCGAGGAGACGGACTTCCCGCTGCACTTGGGCGTCACCGAGAGCGGCACGCGCAAGGACGGCAGCGTCAAGAGCAGCATCGGCATCGGGACGCTCCTGGCCGACGGCATCGGCGACACGATTCGCGTCTCGCTGGCCGCGCCGTCGGTGGAGGAGGTCGAAGTCGGGCATCAGATTCTCAGTTCGCTCGGCATCGGGCGGCCCGGCGTGAACATCATTGCGTGCCCGACGTGCGGGCGCATGGTCGGCGATCTGTTCTCCATCGTGGACGAGGTGGAGGAGGCGGTCAAAGAGCAGGGATCCAACAAGGACTTGGAGGTGGCGCTCATGGGTTGCGCTGTGAACGGGCCGGGCGAGGCGGCGGGCGCGGACCTCGGCATCTCGCTGGGACGCGGGCGGGCGCACCTGTTCAAGCGCGGCGAGGTGGTGCGCACCGTCGAGGAGGACGAGATCATAGATGCCGTGCTGGAGGCCATCGAAACGTGGGACGAGGAAGACGACGCAGAGGCGGAGCGTGCTGCGTCTGCGGAGGCGACGGCGGCGTGAGTATCGTCTACGTTGAAACTGCGATTCCAAACGTTTACTACTCCGCGCACTCCGGGATACGCCGATGAAAAACTTCGACAAAAACCTTTCGCGTTTCCTTGTTCCTACGGCGCTTTATTCGTACCCGTCACCCTGCCAGCCAATCTACCAGGATTCGCTATCGGATTCACTGAAGGGTTCAGCAAAGAGACATTTCGCGAAAAATAATGAGAATGAAACAAACGCATAGAATCTTCGACCCGGTTCGCTGAATTTCAATATCAGCTTCTTGGTTCAATCTTAAAAGAACAACTCCGGCGGCTGGTTATGATACTGTTCGATGTGTTTCTCCTTCTGGCAGGCACAGCCCCCTTTCTGATGGGCCTCTACGCCCTGAAGATCATCCGCGACGCCGGCAGCGACGACTCGGACGACGACCCGCC
>PXTQ01000001.1:27197-31714 GCA_003022505.1 Bacteroidetes bacterium QS_8_64_10 | reverse complement strand
GGATGGAATACCCGCAGATCGTGTTTTGCGACGTGAAGTCGCGCGGGCAGTCGCTGTTCGGCGTCACGGATCACGAGTTCGGCCACCAGTGGTTCCCGATGGTGGTGGGCAGCGACGAGCGCCGCCACGCCTGGATGGATGAGGGGCTGAACACGTTCATGAATTACTACTCAAAGCAGGCCTACTACGACACCGAAGGCGGCGGGCGCGGCATGTCGCCCTCCTACGCGGCGCGTGCCATGAGCAGTCCGCTCATCGACCAGCCCATTATGACATACGCCGACCGCATCCGAGGGCAAGCGCTCGGCTTTCTGGCGTATCGGAAGCCCGCACAGGGCCTCGTGCTGCTGCGCGAGTACATCCTCGGCGAGGAGCGTTTCGACTCCGCCTTCCGCGAGTACTACGACCGCTGGGCCTACCAGCACCCGCAGCCCGCCGACTTCTTCCGCACCATAGAAGACGTGGCCGGTGCGGATCTCGACTGGTTCTGGACTGGCTGGTTCTACTCCACGGATCGCTTCGATCAGGGCATCACGAGCGTCGAGACTGAGGGCGATTCGACCATCGTCACCACCTCGTCGATGGCGGTTTCCAGTACCTCCTTTGCTTCCTCGACAGTGTCGGCATGAGGACGGCGAGACCGAGCAGCGGCGCGTCCCGGTGGAGGCGTTCTTCACGAGCGACACGTTTCCGTTTGTGGCCGAAAGCGACGAGCGGAGCGTTGAGCGCGTGCGCCTCGATCCGAACCGCGCGCTGCCGGACGTGGACCGCTCCGACGACGCCTGGCGGGCCGGGGAGGGCGTGAGCCAACCCGATACCGGACGATAAGCCTATAAATACTGACCCGAACATGCTTTGCTAAAGAAAGCAGTCATTTGCGAGAACCGACCGCAGGGAGGAACGTGGCCATCTCCACGCGCTTGGCAGCCGGATTGGGGGGGCGCTCACGTTAGCTCCCTTCGGTCGTCAGTCGCCTTCGGCTCGTGTCGTTCGCTCGCAGTGACAGCCAGCGTTTAGCAGGTTATGTTCGCATTAGTAATCCGATCCGAACTCGCTGTCGTTAACGGATTGATGCATATTGCGTAATGCGTAAGGAGGCCTTTTTCGTGCGTTCGTGTATTCGTGGATCGTACGTTTGTAGATCGCGCGCCGTGCCTCACGAACTACGACCCACAAGCTACGATCTACGAAACCACGATTTACACTTCAGCCTCATCGCCGCCTCACATTTCCTCGGTCATTTTCGCCCTTTCGGATGAGCCTACCCATCCTGATCCTGCGCGGGGTGTTCGGCCTCGCCGTGCTGCTCGGCCTCGCCTACGCCTTTTCCACGAACCGCCGCGCGATCAACTGGCGCATCGTGGGCGTAGGCGTAGCGCTGCAGATCGTGTTCGCGCTCCTGATCCTGAAGACGACCCCCGGACGCCTCGTATTCGAGACGCTGGGCGACGGCTTCTCGACGCTGCTCAACTTCACGTACGAAGGATCAGCGTTTATCTTCGGCGACGACCTGGGGCGGCCCGGCGGCAACAGCGGCGTCATCTTCGCGTTTCAGGTGCTGCCGACGATCATTTTTTTTGCCTCGCTGATGGGCGTGCTCTATTTTTTAGGGCTGGTACAGCCGCTCGTGCGCGGTATGGGCTGGGCGATGGAGCGCGCCATGCGCATCTCCGGCGCGGAGAGCCTGGCCGCCGCCGCCAACGTGTTCATCGGCCAGACCGAGGCGCCGCTCGTGGTGCGCCCGTACATCGAGGACATGACCAAGAGCGAACTGATGACGCTCATGACCGGCGGCATGGCGACCATCGCGGGCGGCGTCCTGGCGGCCTATATTACATTTTTAGGTGGCGAGAGCGAGGCGGCGCAGGCCGAGTTCGCCGGGCACCTGCTTAGCGCGTCCATCATGAGCGCGCCCGCCGCCATCGTGATGGCGAAGATGCTGGTGCCGGAGACGAGCACGCCGTCCACGCGCGGCAGCGTCGAGCTGCACGCCGAAGGCGAGGGGCAGAACGTGATCGAGGCCGCCGCCGAGGGCGCGAGCGAGGGCCTGAAGCTGGCGCTCAACGTGGGCGCAATGCTGCTGGCGTTCATCGCGCTGATCGCGGCCATCAACGCCGTGCTGGGCTGGCTGGGGCATCCCGTCATTTTCGGAAGCGAGCTATACGACGTGAACGCGCTCGTGGCCGAGGCCACCGGCGGGCAGTTCGAGAAGCTGTCGCTGGAGGCCGTCTTCGGGTTCGTCTTCGCACCGCTGGCGTGGGCGATGGGCGTAGAAGCAAACGACATCCTGTACTTCGGCACGCTGCTCGGCAAAAAGGTGGCGGTGAACGAATTCGTGGCCTACGCCGCGCTCGGCGATTTGCAGGGCGCACTGAGCGACCGCTCCGTTTTGATCGGCACCTACGCGCTGTGCGGCTTCGCCAACTTCAGCTCGATTGCCATACAGATCGGCGGGGTCGGCGGGATCGCGCCGAGCCGCCGGAGCGAGATCGCGGCGCTCGGCCTGCGCGCGGTGCTGGGCGGGGCGCTCGCCTCCTGGATGACAGCGACGATTGCAGGTGTGCTGATTGGATGAGGATGCGGTAGAAAACAGCGCACGCGCAGCTCTTGACCGATTTGCCAAACAGCTTATTAACACCTACTCACGTTCACGCATCCACACCGCTCTGCGCCCTCAGCGTACTCTGCGATAAGATCTCGTTTCAGCCTCCCGCAGCAATTCTTCCGTCATGACCGACAAAGACCGCACGCTCAACCGCACGGAGCGCCTCTTCGCGCTGGTGCTGCTCTTGCAGAACCGCCCGAACATGACCTCGCGCGAGTTGGCCGAGCACTTCGACGTGAGCCGGCGCACTATTTTTCGGGACATGCGCGCCCTCGGCGAGGCGGGCGTGCCGCTCACCTACGCGGAGGGTGGCGGCTACGAGATCCTGGAAGGCTATCAGCTGCCGCCGCTCATGTTTTCGGCGCGCGAGGCCGCCACGCTCCTGATCGGGGCGTCGTTTACGAAGCTCCAGCCCGACCCGTCGCTGCAGGAGGACGCCGACGCCGTCGCCATGAAGATCCGCGAGGTGCTACCCGACTCGGTGCGCGAATACATCGACCGCCTGCAAAAGCGCATCGTGCTCGATCCGTACTGGCTGCACGCCTTCCGCGCGCGGCCCGAAGAGGAGGGGCGCTGGTACGACCTCAGCGAGGCTGTGGCCCGGCAGCGGCAGGTGCAGATGAAGTACCTCGTCAAGAGCCGGGGCGAGGTTACGCAGCGCACCGTCGACCCGCTGGGGCTGGTGTATTACACCGATCACTGGAACCTGATCGCCTACGATCACCTGCGCGAGGCCATCCGCAACTTCCGGCTCGATCACATCCAGAACATGTTCGTTCTGAGCAAGTCGTTCGAGCCGCCGGAGGGCTTCGACCTGGAGGAGTACCTGGAAGAGCGAGGGCGCGGCTCGCAGAACCGGCGCATTCGGCTCCGCTTCGCGAAGACGGCCTACCGCTGGGCCAGGCGCGACGTGCCGGCGCAGATCGAGGACGAGCGCGAAACCGACGACCACGTCGAAATCACGTTTGACTTTGAGAATCTGGATTACGTGGCCGAGTGGCTGATGCGCTACGGCACGGACGTCGAGGTGCTCGCGCCGGATGACCTTCAGGCCGCCGTGCGCGAGAAGGCGCGCGCCGTGGCTGCGCAGTATGACGATTACTGAGGCGTGAGCGGTTAGCTAAAGTCGGTGAGAGCCGAAACTCGCAGGGCGTTTATCCGCCAGGCAAAGCCTCAAAGCGAAAGGCGAAGGGGAAAAGGGGCGACGAGCGCTCACCTTCCCCTTCCTCTTCGCCTTGCTCCGACGCTCTACGTTTCATGGCGGCTGCTCTCGCTTCTTCGTGGGGGCCTCTGCGGAGGAGGCAACGCTCTTCTGCCCCGCAGCGTCTCCGCGTCCCGGAGCCCCCCGTTTCTCCGTCCCCCCATCTCCGCCGGATTGGATCTCTGCCGGATTGGGGCGTTCGTCGGATCTTCGTTTCCGTGAAGGAAAAGTGAATACCCCGTCTGAATGATTCTGCAAAGGAATTGAATGATCCTGCAAAGCAGGGCGGCCCGCTGTCCCCGTGGTTCAAGACCGGAATAGCGCCGCCCTGATCCTGCTCTTGCCCCCTCCCGGCCCCAAGCCATGCCTGACGACGCAGACGCCCCCACCCAGACGGAGAACGACGACCCGGGAGACGACAGGCCCCGAAGCACGCCTGCCCACACCGCAGTCCAGGCCCTCCGCGCCATGCTCGGCCCGCCGCCGGACTCCAGCGACGAGGAGCCGGGCGACAATGAGCCGTGCGACAACGAGCCGGGCGAGGACGCCGACCCGGACCCGCCGTCCTGATTCCCAACGCTCAACGCCCCAACGTTCAACGCCCCGACGTTCCAACGTTCAACGCCAACCGCCTACCCAAACTGCGCCACCGCCAAGAGCGCCGTCACCAGCGACCCGAACAGCGCCACCAGCCCAATGAGCCACCGCGTC
>PXTQ01000001.1:0-27147 GCA_003022505.1 Bacteroidetes bacterium QS_8_64_10 | reverse complement strand
CGTCGATGCGCTCGTTGAACTGGCGGCTCTGCTCCTCGAAGCGCTGGTCGATCTGGGTGAGCCGCTCCTCAATGCTCTCGAACCGCCGATCAACCTGCTTAAACCGCTCATCGACCTGCTCGAAGCGTTCATCGATTCGGTTCTCCAGTTGGACGAACCGTTCCTCCAGCACGTCGAGCCGGGAGAGGACCTCGCGGTACTCGTCCCGCTCGACGGCATGTTCCTGCACGTACTCGTCGAGCCAGTAGGCAAAGTCCTCGGCCACGGCTTCGCCGAAGTGCTCGCGGACGCTCGGGGGAAGGGTCGTGGGCATGGCGACGATGGATTGTGAAGAAACGACCTACGAACTGTACCCCACGCTCCGCGGGCACGTTCCCCGCCGACCCCTCTAACCCCCAACCCTCAACGCTAAACGCCTTACTCTGGCTACCGAACAGTTTTTAACCTGATTGGGCCGAAAAATCCCCTGTTTGTCATTGTTCGATCTGCGCCGTAGGGCGCACAATCTCCATAAGCAAGGCAAGACGCTGGATTCAGGAGATACTGAATCAAGTTCAGCATGACAATCTCTTTTGGGGATTTTCGGCCAGTGAAAGACGCTCACGGAAAAGTGTACGGTAGCTAAGTACACCGGACAGTTTGGCATCGCGCTGGGAGGAGAAGGCGTGCTTCCGCGCGTACCGCTCTGGGCGCTCATCCTTGCGGCCTTCGGGCCGGATCTCGTGAACACGGTGCTGAAGCTCGCGGGCGTGGAAGGGCCGCTGGAAACGTGGTTCGAGTCCGCTACGGGCGTGCTAATTGTCGCTGCCCTCATTGCTGTGCTCTACTGGGTGCTGCGGCAACGTGACGGGCGCGGCGCGCTGCTGATGGGAGCGGTCGCGGTGTTGCACCTGCCAGCTGATCTGGCGGCCAATGAGCTTCCGCTATGGCCGGATGGCCCGCGCATGGGGGCGGCGCTCTACAAGCATCCGGCGGCAGACTTTGCGGTGGAGGCGCTCGTCGTCGTGGTCGGCTGGGTGCTCTACCGTCGCTCGCTACCGCCGGGGGGCCGTCGCCGTTGGCCGGCGTGGGCTTCGCTCGCACTGCTGCTGGTCTGCCAGGCCATGTTCAGCTTCGGCTGGCGGCCCTGGTGATGGGAGCACGGGGGCGCGTTCAGGCATGGTCGCGGGCGTCAAGCACCTCGCCGTTCATGTCGCCCTCTACGCTCGCCGCGAACGCCTTGGCGACCGTGTTGGCTTCGTGTTCTCACCACGATGAATCGTGGTGTTAGAAAGAGTTGATGCCTTAGCTTTTCAGTCCTGATTTTCCCAATATGCGCTCAGCTTGTCGGCAAGCGCCTGGTTGACGCTCGCGTCCACGGGCGCTTCGATCACCGACAAGCCCTCGGAGCCGACCGCTTCCGCGAGCGCCTCTCGGAACGCGCCGGCGGACTCCGTGCGGTAACCCGTCGCGCCAAAGCTCTCGGCGAAGGCCTTCACGTCGGGGTTCGAGATGCGCGTCGAGACGGAGCGACCCCGGTTTTCTTCCTGCTTCCAGGAGATCAGGCCGTAGTCGCTGTCGTTGAAGACGATCACCGTAAAGCTCGCGCCGAGGCGGTGGGCCGTCTCCAACTCCTGCGCGTTCATCAGGAAGCCGCCGTCGCCCATCGCCGCCACCACGGTGCGCTCCGGCTGGGCCAGGGACGCGGCGAGGCCGCCGGGCAACGCGATACCCATCGAGGCGAGGCCATTCGAGATAATCACGCCGCCCGCGCAGCAGGTGGCAAAGTTGCGCGCGATCCACATCTTGTGCGCACCCACGTCGCTGATGAGCAGCCCGTCGTCCGGGAGCGCCTCGCGCACGTCGAGAAGCGCGCCAGGCACGGTAAGCGCGTCGCCGTCCGTCAGGTGATAGCTCTCGATATCGCTCATGATGCGCTCCCTGACAGGCAAATGCCACCCGGCGTCTTCCTCGAACGGCAGGGTTTCGCCGTCGAGGCGGCGCTGGAGTTCCCAGAGCGCCCCGCTCACGTCGCCGACGACCTCCACCACCGGATCGTACTGCGCGTAGGTTTCCGCCGGTTCGAAGTCGATGTGCACAATTTGTTTGTCCCGTCCCTCATTCCAGGCTTCGGGCGCGACCTCGGCGATGTCGTAGCCCACGGACAGGATGAGGTCAGCCTGCTCGAAGGCTTCGATCACGTAATCCTTTTGCCCCAGCCCCACGGCCAGGAGCGAGGCATCGGAGCGGTCGTCGACGGCCCCTTTGCCCATGAACGTAGACGCCACGGGCATCGGGTGCTCCGCGATGAAGTCGCGCAGGAGCCGCGAGGCCCGCTTGCGGATTGCGCCGTTGCCGGCCAAAATGAGCGGGCGCTCGGCTTCGCGCAGGCGCTCTACGGTCTGGTCGATGGCCTTGTAGTCGGAGGCGGACCGGCGGACGCGGCCCGGCAGCATCGGGCGCGCGTCGTCGGGGGCGTCCAGGCCGGCCACGTCTTCGGGCAAGACGACGTGCGTCGCACCGGGCTTTTCGGCCTCGGCGAGCTTGAAGGCCTTGCGCAGCGCCTCGGCGGCTACCTCCGGCGCGCTGATCGTGCCGTTCCACTTGGTGACGGGCCGAAACATCGAGAGCACGTCGAGGCGCTGGTGACTCTCGTGGTGGTAGCGGTCCAGTCCGCTCTGCGCGGTGATCGCCACGAGCGGTGCTTTGTCGAGGTTGGCGTCGGCCACGCCGGTTAAGAGGTTCGTCGCGCCGGGTCCGAGCGTGGAGAGGCACACGCCGGCCTCGCCGGTGAGCCGGCCCCAGACGCCCGCCATGAACGCCGCGCCTTGCTCGTGGCGCACCGGCACGAACTGCACGTCGGCGTCTTCGAGGGCGAAGAGTAGGTCCTCGTTTTCCTCGCCGGGCACGCCGAAAACGTACTCCGCGCCCTCAGCGTCGAGGCCCTGCGCAATCAGATCGGAAACGGTCATGGGTAAGAGACTGGGAGGCTGAGAAACTGAGAAGCTGGGAGGAATCCGACGGTCGGAGTGAGCAACCGCGTATAGAAACGGCTCCGGTCGGGGGCAGGTTGCAACGGGGCCGACACGTTTTCCGGAAGCGTGAGGTGCCCCCGTCGGGTTCGCAAAGCCGCCGTGATACGTTTTGCTTACTTGATGTCGTGATGTGGAGACGCGCAGCATGTTGCTCGTTTCCTGGAAAGACGTGGCGCGTGCTGTGGAGACGCGCCATGGCACGCCTTCTACGATAATCTTATTGACGCGCTTTCACCTTTATTCCCCGTCATCACGATATTGACATCTCAAATCGGTATGAGCCTGCCGTGAACCCGCCGCAAAATACGGGTGAGCGTGCCACCCGCGCGCCGTTCTTGCGTATCAGTCGTCGCACGTCAATTCCCAACAAGACGGAGGTGCTGCTATGACGACGCTTGAACGGGCGCGCTCGCGCTTCGACGAAATAGACCGCCGCATCAGCGGGTGGATGCGCACCTACGGCCTCGCGCTCCTGCGGTACGCGCTGGCCGTGGTCTTCATCTGGTTCGGCCTCCTGAAGCCGCTCGGCATGAGTCCGGCGGCGGAGCTGGTGGCGAACACCGTCTACTTTCTGCCGCCGGAGTGGGTGGTGCCGCTGCTGGGCTGGTGGGAGGTCGCCATCGGCGTGGGGCTGCTGTTTCGCCCGCTCCTGCGCGCGGCGCTCGGCCTGCTCTTTCTGCAGATGGTGGGCACGTTCTTGCCGCTCTTTATCTTGCCGGACGTTTGCTACACGGAGGTTCCGTTCGGGCTAACGACCGAGGGACAGTACATTATCAAAAACCTGGTGCTGATTGGCGCAGCGTTTGTCATCGGCGGGACGGTGCGGCAGGGCAGCGAGGCAAAGCGCAAGTTGTAAATTGAAGATCAGCGCACGGACGCGAGCGCTCATTCCGAAACTGCTCGCTCAATACATTAAATATCTTGAGCGCCCCGATTACATGCTCCACGCGACGACGCGAATCGAGGCGCAGGCCCGCGAGAAACGCTTTCGCTCGCTCTCCCCTCTCACATTTGTTTTTGAGATAGGCTCTAATTGTGCAACAGCCTTACTGGCGTTTGGCTACTTGTTTGGGTACGGAAGGCAAACCGTTACCGGCATTCATAGTATGTTGCTCGCCGCGACGGGCGCTCCTTGCCAGAGCGTTACACCTCCGGCGGACCGGCAACGCGAGCGTTCTGTTAGAAACTTCAACGCGCTTTCAAGAATAAGGTAATTGACCTCATGGTCGACCAGCGCCCCCCGACGGGTACCGCTCCTACGAGAAGAAGCACGGCGCAGACACGTTCAGCACGGTGCGCCGGGCCACGCGCTACGGCTTCCGGCGCGGGCGGCGTCACCTGAACGAGCGCAGTAAAGACCTTTGACCTTCCGACGTGACCGTTCGAAGACGCCCTCTGCGCTCTTTGCGCTCTCTGCGGTAAAAAACAAAGTTGCCACCAACTTATGAGTCTGACCGAGCAACTCGCCCGACCCGTTAGCGCCGTGGAGGGCTTCTTCGACCGCCTCAAGCTGGGCTACAAGTGGCGCTTCGACCGCTGGTCGCACCTTCGGATCCTGCCCTTCAAGAGTCACGGCACGTGCGACACATTGTACTTGTACGGGCGCGTCCTGGATGACAAACCGGTGCCGCCGCCCGACGGCAACGAACGGTTCTGGACGAACGCTGCCCGCATCGTCCGGCGCATCGAGACGGACGAAGTGCCCGGCGCGCGCATTCGCCTCCGCTTCCGCGATCAGACGCTGGAGGCTGAGACCGGCGAGGACGGCTTCTTCGAGGTCGAGATTCAGCCCCAAGAGCCGCTCGACCCCGACCGCATCTGGCACGAGATCGAGATCAACCTGCTCGCCCCGGAGCCGGACGAGCCGGTGCGCGCGACCGGTGAGGTGGAGGTGCCGCCGCCCGACGCCGAGTTCGCCGTCGTCAGCGACATGGACGACACCGTGATCCGCACGGGCGCTTCCAGCCGGCTCCAGATGGCGCGCACGGTGCTCCTGAACAACGCTCACACGCGCATCCCTTTCGAGGGCGTCGGTGCCTCTACGGCCTGTTTCAGAACTTCTTCGAGGTGCACAACATTCCCGCCGGGCCGATCTTTCTGAAGGACTACGGCTTTACGGAGGAAAAATTCATGTGGACGAGCCACTCGCAGCACAAGCTCGACCGCCTGCGCGAGTTGTTGACGACGTATCCGGGGTTGAAGTTTGTCTTTGTGGGCGACAGCGGGCAGAAGGACCCGGAGATTTATCACGAGATCGCTACCGAGCAGCCGGAGCGCGTGCGGGCGGTCTTCATCCGCGACGTGACGGAGCCGGCCCGCGACGCCGAGGTGCACACACTGGCCCGCGAGGTGGAGGAGGCGGGCGCGCCGATGGTGCTCGCCGAGACGTCAGCGGAGGCCGCCGAACGCGCCGCCGAGCTGGACCTCATCCGCGAGGAGCACGTCGAGGAGGTACGCCGCGACAGGCGGCGCGAGCAGCGCGAAAGTGAGGAACCGTCCGGCTTCTGGCAGCGGGTACTGGGAGCATGATTGGTCGCAGGTCTGAAGGTTGAAGGTTGCAGGTCAAGCAAGCAGACATGCCACCTTTGCCCTTTGGACTTTCGACCTTTGAACGTGCAACGCGCATGAACTGCTACGCACCGAACTCGGCAATAGCCAGCAGCACCGTGACGATGGTGCCGAAGAGCGCAATCGTGCCCACCGTCCAGCGCATCTGCACGCGCATTTGCTCGTGGATGCGGTCGAAACGCTCGTTGGTTTGGGCCTGCATCTTGTCGAGGCGGTTGTCGAACTGCGCGCCCTGCTGATCGAGGCGTTGCTCGAAGCGCGTGCTTTGCTGGTCGAGACGCTCGTTGAGCTTGTCGAGGCGCTGGTCAAACAACGCGCTCAGATTGTCAAAGCGCTCGTGCACTGTGGCGAAGCGCTCATCGATTTGCTCGAAGCGCCCATTCATCGTATCGAAGCGCCCATCGATTTGCTCGAAACGCCCATTCATCGTATCGAAGCGCCCGTCCATGCGATCCAGCCGTTCCTTGATGCTGGACATTTCGTGTTCGAGCACGTCCAGGCGAGAGAGCACCTCGCGGTACTCGTCGCGCGGGACGGCGCGCTCCTGCACGGCTCGATCTATCCAGCGCGTGAAGTCGTCGGCAGCCTCTTCGCCGAGTTGGGCGCGCACGCTACGTGGCAGGGCAGTGGGCATAACGAGAGGTTTCAAGTTTCAGGTTTGCAGGTTTTCTCCTTGAGCAAACTTGCCAACTTGTTTGCCAACCTGGAACCCGTCAAGCATACGTGTTCAGCATGACGGGCATGATGAGCATCATCACGTCCTCGCCCTCGTTCTGATCCTGCGGGCGCACGATGCCGGCGCGGTTGGGCGTCGAGAACGCGAAGACCACCTCCTCGGCGTCCATGTTGCCAAGCACCTCCGTCAGGTAGTTGGCGTTGAAGCCGATCTCCATGTCGTCCTCGTCGTACTCGCAGAGCACCGTCTCGCGGGCCTCGCTGGAGCGCTCGATGTCTTCGGCGGAGATCTCCACCTGATCGTCGGAGAGCGCCATCCGGATCTGGTTGGTCATCGAGGACGAATACAGCCCGACGCGCTTCACGGCGTTCAAAAGCGCCTCGCGGTCGGCGGTCAGCAGCTTGTCGTTGCCGTCGGGGATGACGGCGTCGTAGTTCGGATACTGCTCGTCGATGAGGCGCGCCAGGATGCGCGCGTTGCCGAAGTCGAAGCTCACGTGGCCGTCGCCCACGGCGAGGGTGCACATCTCGTCCTCCGCGACGCGGCGAGCCAGCCCCAGCGCCTTTTCGGGCACGATGAAGTCGAGGTCCTCGTCGCTCGTCATGTCGTCGAGCTCGAGCTTCACGAGGCGATGCCCATCGGTCGCCACCACGCGGCTGCTATCCTCTTCGAGCTGGAAGTAGACGCCCATCATCGCGGGCCGCAGCGCATCCTGGCTGACGGCGAAGCGCGTCTTCTCGATGGCGTGCTGCAAGAGGACGCCGTCGGTGGTCACGGTGTGCGTGCCCTCCAGTTCGGGCAGCTCCGGGTAGTCCGCGCCGTCGTGGCCTACCATCTGGTAGCGGCCCTGATCGGTCGTCATCGTGATCTCGAACTCCTCGTCGGCCTCGAAGGTGAGCGGCAGGTCCGGCAGGGCGCGAATGGTGTCTTGCAGGCGCTTGGCGGGCACGGCCACCTTTGCCGCGCCCTCGCCGGTGCCGTTCGACTCGAACTGCACGGGCACGCGCTTCACGATGGAGATCTCGAGGTCCGTCACCGAGAGGCGCAGGTGCCCGTCCTCGTCGCGCTCAAACAGGATGCATTCGAGGATGGGCATGGTGCTTTTGGAGGGAACGGCCCGGCCCACGGTCGTCAGGGCGTCTTGCAGGTCGGCAGTGGAAGCGGTGAATTTCATGAGACAATCGCGTCAGTTTCGGTTAGGTGAAAAGTGATGTTACTACGGAAAAGAACGTTCGGGGGTTCTGATGACGAAGTGTTTGCGTGTTGCGGTGTTTGAAGTGTTCAGGTTTTCCAATGTCGAAGCACTTGAACCCCCCCCAAACACAACAATACCTGAACGCGCCAACCCGCAAACGCCGTCACCGCCCCTGCATCTCAATGCGTTGGCGTACCTCCTCGACGGTGTCGGCGTAGTCGGGGTCCGTCTCGATCTGATCCTCGACGCTGTTGTTGGCGTGAATCACGGTCGAGTGGTCGCGCCCGCCGAAGCGCTGCCCGATGGCCTTCAGCGAGTGCTGCGTGAGCTGCTTGCAGAAGTACATCGCCATCTTGCGGGCGCGCACCACCGCTCGCTTGCGCGTCCGACCGTGCAACAGATCCTCCGGGATGTCGAAAAACTCGGCCACGATCTTCTGGATCTGATCGACGGTCAGCTGCATGCTCCTCTGCTCCTCTTCGATCAGGTCGCCGAGGACCTGTTTGGCGAGTTGCAAGTCGAGCGGGCGGGCGTCGAGCGAGCTTTGCGCCAAGAGCCGGATCAGCGCACCCTCCAGCTCGCGAATGTTGCGCTCGATGTTGCGGGCGATAAACTCGATGATCTCCTGCGGCACCTCGATGCCGTCGTCCTCGGCCTTGCGCTGCAAAATAGCGATGCGCGTCTCCAGCCCCGGCGGCTGCACGTCCGCCGAGAGGCCCCACTGAAAGCGGCTAAGCAAGCGCTCCTCGATGCCCTCAATCTCGCGCGGCGGGCGATCCGAGGAGAGCACGATCTGCTTGCCGCTCTGGTGCAGCGCGTTGAAGATGTGGAAGAACTCTTCCTGCGTCTTCTCCTTCCCGCTGAAAAACTGCACGTCGTCCACGATCAGCAGGTCGATCTGGCGATAAAACAGGGAAAACTCGCTAATGTTGTTGTGCTGAATGGCCTGCACAAACTCCGTCGTAAAGCGCTCCGACGAAACGTAGAGCACCGACTCGGCCTTGCCGTGCTTTTTGGCGTGGTTGCCGATGGCGTGGATCAGGTGCGTCTTGCCGAGACCCACGCCACCGTAGACGAGAAACGGGTTGAAACTGGTCGCGCCCGGCTCCTCGCTGATGGCAACCGAGGCGCTGCGGGCGAGTTGGTTGCAGTCGCCCTCGATGAAGCGCTCGAACGTGTAGCTGTCGTTGAGTTGGCTGTCGACCTCGGACTGGTTGATGCCGGGGGCGTCGAACGGATTCGTCACCTGCGACATCTCCTCGTCCTCCTCCCCCTCCGCGCCCGCTTCCGCGTCTCGGGTGCCGCCATTTTGCTGCTGCCGGCTGCGCGGGGGCTTCTTGCGCGAGGGCCGATTGCCCCGGCGGGGGGCCTGCTGCTGTTGCTCCGGAAGCTCGGGACGTGTCGCCTCGTCGTCGCCGGGCGCGTTCTCCGACTGCCGGGCCTCGTGCTGCTCGAAGGCGTCTCGCTGCTTGCCCGTCTGCGGAGCGGATTGCTCCTGCTGTTCCGTCGCCTGCGGTGAGGAGGCGCTGCCGGCAGCGGGGCTGCTTCCGCCGCCGGACTCGGAGGGACGCGCGGGCATGTGGACGTGTGAGCCGCCCCCGCTGTCGTCGCGACCCTGCTGCTCACTACCGCCTTCGCTCTCCTGCTCGATCACGATGTCGTAGAAGAGCCGCCCGTTCGAGCCGAGCACTTTCGTGACCGTCTTGCGGAGAAGCGTGAAGTAGTGCTCTTCGAGCCATTCGTAGTAGAACCGGCTGGGAAGCTGGATGGTGAGTTTGCGAAGCCCGTCCTCTTCTTTCAGATCGACGGCTTCGAGCGGCTCAAACCACGTCTTGTAGCTCTGCCGGGTGATGTTGTCCTGAATGATCGTGAGGCATTCTTGCCAGGTGGCTTGGGGAGAAGAATCCATTGCATGAGGGGCGCCAGCGTGCGAAGCGAGCGAGGCTCGCCTCCGGAATCAGCGATACGTGCGCGACGGTAAAGACTGCGCGCGCTCTGCCCACGGCAATGCGGCGACGCAACGCACGAGAGATGCTGTTTCCCCCAACCCGCACAAGCGAAGGTCAACCGGAGATTACCCGGCGTTGTCAACCTTTTCCATCAGGTATCCACAAGGGAGCTGTGAGACGCAGGCCTTTGTTTCTATTGGGGTTACGCCAAAGAAAGCACGGCAGATCGCGTCCACCCACCAACGAAGCTTGCGGAGTTGGTATTGTCCACGTCGGGTTGCGTCGTGCGCAGCGCGTTGCATGTCGAACGGCAACCTTTTCCGTCGAACAATTTATGGTAGTGACCGCCTCCGCTAAGGTCAAGAGCAAGACCATGTTTTCACAGAAGCGCCGTCAGACGCGAATCTATGAGGGAGCGCTGCTATGGGCCTCACGAGTTGTGGTCTCCTGAACGAACAATTCCCGACGCTCGGCTTCTTTCTGCTTACCAAACAGCTTTTTAGCCTCACGATGAAACTGCTCAGGTTTCCAGCATCTGCACACACTTCCCATCTCACACGCTCCCAGACAGTTGGCCTTTGCGAGGGGTCACGAGCAAAAAGCTGATCACGGGCTGCGGATCTGATGCGCGCAATGAAAGTACAGCACAGCACGCGAAGCAACGAGGAGTCAATGTGGATATGTTCTCCGCCTCTTCAGCTCTTCCATTCTTCGACTCACCGAGCGGTGAGATTTCCGTCGGAAGTGAAAGCGCAACGGATCACCCGCCCATTCGCGTTCTGGCACTTTACCCACCCCACACACGCCATGCTTACCATCGACATCACTTCGCTGGATCCGGGCGTTCACCACGTGGAGCTTCGCCCCGATCCCGACGACGCAGACCTCGACCCGGACGACTTTAGCGACTTGTTCGTGAGCGCCCGCCTCGACTGCCAGGACGACCGCATTCTGGCAATGCTGGACACCGAGGCGACCGCGCACCTCATCTGCGACCGCACGCTCCAGCCCTTCGACGAGCTGGTGCACGGGCATTACGGCGTGCTGTTTGCCCCGCCCGCGTTTCGCGGCTCGCCCGACGAGGACGACCGCTACGACGAGGTGCGCGAGTTGCACCACCACGACCGCGAGATCGAAATCACCGACCTGGTGCGCGACACGCTGCTCTTGGCCGTGCCGCAACGTCAGGTCGCGCCCGGCGCGGAGGAGGAAGAGTTGCAAACGGCCTACGGCGCGCCGGATGAGGAGGAGACCGACGAGGAAAAGGACGCCATCGACCCACGCTGGGAGAAACTGCGCGCGCTCAAAGACGAGGAGGACTGAACAGATTTTACACGGATCAGGTACGGTTGACGCCCATATACCTACGATCCGTTCCGGCTTGAGCCGGGCTTGCCATTTTCATACGCATCGAAGCAATCGATCGTCATGGCCGTACCCAAGCGCAAACATTCGAAGTCGCGCACGCGCAAGCGGCGCAGCAAGTACTACAATCGCCTCAAGGAGCCGCAGACGCAGGAGTGCAACAACTGCGGGCGCGTCAAGATCATGCACCGAGCCTGCCCGAGTTGCGGGTACTACCGGGGCCGTCAGGTGATTGAGCCAGAGGAAGAGCTTCTTTAAGTTTACGTTGCCGCCGTCTATCTTATCTGAATCGTGCATGGGTCGCTAGGCCTTCTAGGCCTTTGCTCGAAAAAGCGGAGAGGCTGACGCCTTGTTGAACAGGTGCAGCTTGTGAGAAGCGCGAAAGGGGAAAGGCGAATGCAAAACCTCGGTCGTCCCTTTTACTACGTGAGTCGCTTCGCTCGTCTCTCCTTTCGCTTTGCGCCTCAGCGTACGGCTTGATGAATACGTTCTCATGGGCTTCTTCTCTTCACCGACTTTAACAACCCGCCCATGGATTAGCACCTTCTCTTTCACCCGGTCAGCAGCAACCTAAAGCCATGGCAACCACCGTCGCCGTAGACGCCATGGGCGGAGATCAGGCACCGTCCGTCGTCACCGAGGGGGCGGCACAGGCCGTCCATCAGGCCGAGGGCGACGTGCGGGTCGTGCTCTTCGGCCCGGAAGACGAGGTGCACGACGCGCTTCGCGTGCACGCCCCCGCCGCCGCCGTCAAGCGCAAGCAAGACTCATCAATTCACCACGGGCTGGGCGCGGTGCGCGAAGGGCAGGCCGACGCCTTCGTGAGCGCGGGCAACACGGGCGCGGTGATGGCCGCTGCGCTGTTCGTGTTGGATCGGATTGCCGGCGTAGAGCGGCCCGCCATCGTGGGCTACTGCCCCACCATCGAGGGGCGCAGCATCCTCGTGGACGTAGGCAGCAGCGTGGACTGCCGCCCGGAGCAGCTCGTGCAGTTTGCCCGCATGGGCGCGATCTATGCGCACCGCATCAAACAGGTCGATACGCCCAGCGCAGCCCTGCTGAACATCGGCGAAGAGCCGTCGAAGGGCAACGAGCAGGTGAAAGCGGCTTACGAGCTTCTTGAAGATGCGGAGGGCGTTAATTTCCAGGGCAACGTGGAAGGGCGCGAACTCCTTCAGCACGCGGCGGACGTGATCGTGTGCGACGGCTTCGTCGGCAACATCCTTCTCAAGTTCGGCGAGAGCGTAGCGACGGGCCTCGTGGAGATGGTCAAGCGCGAGATGAAAGCGCAGCAACTCGGCCCGCAGGAGCAGCAGGCGGTCAAGGGGGTGATGGAGGGTGTGATGAAGCCGTTCGATTACGAGGAGCGCGGCGGCCTGCCGATGCTGGGTGTAAACGGCAACGTCATCATTGGGCACGGCAGCTCGCCCGCTCGCGCCGTCCGGCACATGATCCTGGAAGCCGCCGAGGTGGCCCGTCAGGACGTGGCGCGCTCCATCGCCGGCGCGTTTGAGTAAGGTGGGTAGGTTTGAATGTGTGTAAGTATGAACGCGAGAGCGTTCTTCGCTTCTTTTAGCGCGCGCACCGCTACACTTACAAACATCCACACTTCCAGATCTGAAGCATGAAGCAAGCAGCCATCACGGCCGTCGGCCACTACGTGCCGGAGAAACGCCTCACCAACGCGGATCTGGAACAGATGGTGGACACCAGCGACGAGTGGATCCGCACGCGCACCGGCATCCGCGAGCGCCGCATTGCCGCCGATGACGAGGCCACCTCCGACATGGCCGCCGAGGCCGCGCGCGAGCTGATCCGCAAGAACGGCGTCGATCCCGCCGCGATTGACGCCATCGTGGTGGGCACCGTCACGCCCGACATGCTCTTCCCAGCCACGGCGTGCCTCATCCAGGAGAAGATCGGCGCGGAAAACGCCTGGGGCTTCGACCTCTCCGCCGCGTGCAGCGGCTTCATGTACGCTCTCGCCACCGGCGCGCGCTTCATCGAGAGCGGACAGCACGAGAAGGTACTCGTCGTCGGCGCAGACACGATGAGCAGCATCATCGACTACGAGGACCGCTCTACGTGTATTCTGTTCGGCGACGGCGCGGGCGCGGTGCTCCTGGAGCCTGACGACGAATACGGCGTCACGGACATCGAGCAGGGTATCGACGCCACCGACTGGGAGCAGCTCTGCATGCTGGCAGGCGGCAGCCGGAGGCCGGCCTCGCCGGAGACGGTCGAGAAGAAGCTGCACGTGCTCCGGCAGGACGGGCGACCCGTCTTCAAGCGCGCCGTCTCGAAGATGGCGGAGATCACCGAGGGGATCATGGAGCGAGGCGACCTCGCGGCAGAGGACGTGCGCTACCTCGTGCCGCACCAGGCCAACGAGCGCATCATCAGCGCCACCGCCGACAGCGTGGGCCTGCCCATGGAGCGCGTGATGCTCAACATCGACCGCTACGGCAACACGACGGCAGCCACCATACCGCTCTGCCTCGCCGATTACGAGGACGACCTCCGCCCCGGCGACAATCTCGTTCTGGTGGCCTTCGGCGGCGGCTTTACGTGGAGCGCGGCGCACATCCGGTGGGCGTACAACGGTTTGGACGTGTAAGCGCTGGGACGTAGCGGTTTCTTCTGGGTTGTAAGTCGATGCTTTGTGATTCGTGATGCGTGTTTCGTGAGGGTGCTCACATAGACGAAGGTATCTGACTGGCTGCCTCACGCATCACGCATTGCGCAACACACGCCTATCGCTGGCACAGCGTTTCCCACCCGTACAAACCTCAACGAAAGCAGCAATGGCGACGAAGACAGCATACCTTTTCCCCGGCCAGGGCGCGCAGTACGTCGGCATGGGACGCGGCGTCTACGAGCAACACGCTCCCGCCCGCGAGCGCTATAACGCCGCCGACGACCTGCTGGAGTTTTCGCTGACCGACAAGATGTTCGGCGCAAGCAGCGGCGAGGACAGCGAACCGACCGACGCCGAGGAAGCTGCGCTGACGGCCACGGACGTGGCGCAGCCGGCGCTTTACACGCACAGCCTGGCGCTCATGGCCGTGCTTGGCGAAAACGACCACGCGCCCGACATGGCCGCCGGGCACAGCCTCGGCGAGTACAGCGCGCTGGCGGCGACGGGCGCGTTCTCCTTCGAGGACGGCCTGCGCCTTGTGCGGCGGCGCGGCGAACTGATGGCCGAAGCGGGCGACCGCGAGCCGGGCACGATGGCCGCCGTCATCGGCATGGACGACGACGCCATCGAGCAGGTTTGCCGCGACGTGTCCGCCGAGAGCGTTGGCCCGGTGCAGGCCGCCAACTACAACGCGCCGGGTCAGGTCGTGATCTCCGGCAGCCGGGAGGCCATCGAGCGAGCGATCGAGCAGGCGAGCGACGAGGGCGCGCGCCGCGTCATTCCGCTCGACGTGAGCGGAGCTTTCCATTCGCCGCTCATGTCCTACGCCCGCGATGGCTTGGCCGAGGCGCTTGAAGACGTCACGATCCGCGAGCCGCGCTGCCCCGTCTACGCCAACGTCACCGCCCAGCCCACGACCGATCCCGACGAGATCCGGGCGCGCCTGCTGGAGCAGCTGCTCGCGCCCGTCCGCTGGGCGCAGTCCGTCGCGGAAATGCAGGCCGACGGCGCGGATCGCTACGTGGAGGTTGGAGCCGGGCGCGTCCTGAGCGGCCTCGCACGCCGCACAATGGGCCGCTCGGCGGAGCTGGACAACCTGGACACGGCGGAGGATCTGGCTGCGTGGACGGCGGACGGCTGACCGCAGACGGCGGCTTTTATGACGCATTGCGTAAAACGTAATTTCGGAGTTTGTAGGTCGTAAAATAAGCGCCCGAGCAAAAGTTATCCGGTATCTCGCCTGACAAACGAGCCGCAGGCGACTCACGTAGCGTAGCGAAGTAAACGACGACCGACGATCCACGAATACCCGAGCGCACAAAACGGGCACCCTCACGCAATACGCATTACGCATACGGGTTGACTCATAGCGCTCTCCGAAATGACTGATCTCACCGCCCTGAAAGCATGACCCACGACTTCACCGACCAGAGCGTCCTCATTACCGGCGGCACGCGCGGTATCGGGCGGGCGCTCGTCGAAGCCTTCGCCGGGGCTGGCGCGCGCGTCGCCTTCACGTACCGCTCCTCCACCGACGCCGCCGAGGAGCTACGGTCCACGCTGAAAAATAACGGCACCGACGTACTCGTCTTTCAGGGCGACGTTGCCGAGATGAGCGCCGCCGAGGAAGCTGTGGAGGGCGTGACGGAAGCGTGGGACTCGCTCGATGTGCTCGTTAACAACGCCGGCATCGCCCGCGACGGTCTGATGCTGCGCCTCGGCGAGGACGACTGGGACGCCGTCATCGAGACGAACCTCAAGAGCGTGTTCAATTTCTCGAAGGCGGCCTACATGCCCATGATGCGGCAGCGCGCCGGGCGTATCGTCAATTTGTCGTCGGTCGTGGGCGTGATGGGAAACCCCGGCCAGACCAACTACGCCGCCTCGAAGGCTGGCATCATCGGCTTTACCAAGAGCATGGCGAAGGAGTTGGGCCAGCGCGGCGTCACGGTCAACGCCGTCGCGCCCGGCTACGTCCAAACCGACATGACGGGCGCGCTTGACGACGAGCAGCGCGAGACGATCCTGGAGAACGTGCCGCTCGACCGGCTGGCCTCTACCGATGACGTGGCGCAGGCGGTGCTTTTCCTCGCCTCCGACGCTGCCTCGTACGTCACGGGGCACGTTCTGCACGTGGACGGCGGCCTGGCGATGTGAACCGCCCCGGCTCTCCGCTGCTCACACCGCTATCGGCGCGCGGATGGCGGGATGCGGGTCGTAGCCCTCGAGGGCGAAATCCTCATACTCGTAGTCGAAAATCGCGTCCGGCGTTCGCTCGATGCGGAGCGACGGGAGCGGACGCGGCGAGCGCGTGAGTTGCCCCTTCACCGGGTCGATGTGGTTTTCGTAGATGTGGCAGTCGCCACCGCTAAAAATCAGCTCGCCCACATCGTATCCGGTCTGCGCCGCGAGCAGGTGCGCCAGCAGCGCATAGCTGGCAATGTTGAACGGAAGGCCCAGAAAACTGTCGACGCTGCGCTGCTGCCACATGAGCGAGAGCCGGCCTTCCGGCGAGACCCAGCACTGGAACGCATAGTGGCACGGGGGCAGCCGTTGCGCCGATAGCTCCGCCGGGTTCCAGGCGCTCACGAGGTGGCGGCGCGAGTGCGGTTTTGCGCATAAACGGTTCACCAAGCGCTCGATCTGGTCCGCGCCGTTGAAGTCGCGCCATTGCTTACCGTAAACCGGCCCCAGCGCGCCCCACTCTCGCGCAAACGCCTCGTCCTCGATGATGCGCTGCTCGAACTCATCCTGCGAGATGTCGTCGCCCGTCGCCTCACGGTAATCGGCGAGCGGCCAGTCCGTCCAGATGGAGACGCTGCGCCGGACGAGCGGGCGGATGTTGGTGCCCCCCGAAAGGAACCAGAGCAACTCGACCGCCACGCCCTTGAACCACACGCTCTTGGTCGTGAGCAGCGGGAAGCCGTCCTGCAGATCGAACCGCAGCTGCCGCCCGAAGACGCTGCGTGTGCCCGTGCCGGTGCGGTCGTCCTTGCGCGCGCCATTTTCGAGGATATCGCGGAGGTAGTCGAGGTAGGTTTGCATGGGATTGGGAGGCTGGGAATCTGGGCGGCTGCGAGGCTGAGATCATAGGCTCTGCTTCCCGCCGTCTGCGGTCCGCCGTCCTCCGTTCCCGTGGAACGCAGGCACCGACGGTTCGTTGTTGCGGCTGCCTTGCGTCAACGTACAAAACCACAGCGACAATATGGATCCGAATCTGCACCAAGAGCAGGCTGTCAACCATCTCAACAAGGTGCTGGACTACGCGCCCGTTGTGGCCGAGGGGAACGAAGCCACCGTGCACCTCACGCAGGAGGACTGGCAGGTCGTGGCGGATTGCCTCTTCAAGATGGACACGCCCGACGACATGCTGCCGGACGCGATCTCCGACTACCGCCTCGCCAACCAAAACCGCACGATTGCGCTTACGACCGACGATTATCAGATCGACGTGGAGATTATTTGAGCGTTGGCGCGTTAGGCGTTTTTGTGGTGCGCGTTTCTCTACGAGTACGGGCGAGCCGCCGTCCCGTCCCTGACAAACTTTGTTGAAATAGCCGTCTCGTCGCGGTGCACGTCGCGAACATGGGCGCGCGAGTGACGTTGTCTCAACCGCTGTTTAGAACGATTCTAAACTGATCGTTCGGGCGAGCCGAGACCGGTCGAACCGCGTGATGCTCGCCCAAACGAAGCGCTCCAGCGGTCGCAAACTTGTAACCTGCCGTACGGGCGAGTCGCCGACTCGCCCCCTACCCGCAACCCGAAACCACGAAAGCGCGTGCCGCAGATCGACACTCCCACCCAGACGATACCCGACGCCACCGTCCTATTCGCCGGTGACAGCGGCGATGGGATGCAGCTCACCGGATCGCAGTTCACCCTCGCGGCGGCCTACGCCCAGAACGACCTCTCGACGCTGCCCGACTTTCCCGCCGAGATTCGCGCGCCCGCCGGCACCACCTACGGCGTGAGTGCCTTCCAGCTGCACTTCGGCTCCGTAGACGTGCGCACCCCCGGCGACGACGCCGACCTGCTCGTGGCGATGAACCCGGCGGCCGTGGAGGTGCACCTCGACCGCGTGCGGCGCGGCGGGCACGTCTTGATTAACACCGACGCCTTTACCGAGCGCAGCTTCGACCTCGCCGACCTGGACGCCGACCCGCGCGAGGACGGTACGCTCGACGACTACGACGTGATCGAGGTGCCGCTTACGACGCTCACCCGCGAGGCGCTTGCGGAGTTCGACCTCGACAAGGCCGCGAAGGGCCGCTGCAAGAACATGTTCGCGCTCGGCCTCACGCTCTGGCGCTACGCGCGCCCCGTGGAGCCGGCCATCGAGTGGCTCTCCGAGAAGTTTGCCGATCAGCCGGAGATCCGCAAGGCCAACGTGCGCGCCCTTAAAAAAGGACTGCACTACGGCGAGACCACCGAGCAGTTTGCCGCGCGCTACGAGGTCGAGCCGGCCTCGCTCGACGAAGGCACCTACCGCGCCATCCGGGGGGCGGAAGCGCTGGCCCTGGGCCTCATCACGGCGAGCCGCAAGAGCGGCCTGCAACTGTTTTACGGCTCGTACCCGATCACGCCGGCCTCCGATATTTTGCACGAACTCTCGAAGCATAAGAACTTCGACGTGGCGACCTTCCAGGCCGAGGACGAGATCGCGGCGGCGGGGTCGGCGCTGGGCGCATCCTTCGGCGGCAACCTGGGCGTGTGCGCCACGAGCGGCCCCGGCATCGCGCTCAAGACCGAGACCATCGGCCTGGCGGTGATGACGGAGCTTCCGATGGTGATCGTCAACATGCAGCGCGGCGGCCCCTCAACGGGCCTGCCGACGAAGCCGGAGCAGGGCGACCTGATGCAGGCGCTCTACGGGCGCAACGGCGACGCTCCGCTCCCGGTCGTGGCAGCGGCCAGCCCCGGCGACTGCTTCCGCGCCGCCTACGACGCCAGCCGCATCGCCACGAAGTACATGACGCCGGTAATTGTGCTCGCGGACAATTATTTGTCCAGCGGATCGGAGCCGTGGAAGATCCCGGATCTGGACGAACTGCCGCCGTTCGAGGTCGATTTTGCGGAGGAACCGAACCATCAAAACGGCGAGGCGGCGTTCCTGCCGTACCTGCGCGACGACGATGGCACGCGCCCCTGGGCGAAGCCCGGCACGCTCGACCTGGAGCACCGCGTCGGCGGCCTCGAAAAGGAGTACGGCACGGGCGACGTGAGCTATGACCCCGACAACCATCAGCGCATGACGCGCGTGCGGGCCGACAAAATTGACAGCGTCCGGCAGGAGATCCCGCCGACGGAAATCTACGGCGCAGACGAAGGCGAGTTGTTGGTTGTAAGCTGGGGATCGACGCGCGGGGCCGTGCGCACCGCCGTGGACCGCGCTCGCAAGGACGGCCTCGCGGTGGGAAGCGCGCACCTGCGGCACCTGCATCCGCTTCCCGCCGACCTCGAAGGCGCGCTGGATCGCTTTGATCGTTATTTGGTGCCCGAAATGAATGACGGCCAGCTCGTGCGCGTCCTGCGGGCGGAGTACCTACGCGACTTCCAGCCGCTCGGCAAGGTGCAGGGGCAGCCGTTTACGGCAAACGAGATTCAGGGTGGGATTGAGGAGACGTTGGCGAGCGCATAGGCATTTTTCACGTAAGTAGCGACGTAGCGCCGCTACGTCGCTACTGGAATTACAACCAGTCGGTTTGGCTCAAAACATGCCTGACAATTCCAACAGCAACGACGGAACCAAGAAACCCGATCTGCCGCCCGGCCTGCAATCGTCTTCGGGCGAGAACGGTTCGGAGGACGATTCCGGCGGTGACGACACGAAAAAGCCCGCCGGTCCGCCCGGTGCGAAGAAACCGTCGGGGCCACCGTCATCGTCGTCCGGTGAAAGCGAAACGCAGAACGCCAAAAAACCCGCCATGCCGCCGGGCTTCAGCGGCGACGGCGGACCGGGCGCAGACGACGGCACGCTCTCGCGCTCCGACTTCCAGAGCGATCAGGACGTGCGCTGGTGCCCCGGCTGTGGCGATTACGCGATTCTCTCGACTGTGCAGCGTCTCCTGCCGGACCTCGGCGTGCCGAAGGAAAACTTCGTCTTCATCAGCGGCATCGGGTGCAGCGGGCGCTTCCCGTATTATATGGACACCTACGGGATGCACTCGATTCACGGGCGCCCCCCCGCCATCGCCACCGGACTGAAAACCAGCCGCCCCGAACTCGACGTGTGGATCGTGACGGGCGACGGCGACGCGCTCTCAATTGGCGGCAACCACCTGATTCACGTCCTGCGCCGCAACGTGGACATGCAGATGCTGCTCTTCAACAACGAGATCTACGGCCTCACCAAAGGCCAGTACAGCCCCACAAGCGAGCAGGGCAAGGTCACCAAATCAACGCCGCACGGCTCGCTGGATCGCCCGTTCAACCCGGCGGCGGTGGCCCTCGGCGCGGACGGTGCGTTCGTGGCGCGCTCGATGGACCGCGACACGCAGCACATGAAACGGATGATGCGCCGCGCCCACGAGCACGAGGGCGCGTCGTTTCTGGAAATCTACCAGAACTGCCACATCTTCAACGACGGCGCTTTTGCCGAATTCACCGACAAAGACACGCAGCCGGAGCGCGCGCTCTTTCTGGAAGACGGCGAGCCGATGACGTTCGACGAGGGCAAGAAAGGCCTGCGCCTGGACGGCCTCTCGCTGGAAACTATCGACCTCGAAAACGGGCGATGGTCGGAGGACGACTGCGCAGTGCACGAGGAATCGAACCGCGAGAAGGCGCACCTTTTGGCGCGCATCTTCGGCGGCTCCGAGCTTCCGCGCCCATTCGGGGTGATCTACCGCGAGGAGCGCCCGTGCTACGAGGATCTCGTCACCGAGCAGTTGGAGGCTGTCACCGAGGAGCGCGGCGAAGGCGACCTCGAAGCGCTCCTCCACGACGCCGACACGTGGACTATCGGCTGACGGGAGCACTGCCATCGAGGTGAGGTGGGTGAATGCCATCGGGATTGCCCTGGAGATCGGCTCCGTCAGTTGATTGTGTTGGAGACGAGGACTCGTCAAGTCCTGCAGTAGCGACAGCTCCTCCGGAATCGCCCCGGTCAGTTCGTTGTCGCCGAGGGCGCAGGCCTTCAGGCTATCCATCTGCTCCAGTTCCGACTACGCACGTACACGCCAGTATGTATAGCTCGCGGCGACACGTAGTGCGGGACGGTCAGGTGCACCGGTTTAACCTCCTTGACGGCGGCGACGCGCTCAGCTACGCGGCGGTCCTGGATAGCTGGGAGAATGACGAGTCCTTCCGCTCCTTTTTTCTGATGCTTCTAAAGGAGGTGCCCTTTTCGGCCTATCGTTGGGAGACGCCCCCGGTTACGTCTCATAACCGGGACCAGCCGTTCGAGTTTGCGACTGTCCGTGATCCGAGGCTGGAAGTCGCCCCGGATCCAAGCCCGTTCGCCGCGCACCTGGCCGAGGCGGAGGCGAATGTGGCCGTCTTCAAAAACCTGGGTGGAGACGCCGATCTGGTGGCGCCCTGTCCGCAGGGGCCGGAAACGGCTTACGGGCATCTGGCATCCTTCGCTCGGGAGGCCCCCGCCTCGCAGAACCACACGCTCTGGCAGACCGTCGCCCAAGTGATGAAACGACGCATCGGCGACCGGCCGATCTGGCTCAGCACGGCTGGCGGCGGCGTCGCGTGGCTTCACGTGAGGCTGGACATAAGGCCCAAGTACTACCAGCACAGACCGTATGCGGATCGCGCATAGGGTTGCCACCAACAGGGAAGAGCTGTAGCGGTGCTTTCCACCCTGCAACTCGCCCAGCTTGCAACCCAGAACCCTTAGAAGCTGTTTGGCAAATCACTCAAGGCCTATGCGTGCGTCTTTTCGCCCATCAGCCTCCCGCTCCGTCGGCCCATAGCGCGGCTATGCGCCTCCGGAGTCGTGGTCTGCTGAACGCACAATCCGCTACGCTCGCTTGCTTTCCGCTTACCAAACAGCTTCTTACTCTCGGAGTTGCTGGAGCGTCTTGTCGCGCAGGCGCATGGCGCGGAGCTTGTCCTGATCGCTCGTCATGAGGTCGATCATCTGCGACTGGCGGGCCGAGAGGTGGCGCGAGAGCGCCAGCAGGACGGCGGCCCCGGCGCGCGGGTGGCGCTGGATGAGCGTGCGCAGGTCGGGCCGGAAGAAGCCCAGCAGGCGCGTCTCCGTGACGGCCTGCGCCGTTTCGAGGCGACGAAAGTCGCCGAAGAGCGAGAGCACGCCGAAGGCCTCGTGCTCATCCACCGTGCGCATTTCGTGTGCCGCGCCCTCGTCGTCTTCGGTGAGCAGCCGCACGCGCCCGCGCTGCACCACGTAAAGGCCCAGCCCAGGATCGCGCTCGTAGTAAATAAACTCGTCGCGGCTGTAGCCGCGTCGGTGCACCGCCTCGGTCAGCTCGCGCAGGACGCCCCTCGGCACGTGTTGAAAGAGTTGCGAGTGGCGCAGCGCGTCGGCGGCCGCGTCGAACTGCGTGCTTTCGCCGGGCTGAAAGAAGCGACGGTAGAGGCGCTGCGCGGTCGTCAGAGCGGTGCGTAAGACGGACATGGAAGCGGGCGAGGCGCGCGGTTTATGAGCCGTGAGCGGGTTGCTAAACTTGACGCTCATGCCAACCGAAAAGGCAAAAGCAGCCCGTTTAACAAAAAGCAGAGCAAATCTTTATCACATCAGTAGAAGCCCATGCACGGGTCAGTAGTGCAAGTGCTATCCCAAAGAAAGGACGCTGCGGCTCGTTCGCAAATGAGGTTGTGAGCCTGAGAGTCTATGAGCCTATGCGTCTACGATCTTAATCTCATCGCTTCGTAGTTTCGTAGACTCGTAGACTCATAGCTTCGCAGGCTTTACCACCGCAGCGCGCGTTGGTCGGGCTTGACGGGCAGCTTGCCGCGCCAGTACTGAATCAGCAGGTAGCCCACCGCCGCGCCGCCCAGGTGCGCGAAGTTCGCTACGCCCGACTGCGAACCGGAGAAGCCGGCAAACAGTTCGAGCGCGATCAGTCCAACGATGAGCCATTTCGCCTTAATCGGGAACAAAAAGTAAATATAAATTGGCCGGTTCGGGTACATCATTCCGAAGGCCAGCATTACGCCAAAGACGCCGCCCGATGCGCCGACCGTGGGCGTGGGACGGCCCCACAGCACCAGCAACTGCGTCAGGCCCGCTCCCAGCACGCACAAAAGATAGAACACGCCGAAGCGCCGCGATCCCCACTCGTTCTCTATCTGGATGCCAAACATCCACAGCATGAACATATTAAAAAACAGATGCCCCAGCCCGCCGTGCAGAAAGGCATAGGTGACGATTTGCCAGGGCCAGAACTGCCCGCTGAACCGTGAGAGGGCTTCGGTGGGAGTGCCCACCGGCCAGAGCGCGAAGAACTCGCGCAGGAAACCGCCCATCGTGAGCTGCGCCATGAAGACCAGCCCGTTGATGATGAGCAGATTCTTGATGACGGGCGGGAAGGCCGACGAACGGGCTGTGGGCCGATAAACGCGGCGAGCCATGTTTCAAAACGTGGTTGACCATGAAGAAAAACCGGCGTCGCGTGGGCTGCCTCGCCGCGTGCGGCGGCAGCGGGCAACATCAACGCCCGGACTGATCTTTGTAGCGATGAAGAGCGGAGAAGGTTGCGTCTCGCACGAAATTCTATCGTTATCGCAAAATAGAGACGTTGCGCCGAAACGTCTCTACCTTTTTACCGCAGAGCCACTGAGAGCGCAGAGCGGTATGGATGTTTGAACGTGAGTAGATGTGCAAGCCGTTCACATACGCACCTTCACACAAAAAGCATCCTCTGCGATCTTCGCGATGAAATACCCATTCGAGCATGACGAGTGCCTCACGTGAAAAACGATGGCTGCGCGGCAAGCGGCGCTGGGCGATGCTCGGCGGTGCGCGGATGCCGTCGGCGGCGCGCGCCACGACGGTTTACACCGCCGACGGCAAGCAGCTGGCGCGCCTCTACCGCGAGAACCGAACGTGGGTGCGCGCCGGGCGCATTGCTTCATCCGTGAAGGACGCGCTTGTCGCTACCGAAGACCGTCGCTTCTATGAGCACGGCGGCGTCGATCTGCGGCGCGTCGCGGGGGCGGCCTGGAGCACGCTGCGCGGCGACCGCGAGGGCGCGTCTACGATCACGATGCAGCTCGCGCGCAACCTGTATCCCAAGAAGATAGGACGCGCGCGCGCCCTCCGCCGCAAGACGAAAGAGATGCTAACGGCGATCAAGATGGAGCGCCAGTACGCGAAGCGCGAGATCTTGGAGATGTACCTGAATACGGTGGCCTTCGGTTACAACGCCTTCGGCATCGAGGCAGCGGCGCAGACGTACTTCGGCGCGCGTGCCGCCCGGCTCGGTCCGGCGCAGGCCGCGCTGCTCGTCGGCATGCTGAAGGGGCCGTCGCGTTACAATCCGGTGCGCCACCCGGAGCGCGCCTGCGAGCGCCGCAACGTCGTCCTCCGGCAGATGGCAAAATACAGCTTCCTGGAAAAGGGCCGCGCCGAGCGTCTTCAGCAGCAGCCGCTTGACCTGGATTTGCACCTGCCGGGATCGTCGTCCGACCTCGCGCCGCACTTTGCGCAACACGTGCGCGCTCGGCTCCAGGGCTGGGCCGACACGAGCGGTTACGACCTGTACGCCGACGGCCTGCGCGTCCATACCACGCTCGACAGCCGACTCCAACGACTCGCTCGCCGCGCCGTCGCCGAGGAAACCGCCGGCCTTCAGGCCGTGGCGGGCTACGAATGGAGCCGCGCCGATCCCGACTTGCTTTCCGAAAAGACGGACGCCTACGAGCGCGCCCGCCAAAACGACCGCTTCGAGCCGTTTGCGCACTTCTGGCAAGAGCGCCGCGACCTCGTGCGCCGGTACGTACGCCGCACGCCGCGCTACCGCCGTCTCATTCGGCAAGGCGCAACGCCGGATTCCGCTCTGCACAGGCTGACGAAGGACGCAGCGTTCATGGATTCGCTCCGCACCGCGCGGACGCGCCTGGAAGCGGGCCTCGTTTCCATCGAGCCGGGGACGGGCTACGTCAAGACGTGGGTGGGCGGGCGTGACTTTGAGCGCGACCAGTACGATCACGTGGCGCTCGCCCGCCGGCAGCCCGGCTCTACGTTCAAACCGTTCGTCTACGCCGCCGCTGTGGACGAAGGCTACGCGCCCGGCGACCGCATCCGCGACGTGGTGCGCACCTACCGCTTCGCGGGGGGCGAGCGGTGGCGGCCCCGCAACGCGCACGGCTCCTCCGGGCGGCGCATGGCGCTGCGCGACGGGCTGGCGTACTCGGTAAACACGGTGACGGCTAAGCTGATGGCCGAGGTTGGGCCGAGCGCCGTGGCACGGACGGCGCGGCGGCTCGGAGTACGAAGCGAGTTGGATGCGGTGCCGTCGCTGGCCCTCGGCACGAGTCCGGTGTCGCTCCTGGAATTGACCTCGGCCTACGCCACGCTCGCCAACAACGGCAGGCGCCATCCGCCGGTGACGATCACGCGCATCGAGGACGCCGACGGCGAGGTGATCGCGCGCTTCGCCCCGGACGCCCGGGAAGCGCTTAATCCATATACCGCTTACGCCACGCTCGACATGATGCGCGGCGTCATCGGGCGCGGCACCGGCAGCCGCATTCGGTGGCAGTGGGACCTCGGCGAGTACGACCTCGCGGGCAAGACGGGCACCACGCAGCGCAGCGCCGACGGCTGGTTTCTGCTGATGCACCCGCAGCTCGTGACAGGCGCGTGGGTCGGCTTCAACGATCAGAACCTGACGTTCCGCTCCGACTTCTGGGGACAGGGCGGGCACAACGCGCTCGCGCTGGTGGGCAGCTTCTACCGCCGAATTACCGATGCTCCGAGCTTCAACCTTTCCGAGCGACGCTTCCGGAGACCGCCCGGCTACCGCGAGCCGGAGCCGCATTTTACCTCCGCCGATTCCATGAGCGCGCCGCCCAATCCGCTCTACGACCGCGAGCGCTATGCCCACGCTCGCTCCGGCGTTCGCGCCGACTCGATGCGCAAGCAATCATCCGGCGAGGACCGGTCGCTGCGGCCCGCTCCGGTTCAGCTCCAGCGCGACACGTCGGCGCGAGGCGGGCGGAACGTGGAGGCGCACTTCCGCCGGCGGGCGGGGCAAAGGTAGATCGCACCGTTCGTTTCTGGCACATCGGTACTATGCCGGCACGGGCACAGCAGGCTCCTCAGCCGTGAGGGCGCGAAGCGCCTCCACGTACTCACCGGCAACGGCCCCCCAACTGAACGTGCGGCGCGTGTAGCGGGCGGCGCGTTGTGCGGCTTCGCGCAACTCCGCTCGGTCGTCGCGGTACTGCCGGATCCGATCAGCGAACGCGCCCGCATCACCGGATTCGACGAGGTGACCGTTTTCACCCTCCGCGATCACGTCGCGGATGCCTTCGAGCCGGGCGGCGACCACCGGCAGGCCACTCAGGCTCGCCTCCAGCATCACCACGCCGAAACCCTCCATGTCGCCCTGCACGGGCACGTTTGGCATGACGAACAAATCGCTGCCTCGGTAGAGCCTCTGCAAGAGCGCCTCCGGCACGCGACCCAGCAGGCGCACGCGGCCCGTCAGGTCGTGCTGATCGACGGCGTCGCGGAGCGCGTCCGCCTCGGGGCCGTCCCCGGCGAGCCAGTAGTGCACGTTGCCCGGCAGGCGCGGCATGACGCGGCGCACGAACCAGGCAAAGCCCTTGCGCTCGACCTGACGACCCACGCTGCACAAGAGCAGCGCATCGTCCGGCAGTGAGGCGTCCGCAGCGCTCGTCAACGCTCGGCGCGCGGCGGTGCGATTCCGGGGCGGCGCGAAGCGCTCCGTATCCACGCCGTTGGGTACGACGCGCACCTTGCGTTCCGGTAGGCCACGCTCGCGCAAGGCCTGGCCGGTGGCTCGGCTGACCGGCAGCACGGCGTCGAGCGCTCCGAAGACGCGCGGCAGCAGCAAGCGCTGGTACGGCCACACGGGCAGTGTCACGTCGCGCCCGTGCGCGATGGTCGCCATTGGCACGCCCGCCTCGGAGAGCGTAGATCGCAGCGGCCACGCCGTGCTCGCCGTCACCATCGACGAAAATAGCACGGCATCGGCCGCGCCTGCCTCGACGCGGCGTTTCACCTGTCGGTAGACCTTCGCCAGAAACGGCAGCGTCTTGAGGTGCGTCCAGCGCCACGAGGTGCGCAGCAGCACGTCGTCGAGCGTCACGTCGGAGCGCGCCCGGAGCGCGGCGTGCAGTTCCGTCGCTACGCGCTGCATGCCGCCCACGTTTTTGAGCGGCCGGCCCGGCGGCGGAAACGAGTGGCTGACGTACAGCAGGCGCATTTCGAGAAGGGGAGCGTGGGAGAACGGGAGAGCGAGAGCTTGCGAATCTGCGCGAAACGCGAAGTGAAAGTCACCCGCTGAATTGTACCCCTGGAGGGTGCTTGCTCGGCGCAAAATACGCAACAGGAAATACGATTACGAGGCCGCGGCCGGAGAGGAAGCCGAGAACACGGCTTCGCTCGCAGCACCGTCGCCGCCGGGGGCAGGCGCAGGATCGAGGATTTCGTCGTAATAGCCGACGAGGCGTTCCAGGACGGTCTCCCACTCGAAGTTTTGCGCCCGTTCGGTAGCGCGTCGGCTCATGGCACGGCGCAACTCCGGCTCGCGGCCGAGGCGTTGCACGTAGCCGGCGAAGCCCTCTACGTCACCGGCGGG